>NZ_JBWJVM010000039.1:0-79174 GCF_056428985.1 Streptomyces sp. CA189 | reverse complement strand
CGCTCGGCGTGTGCGCGGCGGCCTTCCTCGTCGTCCGCGGGGCGCTGTACAGCCAGCTCGACCTCAGCCTGACCCAGTCCGCCCGCCTCGCCGCCCAGCGCAACCCGGACGCCGGACCGGGGACCCTGGCCGGGGAGTGCCGGTTCCGGGCGGCGCCCGCCTGCGCCGAGGTGGTGCCGGCGGATCCGGGGCGCGACCCCGAGACGCCGTACCTGCTGCCGGTCGGCCCGGCCGCGCGGGCCGTGGCGGCGGGCACGCGGGCCCCGTACTACACCGCCATCGTGCACGCCGGGCATCCGGCGCGGATGCTGACCACCGACTACGGCAAGGGGCGGGCGCTCCAGGTGGCGCTGCGCGCGGACACCGTGGAGGGCGGCATCGAGCAGGCCTCGTGGTGGCTGGCGCTGACGGCGGCGGCCGGGGTGCTGCTGGCCGCCCTGCTCGGCTACTGGGTCGCGCGGACGGGTCTGGCACCGGTCACCCGGCTCACCGCCACCGCCGAGCGGATCGCGGCCACCCGGGATCCGAGACACCGGATCGAACTGCCGCCCCCGGGGCGTGGCCGCGAGGACGAGGTCACGCGGTTGGCCGGGAGCTTCAACACCATGCTGGGGGAACTGGAACAGTCCGTCACCGCGCAGCGCAGGCTCGTCGCGGACGCCTCGCACGAGCTGCGGACCCCGCTGACCGCGCTGCGGACGAATGCGGAACTGCTGGCGCGGGGGGACCGGCTGACGGCGGAGCAGCGGGAGCGGGCCTCGCTGGCGCTCGGGCGGCAGCTGCGGGAGGTGGCGGGGCTGGTCAACGACCTGATCGAGCTGGCCCGCGACGAGGAGCCGCAGCTGCTGGTGGAACAGGTGCGGCTGGCTCCGCTGGTGGAGTACTGCGTGGGGGCCGCGCGGGCGCACTGGCCGGGCGTGGCGTTCCGGGTGCGGGTGCCGGAGGAGGCCGTGGTGGTGGCCGGGGTGCCGGCGCGGCTGAGCCGGCTGCTGGGGAACCTGCTGGACAACGCGGCGAAGTTCAGCCCGGCGGGGGCGGAGGTGGAGGTGGCGCTGGCCGTTCGGGGGGACGGCGGGGCGGAGGTGACCGTACGGGATCACGGGCCGGGGATCTCGGACGCGGATCTGCCGTACGTCTTCGACCGGTTCTACCGGGCCGGGGCGGCTCGGGCGTTGCCCGGGTCGGGGCTGGGGCTGGCGATGGCCCGGCAGATCGCGCGGGCGCACGAGGCGGAGCTGGTGGCAGAAGCCGCCCCGGGCGGGGGCGCGCTGTTCCGGCTGACCTTCACGGCCCCGGTCTGAGGGTGTGCCGCCGCGCGGAGTCCCCTGCCCGCCCTCGCCCCGGGGACTTGGCGAAGTCCCCGCGTGTCCTCACGCCCGGGGCGATTCGCCCAACCCTGTCTCCTGGACGAGCAGGAGCGCATCTCCCGCAAGCGGTACGGCGTGTTCGAGGACCCGACCGACGCCATCGCCTCCTGCCTGGAGATCGCCGGCATCTCCCGGGGCGACACCGAGGTGGTCGCGGTCGGCTGGGACGTGCCGCGCATCGCCGCGATCGCCGGGGAGCGCTGGACGTACAGTTCGGCGGACGCCTATCTGCGCCGGCTCGGGTTCGATCCCGCCGTGCACCGCCCGGAGCTCGTCGTCGTCGAACACCACCGGGCCCACGCGGCCGCCTCGTTCTACGCCTCCGGCATGGCGGAGGCCGCGGTCCTCGTCATGGACGGCAATGGCGAGGACGAGAGCGTCAGCGTCTTCCACGGAAGGCACCCCGATGCTCGACGAGGAGGGCGGTCCCCTCTTCCCG
Organism: Streptomyces sp. CA189; assembly: GCF_056428985.1. Taxonomy (NCBI): domain Bacteria; kingdom Bacillati; phylum Actinomycetota; class Actinomycetes; order Kitasatosporales; family Streptomycetaceae; genus Streptomyces; species Streptomyces sp. CA189. The sequence goes on along the minus strand of NZ_JBWJVM010000039.1, from coordinate 77,368 downwards.
CACCACGAGGACCTCCAGCAGGAAGCCGTCATGGAGGCGTGGCGCGAGTATCTGACCACGCTGGTGCGCCCGCGGCTGGCCGCGCGTGACCTCATGCACGAGCACGAGCCCTCCGTCCGGCCGGCCTGGAGCGCGCAGTTCGCGGTCGAGCGCCAGCACGCCCGCCTGGTGGAGCTGGGCGGCGTCGACATCGATCTCGACCTGGTCGTGGAACTCCTGGACCAGGGGGCCATCGGCGCGATCGCGGCGGGCCGGGCCGAGGTCGGCCCGCGCGCGCTCGGGCCCCGGTCGCTGATCGCCATGCCGTCGATCGAGGGCATCCGGGACCGGATCAACGTGGCCAAGAGCCGGGAGGCGTGGCGCCCCCTGGCCCCGGTGAGCCTGGACTCGACGGCCGCCCGGTTCTGGGAGGTGAAGGACCGCTCCAGCGGTACATGCTGGGCGCCACGCCGGTCACCGAGCACGCCCGCGAGGCGATGCCGGAGGCGATCCACGTCGACGGGACGGCCCGGGCACGGATCGTTTCCGCCGACGGCAGCCCCTTCGCGCCGGGCTGCCTCCGGCGCTGATCAACACGTCGCTCAACGCCTTGGGCGAGCCCATCGCCCGCACGGTCGACGACGCGCTCAAGACGTACGAGCAGTGCGCGCTCGACTTCCTGATCCTCGACGACCGGCTCGTCGGCCGCGGCTGATCCGCGTCACACGGGGGGCGGGCTGACAGCCTGCGACGTGGCGATGCGCGGGAGGGCGTACGGATGGTGCGTGACCAGCCAGTCGATCAGGCGTTCGCGGACCGCGCAGCGGACCGTCCAGACGGCGTCGCCGTCCTTCGCCGTGACCACCGCGCGGACCTGGATGGTGTGCGGGGTGGTGTCGGTGACGGCCAGGGAGCCGGTGCGGCCGTCCCATTCCGGGATGTCCCGCAGGATCCGCTGGAGCTGCTCGCGCATCAGGTCCACCGGCGCGCTGTGGTCCAGGTGCCAGAACACGGTGCCCGTCATCTGCGCGCCACCGCGCGACCAGTTCTCGTAGGGCTTGCTCGTGAAGTACGCCACCGGCATCGTGATCCGGCGCTCGTCCCAGGTGCGGACGGTGAGGAAGGTGAGGGTGATCTCCTCCACGGTCCCCCACTCCTTGTCCACGACCACCGTGTCGCCGATCCGGACGGTGTCGCCGAAGGCGATCTGGAGACCGGCGAACAGGTTGCCGAGGGCGGCCTGCGCCGCGATGCCCGCCACGATGCCGAGTACGCCCGCCGAGGCCAGCATCGAGGTGCCGACCGTCCGCATCTCGGGGAACGTCAGGAGCATCGCGCCGAGGGCCACCACGACCACCACCGCCGTGACCACCCGCTGGATCAGCGTGACCTGGGTGCGCACCCGGCGGACCCTGGCCTGGTCGGAGGCGTCGGCCGCGTAGCGGGCGTACGTGGAGTCCACGATCGCCGTCGTGATGCGGATCAGCAGCCACGCGGCCGCGGCGATCAGGATCAGGGTCAGCGCGTGCCCGGGTCCGTCCGAGCGCCGGCGCACGGCCTGGAGCAGTGAGGCGGCCAGGACCACCAGGAACGGCGGGCGGCAGCGGCGCAGCAGCCCCCACAGCGGGGTCTCGCTGTGCCGGGCGTCGGCGCGGCGGAGCAGCACGTCCAGCAGCCAGCCCGCGAGCAGGGTGACGGCCAGGGTGCCGGCGACGGCCGCGATCGGGCGCAGGAGGGAGTCCGTGTCCATGCAGGCCAACGTAACCGGAAGGGGTCCGTCGAAACTGGCACGATGGGGGCATGAACATCATGCTTTTCCATTCGACCTACGGGCTGCGGCCCGCCGTGCGGGAGGCGGCCGACCGGCTGCGCGCGGCCGGGCACCAGGTCCAGGTGCCCGACCTCTTCGAGGGACGTACCTTCGAGACCGTCGAGGAGGGCATGGCCCACCAGGACGAGATCGGCCGTGACGAGCTGCTCAAGCGGGCGGTACTGGCCTCGGCCCCCTACTCCGACCAGGGGCTCGTCTACGCCGGCTTCTCCTTCGGCGGTTCGATCGCCCAGCACCTGGCGCTCGCCGACGAGAAGGCGCGCGGGCTGCTGCTCCTGCACGGGACGGCCGACCTGGAGGAGGGCGTCTACGTCGACGAGCTGCCGGTGCAGCTGCACATCGCCGACCCGGACCCCTTCGAGCCGCACGACTGGCTGACGGCCTGGTACCTGCGGATGCGCAAGGCCGGGGCGGACGTGGAGGTCCACGGCTATCCGGGGGCCGGTCACCTGTTCACGGACCCGGGGCTGGACGACTACGACGCCGAGGCCGCGGAGCAGGCCTGGGCGGTCGCCCTCGCCTTCCTCGAAGGTCTTTAGGACGGTCGTTGGAACGGTCTTAGGCCGGAACACGGCGATGGGGCCCCGCGCGTGCGGGGCCCCATCGTCATGAGTGCGGCAGAACGCCTGAGCGGCAGAACGCCGGAGCGTCAGGCGCGGTAGGCCGTCCACATGCTCTTCATGCGGGCCACCTGGCCCGCGGTGAACTGGTACATGCAGTTGTCGTACGTGTAGTCCATGAAGTTGTGGATCGGGTCGACGCCCGCCTTGCTGGCGCAGGTGTCACGGCCGGTCGGGCACTGGAAGGCCGCGCTCTTCTCGGCCGGGGTGTCCGCGACGGAGTCGCCGGCGCCGTTACAGCCGCCCTGGAAGGTGTGGTAGAGACCCATCCAGTGGCCGACCTCGTGGGTCGCGGTGTCGCCCTCGTTGTAGTTGGCCGCGGAGCCGTCCGGCAGCGAGGTGTCCAGGACGACCACGCCGTCCATCGACGGCTGGGAGGCGTAGGAGCTGGGGAAGGTGGCCCAGCCCAGCAGCCCGCCGGAGAGGTTGGCGGTGTAGAAGTTGAGGGCGTTCGGGCCGCCCTTGCGCAGCGTGCTCTTCATGGTCTTCTCGGCCGTGGAGCCGGAAGCCAGGTTGTACCAGCTCGCGTTGTCCGTGTAGTCGGTGCCCGCCAGGGTGAACTGGTAGGTGCTGTCGACGTTTCCGGTGCCCTGGCCGGCGTAGGCCGCGTTCAGGACCGCCAGCTGCTTGCTGAGATCGGTGGCCGTCAGCTTTCCGGTGGTGCCGGAGTGGATGACGTGGAAGTACACGGGGATGCTCGTGACTGCCTCGGCGGCGCGCAGGCTGCGCGGCTCCTTCGAGATCTTGTCCAGCTTCGCCTTGAGGTCGGCGTCCATGGCCTTGGACTGGGCCTCGGTGACCTCGTTCGGCTCGGCCGCGTGCTGGTCCTTCGGGCGCGCCACACGGGCGTTGGCGGCCGCGCCGGACGTTTCCTCGGCGCACACCTCCGCGCCGGTCTTGGCGGCCGCGACCGTGGTGGGGGCGGCGAGCGGGGTGAAGGCCAGGGTGCCGGCGAGTACGGCGGTACCCATCAGGCGGCGGCGAAGAAGGGGGGATATGCGGGCAAGAGCGCGCACGTGTGCTCCTCGCGAGTGGGGGTAGAGCGGGAGGGATCTCCTCAGCTGGCGGGAATCTTACGTGCGCATGTCATAAACAGGTCAAGTGCTCTACGTAAAAGATTTGTTGCTTCTGATGTCAAAGGGGCGCCTGGTCTACGCCAAGCGCCCCTCCGGACGGGAAATCTGGCTGAATGTCAGCGCACCGGCTGGTCCGCCCTCTGGACCTTCTGGGTCCCGTTCAGCGTCTGGTAGGAGCGGGCCCAGGCGGCCGTGGCGTCCTGGCGCCGCTTGTCCGAGATGACGTAGTAGTCCATCTGGGAGCGCTCGGCCGTCACGTCCAGCACGCCGTAGCCGTGGGCGTCCATGTCCAGCCATTTCACGTGCCGGTTGGCGGCCTTGATCGCCGTCTCGGCGGCCAGTGAGGCCGTGTCGGCCGGCACGTGCAGCAGGTCGTCGATGTTGTCGGAGGTCACCGACGTCACCACGAACTCCACGCCCGCCGACCGCGACCACGGGTAGGTGGCCGCCGTCACCGGGACGTCGTTCGCCCAGGCCATGTGGATGTCGCCCGTCAGGAAGACGGTGTTGCGGACGGAACGGTCCGTCAGGTGCCCGAGCAGCTCCCGGCGGTCGTCCGTGTACCCGTCCCACTGGTCCACGTTGACCGCGAGGCCCCCCGCGGGCAGGCCGAGCAGTTCGCCGAGGGGCTCCAGCAGGTGTGCCGGCAGCGAGCCGAAGGCCACCGGCGAGATCATCACCGAGGTGCCGACCAGCTTCCAGGTGGCCTGCGAGCCGGCCAGCCCGGCCTTCAGCCAGTCCAGCTGGGCGCGCCCGGTGAGGGTGCGCTCCGGGTCGTCCACCGCCCCGCTGCCCATCCCCGCCTGCTGCGAGCGGAAGGTGCGCAGGTCCAGCAGGTGCAGGTCCGCGAGGGTGCCGAAGCGCAGTCGGCGGTAGACGGTGCCCTCGGTGGAGGTGCGGACCGGCATCCACTCGAAGTACGCCTGCCGGGCGGCGGCCGCGCGGGCCGCGAACGAGCCCTCGGTGGCGGGGTCGTGGTTCTCGGCACCGCCGGACCAGGTGTCGTTGGCGATCTCGTGGTCGTCCCAGATCGCGATGACCGGGTGGGCCTGGTGCAGGGCCTGCAGGTCGGGGTCGGCCTTGTACTTCCCGTGCCGGGTGCGGTAGTCGGCCAGGGTGAGGATCTCGTGCAGCGGCTCGTGCTGCCGTACGGCGTACTTCGCCTCGGGGTAGCCGCCGCTCTGGTACTCGTATATGTAGTCGCCCAGGTGCAGGACCGCGTCCAGGTCGGCCCGCGCGGCCAGGTGGCGGTACGCGGAGAAGTAGCCGGCCTCCCAGTTGGCGCAGGAGACCACGCCGAAGCGGACCCCGGCGGGCGCGGTCGCGGCGGCGGGGGCGGTACGGGTGCGCCCGGCCGGGGAGACGGCGGCGCCGGCGGTGAACCGGTACCAGTAGGCCGTCTGCGGCCGCAGGCCCCGTACGTCGGCCTTGACGGTGTGGTCGGAGGCCGCGCTCGCGGTGACGGTGCCGCTCGCGACGATCCGGGAGAAGGCCTTGTCCTCGGCGACCTCCCAGCCCACCGCGAGGGCCGGGCCCGCGCCGGAGCCCGGTACGGCCCCGGCGGTCGGGGTGACGCGGGTCCACAGCAGGACCCCGTCGGGGAGCGGGTCGCCCGAGGCGACGCCGTGCAGGAAGGAGGGCGCGTCGCCGGTGGTGCCGGTGGCGGCGTGGGCGACCTCGGCGCCCAGCACGGCGATCGGGACGAGTGCCGCCGTGGCCGCCGCGGCCAGGACGACCGTACGGCGGCGGGGAGTCGGTGGAGTCGCCGATTCCGGTGCGGAAGGGATGAGTTGACTGGTCACGGATGATCATATTACCGACGGGTATTCGATCGGTGCCAGCCCCGCACAAGCAACGGACGGGCGAACTCTGGGAGTTCGCCCGTCCGTCGGGGTGCCGCGAGGGGGAGGGTCAGCCGGCGATGGCCTTGTCGATCGCCGCCGTGAACGCCTCGGGCGTCTGCGGCAGCGGGTCGATCTTCTTGCCGTCCATCTGCAGGGTCGGCGTGCCCTTCACACCGCTCTTGTCGAAGGTCTTGGACATCTCCAGCGCCCACCGGTCGTAGGTGCCGTCGTCGAGCGCCTTCTTGAACTCGGCGTTGCCCTTGAGGGCCGGGACCTGGTCCGCGACGGTCAGCAGGAACGAGTCCTTGGCGAACTTGTCGTCCTTCTCCTCCGGGTGGTTCGCCGCGGAGTAGAGGGCCGTCTTGTACTCGAGGAACGCCTCGGGGCTGACGTTGAGGGCCGCGCCCAGCGCGCTCAGGGCGTTCTTCGAGCCGCTGCCGGGGAAGCCGTTGTCCAGGAAGGTGGCGCCGATGTACTGGATCTTGTACTTGCCGGCGTCGAGGTCCGTCTTGAGCTGCGGGCCGACCGCCTGCTCGAAGCTCGCGCAGACCGGGCAGCGGGCGTCCTCGTACAGCTCCAGGGTCTTCTTGGCGTCGGCCTTGCCGATGACCACCGTCGTGCCGTTCTCGCCCGAGGTGTTCTTGGGCGCGACCACGGGAGCGTCGGCGGCCTTCTCCCAGGCGCTCGGCTTGCCGGCCTGCACGACGGCGTAGCCGACGCCGCCGGCCAGGGCGAGGGCGGCCACGACGCCGCCCGCCACGAACACCTGCCGGCGGACCTTGGCCTTCTTGGCCTGCTGCTCGCGCTCGACGCGCAGCCTCTCGCGGGCCGCCGCCTTGTTCGCCTGGCTGTTGCGTGCGCTCATCGTTCTCTCCGTGGGGTGTGGCTCCGCGGTGGAGCCGGCTGGAAGGGGGACTGGCCTCGTGCGTCAGGCGCGAGCGAACGCGCCGGGTGCGCGAGGAGGTCCCCGCCGTCCCACGGAGTGCACGGGGAAGCGGGTACGGGCCACCGTGCCCGGCAGCGCCGCCCGCGGCGAGCGCAGCACCGGAGCGAGGGCCCGCGCCGCACGGGCCGAGGCCATCCGCAGCGGCCGGAAGGCGCAGGCGGACGCGGCGCGCAGCAGCCGGCCGAGCGCCCGCTCCCCGCGGTGCAGCCACAGGGAGGCGAGCAGTCCGACCGATACGTGCGCCCCCAGCAGCAGCCAGGGCGCCCACGGTCCGGGCGCGGCCAGCAGCGCGGCCGGGTCGGCGGGCCCGCCCACCTCGGCCAGCGCCCCGCCCACCGGGCTGCCCCCGCAGAAGTCGGCCAGCCCCATGGCGCGCAGCGGACCCGAGACGGGGCCGCCCGCGGGGCCGTAGCACAGGTGCTGGGCGGAGGTCAGGACGGTGTCGGCGGCCAGTTCCAGGGGGACGAGCAGCCCGGCGATGTGACCGAAGCCACGCTCGCGCCCGGCCAGGGCGAAGGCGATCGCGAACACCACGGCGAAAGCCCCTCCCACCAGGGCGGGAGGCAGCGGGACCCGGGACATCAGGACGTGCGAGCCGGTCGAGAGCAGCACGACGACCGCGCTGAACAGCGCGGCCCGCAGCCCTCGGAGACCCACCCCGGATATGTCCATCGTCGCGAGTGTGCCATGAGTCCCTGTGGGGGCGGGCCGGAGGACCCCCGCCTAGGCCAGGATCCGGCCGTTGCGGAAGAGGTCCACGAAGATCTGGTGGTCGGCGCGGGCCCGGGCGCCGTAGGCGTGCGCGAAGTCCACCAGCAGGTCCGCGAAGCCCTCCTCGTCGGCGGCGATGGCCGCGTCGATGGCCCGCTCGGTGGAGAACGGGACCAGCGTCTGACCGCTCTCCTGCTCGTCCGCCGCGCCGTGCATGGTCGCGGTCGCCCGGCCCAGGTCGGCGACCACGGCCGCGATCTCCTCCGGGTCGTCCAGGTCCGACCAGTCCAGGTCCACCGCGTACGGGGAGACCTCCGCGACCAGCTGCCCGGACCCGTCCAGCTCCGTCCAGCCGAGCCACGGATCGGCGTGCGCCTGCAGGGCCCGCTGCGAGATCACGGTGCGGTGCCCCTCGTGCCGGAAGTACTCGCGCACCGACCGGTCGGTGACGTGCCGGGACACGGCCGGGGTCTGCGCCTGCTTGAGGTAGATCACGACGTCGTTCTCCAGGGCGTCGCTGTGCCCCTCCAGCAGGATGTTGTACGAGGGCAGGCCCGCCGAGCCGATTCCGATGCCCCGGCGGCCGACCACGTCCTTGACCCGGTAGGAGTCCGGGCGGACCAGGGACTCGTCGGGCAGGGTCTCCAGGTACCCGTCGAAGGCGGCGAGCACCTTGTACCGGGTGGCGGCGTCCAGCTCGATGGTCCCGGGGCCGGGGGAGAAGCGGCGCTCGAACTCGCGGATCTCGGTCATCGAGTCGAGGAGCGCGAAGCGGGTGCGGCGGCGCGCGGCGCGCAGGGCCTCCAGCAGCGGGCCGTCGGCGGTGTCCAGGGTGAAGGAGGGCAACTCCGACGAATCACAGTGCTTGGCCCCGGCGGCCAGCGCGTGGATGCGCTCGCGGTAGGCGGCCGCGTAGATCCGTACCAGCTCGCCGATCTGGTCGTCGCTGAGCGCCTTGGTGTAGCCGAGCAGGGCGACGGAGGCGGAGAACCGCTTCAGGTCCCAGGTGAAGGGGCCGACGTAGGCCTCGTCGTACTTGCCGTAGAACCGTTGGACTGGCCATGGTTGAGGCCCCCCAGCGTCGGCTGCCAAGGGGCCTCTTGTTGTGGCGCGTGGATCACTCGCCTACGCACTCCACCAGGGCGACATCCTCGTACCGGCGGGTGAACGTCGGATGCCCTGTGCGGCCCGTATGAGCCATGCACGCCACATCCACAACGGCCACATCCGGCACGGGTTGCATGACCCACCCGCAGTCATGCGCAAGGCACTCGGCGGACACGGACACCTCTCCGTGGGGGTGACTGACTATGCGGTGCTGCACGTACCGCAGAACGCTACGAGGGTGAGTCATACCAGCGACACCCCCTTGGCCTTTGCCTCTTCGATCATCCTTGTGACCGCAGAAAGCTTGGGCTCGGTATGCGGGTGGTTGTTGATCTCAATCAACACATCCCGGTCCCGCTTTTCCTCCCACTCGTCGGCAAGGGCGCCACACACATCGCACCCGTCGGGTACCACAGCGCGGATGTTGTACAAACCGCCGCTGTTGATCTCGTAGCTCATGCCGAACCCCCGTGACGAGTCCGGTCAACGAGTGCTTGACCAAGACCCGCACGGGGGCTCAGGTCAAGCGACATTCTCAGCGCGTACGCGCTGTCCGCTTGCGGTGTCATGTTCGGTTTTCCTCACTGGTTCAGGGTGAGTTGATCACTCGTCAGATGTCGAGTGGGCTATCAGGGTACGCGTCACGAAAGGGTCTTGTCTGCGGTTTCGTCGCGGGTCTCACGCTGATCTGGTACGGCCGTCTGCGAGACCGGAACCACGTTGTAGATGGTGTTACCCACCTTGACGCTGAACGACCCGTCACGAATGCCCTGAGCCGCTTCTAGGGCCCGGTCACGCTTCTTGTCGGATGCCATGTGATGCCACCCTTCAGCGCGTTCCTCAAGCTCGGCAATGACTTCCTCGGCCGTGCCGTTGAACACGTCGTGATACCTGATCTCATCCATGGCCCGCAGAGTAGCGCCCACGAGGAACCGCGACTCTGAAACCCGTACAGGGGCCGAACTGCCCTCACGTTACGGTCTCTTACCCACCCTCTAGCGGGGCACTCCCCACCCCTTAACTAGCTCGTTCTAGGGCCCCCGATGCAGTGTCATTGCAGGTCACAAGCCGATGGGGGCAGGGAAACGCGTTCACACCTAGCGCGCACGTTCCGAGCTGTTGCCAGGATCGCGGAACGGACTGCCGGCTCAACTTCGGCAGCGCCCTGCCCCAGTCCCAGACAGCAGAAAACCGCCCACCCGCAACGGGCAGACGGTCTCTGATGGGGTCTCACTACTCGGCTTCGCTCAGCGCCCGATACAGCGTCGCGCGAGACACCTTGAGCGCCTTCGCAATGACCGTGACGCTCTCACCCTGAGCCTTGCGAGCCTTCGCCGCAGCGAGCTTGTCAGCATCCATCACCGCCGGACGACCACCCACACGCCCCTGAGCCCTGGCAGCGTCCAGACCCGCACGCGTCCGGTCCTTGATCAGGCTCCGCTCAAACTCCGCCATCGCACCCACCACCTGAAGCATGAGCCGCCCGTCCGGCGTGTTCGCGTTGATCGACGCAAGCGCACCCGTCAACACCTTGAAGCCGATACCCCGCTCAGCGAGAGCGTCAACCATGTTCACCAGGTCGATCAGCGAGCGAGCGAACCTGTCCAGCTTCCACACGCACAGCGTGTCCCCGGGGCGCACGTAGTCGAGAACGGCCGTCAGCTCAGGGCGGTCCGTGTTCTTGCCACTCGCCTTGTCCGTGAAGATCCGCGTGCAACCCGCTGCGGTCAGCGCGTCGTGCTGGAGCTGAGCTTCCTGGTCATCCGTGCTGACCCGTGCGTAACCGATGAGGTGTCCCGTGTTCGTGTCCATGACCACATCGTCTCACAACTCGTCTCAGAACATCAAGGGCTTCCGTGAGGTTATGAGACGGGTTTTGAACGCCAATCCGGGCCTCTGGGGGTGGCGGTGCGACCGTCTCATAAACCATCGTTTGATGGACGCCCTGCCAGTGGTCACGCAACGCAACGAGGAGCCCGCCGAAACGTTCTGATGGACCATCAGGGAAAGTTGCCTCCCTGTCGCTCAGGGCGAGGGGGGTCGGGGGGTACCCGCCTGGGGGGGGGTGGGGTGTGACGATGTGACGAACGGGGCCCCTTATCCCTGTTTCCTTAGGTTTCTTAAGCGATATCTAGAGAGACCCTCTGTGCGTCACATCGTCACGCGCAGACTTCAGCGCTGAAAGCTCTCACCCCGCAGTGATCGGCAGCGGAGACCACTCGTCCAATAGTTGATCCTTCTTCGACGCGTTGCACGCCACACAGACCACCCGCATGTTCGCGACCGTCGACAGGCCACCCCGGGATATCGGCACCAGGTGATCAATCACCCCGCCCTCGGGCAGCGGAGCCGAGCAGTGATGACATCCGGCGTCCCCGTGAGCCGCACGCACCTTGCGCTGAAGAGTCACCCGGCGGGCCTTCGTACGGTGCTTCTTCTGGCATGAACTACACACACCGTCACGGAACTTGAGTACCACAGGCGTCCCACAGCGTCGGCAAGGCACCGGTCCGGGCTTAGTCCGGGCACGCTTACGGACGTACTCAGCGGCACGACTGCACTCCTCCGAGCAGTACAAGCGGACACCGCCATTCGACGGACCTACGGGGTTCGAGCACCTCGGTCCCTGGCACGGCTTGAGGGCAGCCTCTTGCCTCGCCGGCTCAGACCGCTTACGGCGCTTCTCATGCCGTGACGCGTCCACCTCCTCAGCGCACCGCAGGCAGTACAGCGCCCAGGACGCCCGACCGTGCGGCTCATCACACCGATGGCAGTGAGGAGCGCCAACGGCAGCACGCACTGCCTCACGAGCCCTACGGGCGGCAATCTGCAACCGGGCCGACTCGGCACACAGCGGCGCACCACACGTTCCACGGTCGGGACGGGAGCGCGGACCACTGCACTCCGAACATGTGGCGCGCGACTCTTCAAGGGCAGTCAAACGACACCCCACCTCTCCATTTTTGTTGATCATGAACGCTTGAGGCGAGACGCCTACAGGCCAGCAACCGCAAGGGTTAGTGCCGGGGCCGGAGCGGGGCCGCAAGAGGCCATACAGCGCAAGCTAGACCGCCCCCCGTCAACATCACCCCACCACCACCCCGACAAAACCGTGACCGAAGTACGGCAACGCCCCGACCCTACGCACCGGCTCTGACAGGTCCCCGCAGGTCACACACGCTGCCAGGAACGACGAACGGCCCGCCACCGGGTTTCCCCCAGCGACGGGCCGTGACAGGCGCTCAGACGGCCCTACAGAGCTTCCTGCCGCGCGATGTCGTCCAAGAGATCTTGCCGGATCTCCTCATGCTGTTCGAGGGTCGGCGGGGAATGCCTGGCAGGCTCGGCGACTTCCCTTTCCAGTTCGGCAGCAATGGCAGAGAGCTCGGTGGCAGCGTCCTCAAACAGTTTGCCTAGGTTGATATCGCAGCGATCTCCCAGCGGGACCCGCGCGCGCCGTACTTCGGGGTTCCGTACGGTCGCTATTGCTTCTATATCCCGTAGCCATTCTCCGCGCTCGCTGTCCGTCCAGCCGTGCCACCAGTCACGAAGCTTCTCTCCGGTATCGACGGTCACCCAACCAGATTCGCTTTCCGGTACCGCTTCGAGTTCCGCAATTCGTGTCGCCGTGTCTGCGTACTGTCGCCTGAAACGCTCAAGCGCTTCGGGCGTTGCATACATGCCCGCCTTTCGGTCGTCTTCAAGCTCGGCGAGGAATGCGCGCATCCGCTCAAGGTCGGCGCCGGTTCGATTTCCCTGATGGTAGACGCGTCGAGTCGCATTCATGCCTCCGATGCGAATCCGAACGTCTTGGTCTACGTGCTCGCTCAGCTCTTCGGCGCGGACACTCACATTCGGATGCGGATTCTGCAACGTGCCACGGCAGCGGAGAATTACCGTGTCCGGCTGATTCTTCCCGCCATTGGTCCGCTTCAAGTTCCCCTTGCAGACTCCGCAACGAGCAACGCCATACAGCCAGTGCCTGCCGGCTGTGGGCTTTCGGGGAGTCGGGGGCGCGAGAGCGAGCGTAGCGGCTGCCTGCTGCTCTTCGCTGACGATCGGTTCCCAGACCTCAACGGGCAGGCCGTCTTCACGGACGAGCCGGTTGGTCAGGGGATCAATCTGGTGGCCGATGATCGTAGGAGACTCCACGATCACGCGAATTGCGCGGCTTGACCATGCTGCCGCTTTCGGTTCCTTCTTGCCGCTGTTATGGACCCGAGGGGAAGCGACTCCCCGGGACTGTAGATCGGCGGCAATGGCCGTCATCGCGTCGCCTTCATTGATCCGTTCCACAATTTCCCGAATGACCTTTGCCGCTATGTCGTCTCGGACGAGAACCTTTCCGGCTCCGTCAGGGTGCGGGGCGGGTTTCAATCCGTAAGGGACGCGTCCCCCGGTCCAGCGTCCAACCTTGTGAAGATACCGGCGCGCATTGCGAACGCGGGCCCGAATGTTCTCGCGCTCCCATTCGGCAACGGTGGCGAGAATGGACGCCTGCAACCGTCCGGCCGGAGTGCTCAGGTCGAATGCGTCATGAATGGAGACGAGCACCGTTCCGGCCTTCTCGGCGGCACGGACCATATCCATGAAGCCGAAGAGACTTCGGGCAAGGCGGTCAATCTTCCAAACGATCACAACGTCATCCCGCTGCCACTCTTCGAGGAGACGGGAAAGCCCCGGGCGTTTCGTCGGCTCAAGAGCCCCGCTCACTCCGTCGTCCACGTAGACGACTACAGGAGCGCCTGCCCAGCGCTGTGCCGCTAGGGCTCTTCCGTCGGCTTCCTGACGTTCAACTGACGTGCTGTCGTCGGTGGTTCGGCTCAGCCGGACATACAGCCGGATCGTTCCTGGGGGTGTGGTCACACGAGGACTCTACCGGGAAGAGCCTTGTGAAACCTTTGACTCGTCGAAGTCGTTGACGTTGAAGACCAGCCGGCCGTTCGCGTCCATGTAGGTGCCGAAGTTCTCGGCGTGCAGATCGCCGTGGATCCACACCCGGCCGGTGCGCTCGTCCAGGTACGGGCCGCCGTGCCGCTCGCGCTCCAGGTCGGCGTAGAAGAGGCAGGCGGTGCCGCGGTAGAAGGCGAAGGCCGAGGCCGCCATCTTGCGGAACTTGACCCGGAAGGCCGCGGGGTCGGCGGTGATCAGCTCGCCGAAGGCGATGTCGAACACGTCGAGTATCTGCTCGGCGCGCTGCTCGTCGGTCGTCTCGGGAACCGCCATGGCGGGTGCCTCCAGGTGGTGCGGGGTGGAACGCATATCGGACACGGGTCCTTGGGTCTGCAACGGATGAAGCTACCCCGCCGTGCCCGGGAACTGTCACTCGGGCCACGTAGGATTCATAGCTGCCGCCCCTCTCTCCCCGCCCGGAGGCCCCCACCGTGACCAAGACGCCGTTCACGCACCTGCACGTCCACACCCAGTACTCCCTGCTGGACGGTGCCGCGCGGCTGAAGGACATGTTCAACGCGTGCAACGAGATGGGCATGACGCACATCGCCATGTCCGACCACGGCAACCTGCACGGGGCGTACGACTTCTTCCACACGGCGAAGAAGGCCGGGGTCACGCCGATCATCGGCATCGAGGCGTACGTCGCTCCGGAGTCCCGGCGCAACAAGCGGCGCATCCAGTGGGGCCAGCCGCACCAGAAGCGCGACGACGTCTCCGGTTCCGGCGGTTACACCCACAAGACGATCTGGGCGGCGAACTCCACCGGGCTGCACAACCTCTTCCGGCTGTCCTCCGACGCGTACGCCGAGGGCTGGCTCACGAAGTGGCCGCGCATGGACAAGGAGACCATCAGCCAGTGGTCCGAGGGCCTCATCGCCTCCACCGGCTGCCCCTCCGGCGAACTCCAGACCCGACTGCGCCTCGGCCAGTTCGACGAGGCCCTGAAGGCCGCCTCCGAGTACCAGGACATCTTCGGCAAGGACCGCTACTTCCTGGAGCTGATGGACCACGGCATCGAGATCGAGCGCCGGGTCCGCGACGGACTGCTGGAGGTCGGCAAGAAGCTCGGCATCCCGCCGCTGGTGACGAACGACTCGCACTACACCTACGCACACGAGTCGGCCGCGCACGACGCCCTGCTGTGCATCCAGACCGGCAAGAACCTCTCCGACCCGGACCGCTTCCGCTTCGACGGCACCGGCTACTACCTGAAGTCCACGGAGGAGATGTACGCCGTCGACTCCTCGGACGCCTGGCAGGAGGGGTGCCGCAACACCCTCCTGGTGGCCGAGCAGATCGACACCACCGGCATGTTCGAGGCCAAGAACCTCATGCCGAAGTTCGAGATCCCCGAAGAGGGCTACACCGAGATCACCTGGTTCAAGGAGGAAGTGCGGCGCGGCATGGCCCGCCGCTACCCGGGAGGGGTCCCCGACGACCGGCAGAAGCAGGCCGAGTACGAGCTGGACGTCATCATCCAGATGGGGTTCCCGGGCTACTTCCTCGTCGTCGCCGACTTCATCATGTGGGCCAAGAACCAGGGCATCGCGGTGGGCCCCGGCCGTGGTTCCGCGGCCGGCTCGATCGTCGCCTACGCCATGGGCATCACCGACCTCGACCCGATCACCCACGGCCTGATCTTCGAGCGCTTCCTCAACCCCGAGCGCGTCTCCATGCCCGATGTCGACATCGACTTCGACGAGCGCAGGCGCGTCGAAGTGATCCGGTACGTGACCGACAAGTACGGCGACGACAAGGTCGCCATGATCGGCACGTACGGAAAGATCAAGGCGAAGAACGCCATCAAGGACTCGGCCCGGGTCCTCGGCTACCCGTACGCCATGGGCGACCGGCTCACCAAGGCCATGCCCGCCGACGTCCTCGGCAAGGGCATCGACCTCAACGGCATCACCGACCCCTCGCACCCGCGCTACGGCGAGGCGGGCGAGATCCGGGCGATGTACGAGAACGAGCCGGACGTGAAGAAGGTCATCGACACCGCCCGCGGTGTGGAGGGCCTGGTCCGCCAGATGGGCGTGCACGCCGCCGGCGTGATCATGTCCAGCGAGCCGATCGTCGACCACGCACCGGTCTGGGTGCGGCACACGGACGGCGTGACCATCACGCAGTGGGACTACCCCCAGTGCGAGTCGCTCGGCCTGATCAAGATGGACTTCCTGGGCCTGCGCAACCTCACGATCATGGACGACGCCGTCAAGATGGTGAAGGCCAACAAGGGGATCGACCTCGACCTCCTGGGCCTGCCGCTCGACGACCCCAAGACCTTCGAACTGCTCGGCCGCGGCGACACCCTCGGCGTCTTCCAGTTCGACGGCGGGCCCATGCGCTCCCTGCTGCGCCTGATGAAGCCCGACAACTTCGAGGACATCTCCGCCGTCTCGGCCCTGTACCGGCCGGGCCCGATGGGCATGAACTCGCACACGAACTACGCCCTGCGCAAGAACAAGCAGCAGGAGATCACCCCGATCCACCCGGAGCTGGAGGAGCCGCTCAAGGAGATCCTCGGCGTCACCTACGGCCTCATCGTGTACCAGGAGCAGGTGCAGAAGGCCGCGCAGATCATCGCCGGCTACTCGCTCGGCGAGGCCGACATCCTGCGCCGCGTGATGGGCAAGAAGAAGCCCGAGGAACTGGCGAAGAACTTCGTCATCTTCGAGGCCGGCGCCAAGGAGAAGGGCTTCAGCGACCAGGCGATCAAGGCGCTGTGGGACGTCCTGGTCCCCTTCGCCGGCTACGCCTTCAACAAGGCCCACTCGGCCGCGTACGGCCTGGTCTCCTACTGGACCGCCTACCTCAAGGCCAATTTCCCGGCCGAGTACATGGCGGGCCTGCTCACCTCGGTCAAGGACGACAAGGACAAGTCCGCGATCTACCTGAACGAGTGCCGCCGCATGGGCATCAAGGTGCTCCCGCCGAACGTGAACGAGTCGGAGCCCAACTTCGCCGCCCAGGGCGACGACGTGATCCTCTTCGGCCTCACCGCCGTGCGCAACGTCGGCACCAACGTCGTCGAGTCGATCATCAAGAGCAGGAAGGCGAAGGGGAAGTACTCCTCCTTCCCCGACTTCCTGGACAAGGTCGAGGCCGTCGTCTGCAACAAGCGCACCGTCGAGTCCCTGATCAAGGCCGGCGCCTTCGACGAGATGGGCCACACCCGCAAGGGCCTGGTCGCCCACCACGAACCGATGATCGACAACGTGGTGGCCGTCAAGCGCAAGGAGGCGGAGGGCCAGTTCGACCTCTTCGGCGGAATGGGTGACGAGGACGCGAGCGACGAGCCGGGCTTCGGCCTCGACGTCGAGTTCTCGGACGTCGAGTGGGAGAAGTCCTACCTGCTCGCCCAGGAGCGCGAGATGCTCGGGCTCTACGTCTCCGACCACCCGCTCTTCGGCCTGGAACACGTCTTGTCCGACAAGACCGACGCCGGCATCTCCCAGCTCACCGGCGGAGAGCACGGAGACGGCGCGGTCGTCACCATCGGCGGCATCATCTCGGGCCTCCAGCGCAAGATGACCAAGCAGGGCAACGCCTGGGCGATCGCCACCGTCGAGGACCTGGCCGGCTCCATCGAATGCATGTTCTTCCCCGCGACCTACCAGCTCGTCTCCACCCAGCTGGTCGAGGACACCGTCGTCTTCGTCAAGGGCCGCCTGGACAAGCGCGAGGACGTCCCCCGGCTGGTCGCCATGGAGATGATGGTCCCCGATGTCTCGAACGCCGGCACCAACGCCCCCGTCGTCCTCACCATCCCCACCGTCAAGGTCACCCCGCCGATGGTGACCCGGCTCGGCGAGATCCTGCGCCACCACCAGGGCAACAGCGAGGTGCGGATCAAGCTCCAGGGGCCGCGCACCACCACCGTGCTCCGGCTCGACAAGCACCGGGTCAAGCCCGACCCGGCGCTCTTCGGGGACCTCAAGGTGCTGCTCGGCCCGTCCTGCCTGGCCGGCTAGCCGCAGCCGCACCCACCGAACCCGTACGCGGGAAGCCCGCCCCAGTCGACCGGGGCGGGCTTCCCGCGTACGGGGGAGGCGTCAGTTGTGGCCGAACTTCTTTTCCTTCTTCTTGCCGGCCATCTGCAGCGGACTCGGGGCCGCCGGGGTCGAGGTCGAGGACGAGGAGTCCATCGAGCTCTTCGCCGGATCCTGTGAAGCCGAGCGCTCTTCGGACTTGGCGGGCTGCTGGCGGTTCTTGTTCTTGGCCATGGGATGCCTCCGTGGGGGGTTTAGGGGCCAGGGCCGCCTTCACACTCACACAGGGCCGTAAACGGCGCATTTTGGATCATTACCGCGCGTAGTCGGGGCTCCCGCCGGGCAACTCTGAGAGATACGCCACGCCGATGATCGAGTTCCGGCCGTCAAGGCCGTTGCCGTCGGGCAGACTCGGGGAAACCGCGAAAGACACAGAGGACCCCCAGGGAAGAGGGTGGTACGCGTGGACCGCTGCGTCGTCCTGGTGGACGCCGGCTATCTGCTGGGCGCCGCCGCGAGCCTCCTCGCAGGAGAGCCGTCCCGCTCCCGGATCACCGTCGACCATGCGGCGCTCATCCAGGGCCTGCGCGAGCGCGCCGAAGCCGACACCGAGCAGCCGCTCCTGCGGATCTACTGGTTCGACGGCGCACCCGACCGGGTGCCCCAGCCCGAGCACCGGCGGCTGCGCGTCATGCCCCGCGTCACCGTCCGGCTCGGCGCCCTGACCCGCAGCGACGGCCGCTGGGCCCAGAAGGGCGTCGACGCGGCCATGCACGCCGAGCTCACCGAGCTCGCCCGCAACCGGGCCTGCTCGGACGTCGTACTCGTCACCGGCGACGGGGACCTGCTGCCCGGCCTGATGTCCGCCAAGGAACACGGGGTCGCCGTCCACCTGTGGGCCGTCCAGGCCGCCGACGGTGACTACAACCAGTCCGAGGACCTCGTCGCCGAAGCCGACGAACGCCGCGTCCTGGACCGCACCTGGATCACCCGCGCCGTCCGCGCCCGCGACCTCACCGGACTCTGCGCCCCGGCGCCGGCCCCGCGCCCCGAGATCGCCGCCATCCTCTCCGCGCCGCTGCCCGAGGCCGCCCTCGCCGAAGCCGCCCGCGGCAACGGCAACGGAACCCGGCCCGCCGCACCCGTGGAGCCCGAGGAGGGCGGCGTACCGGCCGGCGCCTCGACCACCACCGCCAACGGCAAGACCGTACCGACCCCGAAGGACCTCGCGGGCGCCCTGCGCACCCCCGGCACCGCCGCACCCGCACCCGGGCCCGGCCAGGCGCTCGGCGTGGCCCCGGCCGGCAGCGCCCTGCGGTGGTCCTCCGACAAGGGGTGGATCGACCGCGCCGGGCCGCTCGGCGAGCCCGCCGAGACCGCCTCGCTGCCCACCCTCGCCCAGCTCACCTCCGCCGAGCAGCGCTGGGCGGACCGCGAGGAGGACATCACCACCGTCGGCGGCGACCCCTTCGAGGTCGGCCAGGTGTTCGCCCGGCGCTGGATGGAACGGCTCCCGGAGACCGTGCACCTGCAGAAGCTCGCCACCATGTACCCGCGGATCCCGCACCGGATCGACGGCGAGCTGCTGCGCTACGCCGCCCGGTTCGGACTCCTCGCGCACAAGGACGACCAGATCGACGAGCACGACCGGTACGCCATCCGGGCCGGCTTCTGGCGCGAGATCGACGTACGGGCGGCCGCGGAGCACGTGGCCGGCGCCGGAGCGGCGGCCGGCCCGGTCGCCGTCCCCGGGGCAGCCGCGGCCCCCGTCGCGGTGGCCCCGGCGGCCCCGGCAGCCGAGTAGGGGCCGCAACCCCGTAGGCTGCTCCCTCGTGAGTACGGGGACAGCACAGGCGGATACGGGCACGGCAGGGGCCGCGGGACCGGCCCCCGACGTGGTCTGCGCGGTACGAGACCTGGTCAAGACGTATCCGGCGGTACGAGGACGGCGCGGGGCCCCGGCCCTGCCCCAGACCCGTGCCACCGACGGGATCTCCCTGGACGTGCGGCGCGGCGAGATCTTCGGGCTGCTCGGCCCCAACGGCGCCGGCAAATCGACCCTGGTCCGCCAGCTCACCGGCCTGCTGCGGCCCGACTCCGGCTCGGTGACCCTGCTGGGCCACGACCTCGTACGCCATCCCGACCGGTCGGCCCGGCTGCTCTCCTACCTCGGCCAGGAATCCACCGCCCTCGACGAGCTCACGGTCTCGCTGGCCGCCGAGACGACCGGCCGGCTGCGCGGGCTGGGCCTGCGCGAGGCGCGGGCCGCGCGGGACTCCGTACTGGAGGAGCTCGGCCTGACCGGGATCGCCGGACGCCCCCTGAAGAAGCTGTCCGGCGGGCAGCGGCGCCTCGCGTGCTTCGCCGCCGCACTGGTGGGGGAGCGGCCCGTCCTGGTGCTCGACGAGCCCACGACCGGCATGGACCCGGTGGCCCGGCGGGCCGTCTGGGCCGCCGTCGACCGGCGCCGCGCCGAGACCGGGGCCACCGTGCTGCTGGTCACCCACAACGTCATCGAGGCCGAGACCGTCCTCGACCGGGTCGCCGTCATCGACCAGGGCCGGGTCATCGCCTGTGACACCCCGGCCGGGCTCAAGGCCCAGGTCTCCGGCGAGGTCCGGCTCGAACTGGTCTGGCGCACCACGCCGCCGCTGGAGCTTCCGGAGGTCGCCGCGCTCGCCGGGGCGGCCGCCGAATCCGGGCGGCGCTGGGTGCTGCGGCTCGGACCCGACGAGGCGCGGGCGGCGGTGGCCGCCGTGACCGGCGGCCCGGCCTTCGCGGCCCTCGACGACTTCACGCTGGCCACGCCGAGCCTGGAGGACGTGTACCTCGCCCTGGGCGGGCGCACCTCGAAGGGACTGGTGAAGGCGTGAGCGCCACCGCCGCCACCACGGCCACGGCCACGGCCGCCGCCACGGCCGCACCCGCCACCGCCCCGGGCGTACTGGCTCCGCGCGCCCGGTTCTTCCCGGCGCTGGCCGCCGTCTACCGGGCCCAGCTGTCCCGCGCGCGGGTCTCGCGGATCCCGCTGCTCTTCGTGGCCACCTTTCAGTCCGTCGGGATCATGATCCTGATGCGGGGCGTGGTCGACGGGGGCTCCGAGGCACGGGCCGTCGTCGCCGGTTCCTCCGTGCTGGTCGTCGCCTTCGTCGCGCTGAACCTGCTCGCGCAGTACTTCGGCCAGCTCCGGGCCAGCGGCGGGCTCGACCACTACGCCACGCTGCCCGTGCCGCCCGCGTCCGTGGTGCTGGGCGCGGCCGCCGCGTACGCCTCCTTCACGCTGCCCGGCACGCTCGTGACCGCCGTCTTCGGCAGCGTGCTGTTCGGGCTGCCGATGGGCGGCCTGTGGATCCTGGCCGCCGTGGTTCCGCTGGCCGGGGCCGCCCTCGCAGGGCTCGGCGCGGCGCTGGGCCTGCTGGCCCCCCGCCAGGAGCTGGCCACCCTCGCCGGACAGCTCGGGATGTCGGCGGCGCTGCTGCTGGGCGTGCTGCCGCCCGAGCGGATGCCCGACGTCATCGTCTGGGCGCGGGACCTGCTGCCGTCCACGTACGGCGTGGAGGCGTTCGCCCGGACCTTCGAGCCGCACCCCGACTGGGCGGCGGTCCTCCTCGACCTCGGCGTGTGCGCGGGCGTGGGGGTCCTGTCCCTCGCTCTCGCGACCTGGGCCTATCGGCGGGCGGCGGTCCGCTGACGCCGGTCGCCGTCGATCGTTAAATCAAACACTTCCTGGCACGATGTGGGGGTGACCGAAGCCGTGACCCCTTATGACAAGCCCGACCAGCCGCCGTCGGAGTCGCCTTCGGCCGCGACAGCGGCTGAGGCCGCGCCCGCGTCCGAGCCCGCCTTCTCCCCGTCCGACATCCGCGACGGGGCCGCCATCGCCCTCGTGGTCGGCGTGGCCGGTGTGCTCCTCGGGCTGCTGTGGGCCTGGCTCGGGCCGCGCGTGCAGTTCGTCTCCAACGGCGAGGCGGTGTTCCTGCGGGACACCGAGAGCGAGGCGCGCATCGGGGCCGACGGCACCTTCCTCCTGCTGTCGGTCGGGTTCGGCGTGCTGAGCGCGCTGGCCGTCTTCCTGTGGCGCCGCGGCGGGGGCGCCGCGCAGGTGATCGGGCTCGCGGTCGGATCGGTCTTCGCCGCGCTGGTCGGCTGGCGCGTGGGCCTGTGGCTGGGACCGTCCTCGGACCTGGTGGCGGCCGCGCGGAAGGCGGGCAAGGGGGTTCCCTTCGAGGCCCCGCTGGAACTGCTCGCGCACGGGGCGCTGCTCGGGTGGCCGATGGCCGCGGTCGTCGTCCACCTGGCGCTGACCGCCCTGTGGGGCAAGCGGGATCCGGCGCCGGAGCTCGGGGTGTGGCCTTCGCCGTATTACCAGGCCCCTGTCGATTCCGCCGTCTCGCCGTCGCCGTCGCCTTCGCCGGACCCGTCCGGTACGGAGCCTCCGCGGCCGTAGCCCCGGCCGGGGGAGGCGGGCCCTGCGGGGCGATGTCCCCTACCCGCCCTTCCACCGTTCCCCGGGCTGTGCCCGGACCCCCCTGGGGCTCCGCCCCAGACCCCGCGCCTCAAACGCCGGCGAGGCTGGATTTCGGCCGGCGTTTGAGGACCGGGTCCGGGCAGCGCCCGGGGAACGGGCGAAGGGCGGGTAGGGGAACTCCGCCCCGCAGCGTTCCGGGGGCGCTACGCGCGGGCGATGGGGGCCGGAGTGGCTTCGGTCAGGGCGGCCAGGGTGGCCGGGGCGAGTTCGACCTCCAGGCCGCGGCGGCCCGCCGATACGCAGATCGTGGGGAAGCCGGAGGCCGAGGCGTCCAGGACCGTGCGGAGCCGCTTGCGCTGGCCCAGCGGGGAGATGCCGCCCAGGACGTAGCCCGTGGTGCGCTCGGCCAGGGCCGGATCGGCCATCGCCGCGCGCTTGCCGCCCACCGCGGCGGCCAGGGCCTTCAGGTCGAGGCTGCCCGAGACCGGGACCACCGCGACCACCAGCGAGCCGTCCACGTCCGCCAGCAGCGTCTTGAAGACCTGCGCGGGGGAGACCCCGAGGGCCTGGGCCGCCTCCTCGCCGTAGGACGGGTGGGCCGGGTCGTGCTCGTAGGCGTGCACGGTGAACTCGGCGCCGGCCGCCGTCAGTGCCACGATCGCCGGAGTGCCCGCCGGCTTCTTCTTCGCCATCGGTGCGCCGTCCGTCAGTTCGGGCTCGTCGGGGCGCGGGTGAGGTCCACGGCCGGGAGCGAGGGGAGGTGGCGGATGACGGCCGTCTCGGAGCGCAGCAGCTTCAGCTCCTCCGCGAGGCGGGTCGCCGTGTCCGGGGCCTGGAGCAGGCGCTGCTTCGCCGGGATGTCCAGCACCGCGGCGGCCGCGACCAGGTACGAGACCACCGACGGCTCGTCGGGGAGGTCCATGCCGGTCAGGGACCGTTCGCGGGCTCCGGCCAGCCGCTTCTGGTACGTGCGGAACGCCCGCAGCACGCCCTCCGCCAGTGCGCCCGCGCCGTCGCCCGCGTCCTCGGGGAGCTCTTCCAGCTCCGCCACGAGGAAGGGGCCGGACGCGTCAACGGACAGCAGCCGGACGCGGACCGTGCCGGTCGCCATCACCTCGAAGCTGCCGTCCTCCCGCTCCCGGATCGAGGCCGCGTCCGCGATGCAGCCCACCCGGTGGAAGGCCTGGACCGGGTCCGCGCCGAAACCGGCGGCCGGCCCGCGCTCGGGCACGGCCGTCTGGTCCGGCAGGCCGGGCGCGGTCGGGGCGACCTCCCGGCCGTCGCGGATCGCGACGACCGCGAAACGGCGGGGCTCGTCCTCTCCCGCCTTCAGCAGCTCGCGCATCATGGCGCGATAACGCTCCTCGAAGATGTTCAGCGGGAGGACGAGTCCCGGGAACAGCACCGAGTTCAGCGGGAAGAGGGGCAGGCGAACGGTGGTCACGAGGCACAGGGTAATGGCCGTGACCCGAGGACCGTCACCCCCGCCTCAGCACGCGGGAGGCGCCCGCCGCGACCGTCGTGGCCAGGATCCAGCCCAGGATGACCAGGGCCGCCGTGCCCCACTGCCAGCCGCCCCGCAGGATCCACTGGTCCTGCTGGCCGAGGTCGATCACCGGGAGCAGCAGGTCCAGGGCGAACAGCACCGGGTTCCAGTCGGGGTGCTCCTCCGCCTTGAGCGGCGGCGGCTTGCCGTGCACCGCGAAGAGCACCGCCCCGGCCGCCCACAGCACGGCCATCCACAGCGCAGCCCGCCCCGGCCGGTAGCCGTAGACCACCGTCCAGTCCTGGAGGTACCCCCACGCGCGCAGCGCCGGCGGCAGCGTCGCCCGGCGGCGCCGCTGCTTGGCCAGCAGCACCGCGCGGGCGTCCGCGTCCTCCCCGGAGGCCCGCAGGACCGCGGCGAGCCGCTCGTACGGCTCCGGGGAGTACTCGGGGGTGGCCGCCTCGACCCACTCCAGCCGGGCGGCCGGCGGGAAGAGGCCCCGGGGCGCGAGGTTCTCGTAGCCGAAGCCCTCGATGGCCAGCCGGCCCGGTCCCGGCCAGCTCGTGAAGGTGTCCACCAGCTTGACCACCTGCGCCCCCGACAGCACCACCCGCCCCCGCTCCGGCCGCTCGCCGACGAACCGCAGCTCCGGGGTGTGGATGCGGCGCAGCGAGACCTCCTGGTCCTCCGTGAGGGTGAACCGGGCCCCGTAGAAGTCCACGGCGTCCCCGAAGCGGCCGTCGTCCAGGCGCAGGCCGCCGCGGCACTCGAAGTGCTGCGCGCGCTGCCCCCGCAGGGGTGTGTGGCCGAGCCCGTAGGGGGGAGTGGAGGAGTCGGAGTCGCCCGGGGCGTAGTCCAGCGCGATCGAGGTGAGGTAAAGCGTGCGCTCGACGGTGAGCTGCGGGGCGTTCAGCGCCCGCCTCCCGTGCGGATTGTTCAGGCGGGCCCCGCGCAGGTTCATGGACACGCCGACCTTGGCCCCGCGCAGGCTCAGCTCCCCGTAGGTCTGGAGCAGCTCGCCCTGGAAGTCCTGCGCGACCGACATCCCGTCGGCGGCCAGGGCCCGCCCCTTGCCGTCGCGCTGCAGTACCGCCTCGCTGATCAGCAGGTCGGTGCCGATCTGCGCGTCGGTCAGCCGGATCCCGCGCGCCACCCGGCAGCGCGGCAGGTGCAGATCGCCCTCGGTGTGCAGACGGGCCGCCTCCAGCCGGGGTATCGCGCAGTTGACCAGGCGCAGCGTGCCGAAGCGGCTCTCCGAGAGCTGGACCTCCCCGTCGAAGCGGCAGGACTGGAGCTCCACGTACGGGGTGACCGTGCCCCCGGAGAGGTCGAGGCGGCCGGTGATCCGCACGCCCCGCAGCTTCAGCGAGGCCACCCGGCCCGGCACCGGGCCCGGCCCGTGGAGCAGCAGCAGCGCCACGACCGCCGCGCGGACGCTGCGCCCGGGGCCCCAGACCCGGTCGGCGTGCGGATCGTCCCGGTCGGCGCTGCGGGCGCTGAGATCGCAGACGCTGCCGGTCCGGTACGCGTCCCACATGAGCCGTTCGGGGCCGGTGAGATCGGCCGGTTCCCCGTCCGGGCGTGCTTCGGCCATGGCGGCCCCCCTCCGCTCGTCCGCGCGGACGCCACCGCGCTTGCCTGCACGCTAGAGGGCCTCTGTGACATCGGGGAACGCCCGTGGCTTGTATCAGCCAGTGATACGGACGAACGGCGGCGCGAAGCGGTCTGAGAGAATTGGCAGGTGATCTCTCGTATCGACCTGCGCGGCGACACCCTCCCCGAGGGTGGCGCCCTGCGCGATCTGCTGCCCCGTGCCGAGTTCGACGTAGAAGCCGCCCTGGAGAAGGTGCGGCCCATCTGCGAGGACGTCCACCATCGTGGAACGGCGGCGCTGATCGATTACGCGCGGAAGTTCGACGGGGTCGAGCTCGACCGGATCCGGGTGCCCGCCGAGGCCCTGAAGACCGCTCTCGACCAGCTCGACCCGGCCGTCCGCGCCGCCCTGGAGGAGTCGATCCGGCGCGCCCGGATCGTGCACCGCAACCAGCGCCGGTCCGAGCACGTCACCCAGGTGGTCCCCGGCGGCACGGTGACCGAGAAGTGGGTTCCGGTGGAGCGCGTGGGGCTGTACGCCCCGGGCGGCCGCTCGGTGTACCCGTCCTCCGTCGTCATGAACGTCGTCCCGGCCCAGGAGGCGGGCGTCGAGTCCATCGCACTCGCGTCCCCGCCGCAGGCGGACTTCGGCGGCCTGCCGCACCCGACGATCCTCGCCGCGTGCGCACTGCTCGGCGTGGACGAGGTGTACGCCGTCGGCGGCGCCCAGGCCGTC
Source organism: Streptomyces sp. CA189 (assembly GCF_056428985.1). Classification (NCBI taxonomy): domain Bacteria; kingdom Bacillati; phylum Actinomycetota; class Actinomycetes; order Kitasatosporales; family Streptomycetaceae; genus Streptomyces; species Streptomyces sp. CA189. The sequence goes on along the minus strand of NZ_JBWJVM010000039.1, from coordinate 52,023 downwards.
GCGATGTTCGCGTACGGCACCACCGGCCCCGACGGGTGCGCCCCGGCGAACATGGTGACCGGCCCCGGCAACATCTGGGTCGCCGCCGCCAAGCGCTACTTCACCGGCAGGATCGGCATCGACACCGAGGCCGGTCCGACCGAGATCGCGGTCCTCGCGGACTCCACGGCCGACCCCGTGCACGTCGCCGCCGACCTGATCAGCCAGGCCGAGCACGACCCGCTGGCCGCCGCCGTCCTCGTCACGGACTCCGCGGAGCTCGCGGCCGCCGTCGAGAAGGAGCTGGAGCCGCAGGTCGCGGCCACCAAGCACGTCGAGGACCGGATCAAGCCCGCGCTGGCGGGCCGCCAGTCGGCGATCGTGCTGGTCGACAGCCTGGAGGACGGCCTCAAGGTCGTCGACGCGTACGGCGCCGAGCACCTGGAGATCCAGACCGCCGACGCGGCCGCCTGGGCCGCCCGCGTGCGCAACGCCGGCGCGATCTTCGTCGGTCCGTGGTCCCCGGTCTCGCTGGGCGACTACTGCGCCGGCTCCAACCACGTGCTGCCCACCGGCGGCTGCGCCTGCCACTCCTCGGGCCTGTCCGTGCAGTCCTTCCTGCGCGGCATCCACATCGTCGACTACACGCGCGACGCCCTCGCGGAGGTCACCCACCACGTGGTGACCCTCGCCGAGGCCGAGGACCTGCCCGCGCACGGCGCGGCTCTCAAGGCACGTTTCGGGTGGAAGGTTCCCCAGGCATGACCGGCACCACAGACAGCACGGACGGTACGGGCGTCATCGGCATCGACGACCTCCCCATCCGGGACGAGCTGCGCGGCAAGACCCCGTACGGCGCCCCGCAGCTGGACGTGCCCGTCCAGCTCAACACCAACGAGAACCCGTACGGCCTGCCCGAGGCGCTCGTCGCGCGCATCGCCGAACGGGTCGCCGAGGCCGCCCGCACCCTCAACCGGTACCCCGACCGGGACGCGGTCGAGCTGCGCACCGAGCTGGCCGCCTACCTCACCCGCACCGGCAAGCACCCGGTCGCGCGGGAGAACGTATGGGCCGCCAACGGCTCCAACGAGGTCCTCCAGCAGCTGCTGCAGACCTTCGGCGGGCCCGGGCGCACCGCGATCGGCTTCGAACCCTCGTACTCGATGCACGCGCTCATCGCGCGCGGCACCGGGACGGAGTGGATCTCCGGTCCGCGCCGGGAGGACTTCACCATCGACGTGGAGGCCGCCGAGCAGGCGATCGCCGCGCACCAGCCCAACGTCGTCTTCATCACCTCGCCCAACAACCCCACGGGCACCGCGGTCGGGGCGGAGACGGTCCTGGCCCTCTACGAGGCCGCGCAGGCGGCCGGGCCCAGCCTGGTCGTCGTGGACGAGGCCTACGTGGAGTTCAGCCACCGGGACTCGCTGCTGCCGCTGATCGAGGGCCGCCCGAACCTGGTGGTCTCCCGGACCATGTCCAAGGCCTTCGGCGCCGCCGGACTGCGCCTGGGCTACCTGGCCGCGCACCCGGCCGTGGTCGACGCCGTACAGCTCGTACGCCTGCCGTACCACCTGTCGGCCGTCACCCAGGCGACCGCGCTGGCCGCCCTGGAATTCACCGACACCCTGCTCGGCTACGTCGAGCAGCTCAAGGCCGAGCGCGACCGCCTGGTCACCGAGCTGCGGGGGATCGGCTTCGAGGTCACCGACTCCGACTCGAACTTCGTACAGTTCGGCCGGTTCGACAACTCCCACACCGCCTGGCAGAAGATCCTCGACCAGGGCGTCCTGGTCCGGGACAACGGCGTGCCGGGATGGCTGCGGGTCACCGCGGGCACCCCGGCCGAGAACGACGCGTTCCTGGAAGCGGTTCGCGCACTGAAGAAGGAGCAGCACGCATGAGCCGCATCGGACGGGTCGAACGGACCACGAAGGAGACCTCGGTCCTCGTCGAGATAAACCTCGACGGCACCGGCAAGGTCGACGTCTCGACGGGCGTGGGCTTCTACGACCACATGCTCGACCAGCTCGGCCGCCACGGCCTCTTCGACCTCACGGTCAAGACCGAGGGCGACCTGCACATCGACAGCCACCACACCATCGAGGACAGCGCGCTGGCGCTGGGCGCCGCCTTCAAGCAGGCCCTCGGCGACAAGGTCGGCATCTACCGCTTCGGCAACTGCACCGTGCCGCTCGACGAGTCCCTCGCCCAGGTGACCGTCGACCTGTCGGGCCGCCCGTACCTCGTGCACACCGAGCCCGAGAACATGGCGCCGATGATCGGCTCGTACGACACGACGATGACCCGGCACATCTTCGAGTCCTTCGTCGCGCAGGCCCAGATCGCCCTGCACATCCACGTGCCGTACGGCCGCAACGCCCACCACATCGTGGAGTGCCAGTTCAAGGCGCTGGCCCGGGCCCTGCGCTACGCCGCCGAGTTCGACCCGCGCGCCGCCGGGATCCTGCCCTCCACGAAGGGCGCCCTCTAGCGTGAACGGGCTCAACACGATCCTGATCGTCCTCGGCCTGTTCCTGGCCGGAGGCGTCTACTCCTTCAAGAAGCAGGAGATGCCCACCTCGGTCATCGCCCTGCTCGCCATCGGCTCCGTGATGTGCCTGGTCGCCGGAGTGCTGCGGATCCAGGGAATTTGGGAGTGAGCACTTTGGCCCCCACGAAGAAGGTCGTGGTCTTCGACTACGGCTTCGGCAACGTCCGCTCCGCCGAGCGCGCCCTCGCGCGCGCCGGCGCGGACGTGGAGATCACCCGCGACTACGACAAGGCCATGGACGCCGACGGACTCCTCGTCCCCGGCGTCGGAGCCTTCTCCGCCTGCATGCAGGGGCTCAAGGAGGCGCGCGGCGACTGGATCATCGGCCGCCGGCTCTCCGGCGGCCGTCCGGTCATGGGCATCTGCGTCGGCATGCAGATCCTCTTCGAGCGCGGCATCGAGCACGGCGTGGAGACCGAGGGACTGGACGAGTGGCCCGGCACGGTCGGACCGCTCCAGGCCCCGATCGTCCCCCACATGGGCTGGAACACCGTGGACGCGCCGGCCGACAGCCAGGCCTTCGCCGGCCTGGACGAGGACGCCCGCTTCTACTTCGTGCACTCCTACGCGGCCCACGACTGGTCGCTGGAAGTCACCAACCCGCTGATCAAGGCCCCCAAGGTCACCTGGGCCACGCACGGCGAGCGGTTCGTCGCGGCGGTGGAGAACGGGGCCCTGTGGGCCACCCAGTTCCACCCCGAGAAGTCCGGGGACGCCGGCGCCCAGCTCCTCACCAACTGGATCGAGACCCTGTGATGACGACGTCGAAGAAGCTCGAACTGCTCCCCGCCGTCGACGTCCGCGACGGCCAGGCCGTCCGCCTCGTGCACGGGGTGTCCGGCAGCGAGACCTCCTACGGCTCCCCGCTCCAGGCCGCCCTCGCCTGGCAGTCCGCCGGCGCCGAATGGCTCCACCTGGTCGACCTGGACGCCGCCTTCGGCACCGGCGACAACCGCGCGCTCGTCGCCGAGATCACCGGCGCCATGGACATCAAGGTCGAGCTGTCCGGCGGCATCCGCGACGACGCCTCGCTCGCCGCGGCCCTGGCCACCGGCTGCACCCGCGTGAACCTCGGCACCGCCGCCCTGGAGACCCCCGAGTGGGCCGCCAAGGCCATCGCCGAGCACGGCGACAAGATCGCCGTCGGCCTCGACGTACGCGGCACCACCCTCAAGGGCCGCGGCTGGACCAGCGAGGGCGGGGACCTCTACGAGACCCTCGCGCGCCTGGACTCCGAGGGCTGCGCCCGGTACGTCGTCACCGACATCGGCAAGGACGGCACCCTCACCGGCCCCAACCTGGAGCTGCTGAAGAACGTCTGCGCCGCCACCGACCGGCCCGTCGTCGCCTCCGGCGGCATCTCCTCCCTCGACGACTTGCGCGCACTCGCCGGGCTCGTCGCGGCCGGCGTCGAGGGCGCCATCGTGGGCAAGGCCCTGTACGCCAAGGCGTTCACGCTCGAAGAAGCACTGAAGGTGGTCTCCGCATGAGTTCCGAGAACGGTTCCACGAACAGTTCCGACGTCCGACGCATCTCGTCCGGCGGCGCCTACGAGGACGTACTCGGCTACTCCCGCGCCGTCCAGCTCCCCAACGGGCTGGTCCTGGTCTCCGGCTGCACCGGTGCCGACGCGGGCGGCCCGTACGACCAGACCAAGATGGCCTTCAGCGTGGCCTTCAAGGCGCTGGAGCAGGCCGGACTCGGCCCCGAGCACGTGGTCCGCACCCGGCTCTACCTCACGCACGCCCGTGACGTGGACGAGGTCGGCCGCGCCCACAGCGAGCTCTTCGACACGATCCGCCCCGCCTCGACGCTGATCATCGTCAACGGGTTCGTGGACCCGAGCATGGTCGTCGAGGTGGAGGTCGAGGCCTTCGGCCCCGTCGCGGGAGGCTCCGCATGACCCTCGCCGTACGGGTGATCCCCTGCCTGGACGTGGACAACGGCCGCGTGGTCAAGGGCGTCAACTTCCAGAACCTGCGCGACGCCGGCGACCCCGTCGAGATGGCCAAGCTCTACGACGCCGAAGGCGCCGACGAGCTGACCTTCCTCGACATCACCGCCTCCTCCGGGAACCGGGAGACCACCTACGACGTGGTGCGCCGCACCGCCGAGCAGGTCTTCATCCCGCTGACCGTGGGCGGCGGCGTCCGCACCGCCGACGACGTGGACAAGCTGCTGCGGGCCGGCGCCGACAAGGTGGGCGTCAACACCGCCGCCATCGCCCGGCCCGAGCTCATCCAGGAGATCGCGGAGCGGTTCGGCCGGCAGGTGCTGGTGCTGTCGGTCGACGCCCGCCGCACCGCCTCCGGTTCCTTCGAGGTGACCACCCACGGCGGCCGGCAGAGCGCCGGCATCGACGCCGTCGAGTGGGCGCACCGGGCGGCCGAGCTGGGCGCCGGGGAAATCCTGTTGAACTCGATGGACGCGGACGGTACCAAGGACGGCTACGACACCGAGATGATCGCGGCCGTGCGCAAGCACGTCACGGTCCCGGTGATCGCCTCGGGCGGCGCGGGCAAGCTCGCGCACTTTCCCCCGGCGATCGCGGCGGGCGCCGACGCGGTGCTCGCGGCGTCGGTGTTCCACTTCGGAGACCTGCGCATCGGCCAGGTCAAGGACGCGCTGAGGGAAGCGGGCCACCCGGTCCGCTGAGGTTCGCTTTGCCCGTGGGGGGCTTGCTGTGAACGGGAACGTCTGGCGGGACGCCAATGTCCTGCGCTGGCTCGCCGCCTACGGGGCTTCGCTGGTCGGGGACGGGGTCTACTTCCTCGCCCTCGGCTGGGCGGCCGCCCAGCCGGCCGGCCCGGCCGAGGTCGGCCTGGTCATGGCGGTCGGCGCGATACCGAGGGCCCTGCTCATGCTGGGCGGCGGGGTGGTCGCCGACCGGTTCGGACCCCGGCTGGTGGTCATCTCCTCCGACGCGGTGCGGTGCGGTGTCGTCCTGGGGCTGGCGCTCGTCCTCGCCCTCGGCTCCCCGGGCCTGTGGGTCCTGGTGCTCGTCGCGCTGGTCTTCGGCATCGTCGACGCCCTGTTCATGCCGGCCGTCGGCGCGCTGCCGCCGCGGATCGCGGGGCCCGGTCAACTGGTACGGGTCCAGGGGCTGCGCAGCCTCGCGGAACGCGTCGGGCACACCGCCGGGCCGCCGGTGGCGGGGCTGGCGATGGGGCTGGGCGGGCCGGCGTCGGCCTTCGCGGTGGCGTCGGCGCTGTTCGGGGTGTCGCTGGTGCTGCTGGTGGCGGTACGGATCGCTCCGCTGCCGGCGTCGTCGGAGACGGCCCCGGCCTCCACCTCGGGGGAGAGCCCCTGGAAGCAGCTCCGCTCGGGGCTCGGCTACATACGGCGGCACGGGCTGATCGGACCCCTGGTGCTGTCGGGGGCGCTGAGCCAGCTGGGCACGTCCGCGCCGATGACGCTGGGGCTGATCCTGGTCTCCGAGGAGCGCGGCTGGGGGCCGGCCGGGGTCGGCTGGATCATCGGCGGGATGGGTGTGGGCGCGGCGTCGAGCGCGCTGGTGCTGACCCTGATCCCGAGGTTCCCGCGGGCCGGGGCGGTCCAGAACCTCACCCTGATCATCGGCTCCGCCGGGATCGGCGGCCTGGTGCTGGCGCCGAGCCTGCCGGTGGCGGTGGGGCTGGCCGTGCTGACGGGGCTGGTCTGCGGGATCTGCGGCGGTCTGGCCATCGCACTCATCCAGACGGCCACGAACCCCTCGTACCTGGGGCGGGTCAGCTCCGTGATGGCCTTCACGGCGGTCGGCCTGGCCCCGCTGGCCTACCCCGTCTTCGGCTTCGCCGCCGACCTCTGGGGCGTGACCCCGGTGTTCCTGGCGGGGGCGGCGGTGAGCATGGCCGGCGCGATAGTCGGCACCTCGGCCCCCGCGGTCCGCCGCGCGGAACTCGCCTTCGCCCCTTCTTGACGCGCCCCTCGCACCGCGCCGGGACGGCGGTGGCGGCACCCCCGCCCAGCCACCGCCGGACGGAGTCCGGCGCAGCCGCGCGAGCGGCGCGTCAAGGAGGCCTCACATGCCCAGCTGCGCCACCGTGAGCTTCGCGATGGCTTCCTTCGGGCCGTCGAGTTCCACCGCGGCAGCGTCCTGGCGGCCGAAGCAGAACAGCGTCAGCTCCCCCGGCTCGCCCGTCACCGTCACCACCGGCGCGCCCTTGTGGGCCACCGCCGTCTGGCCGTTCGGGCGGCGCAGGACCAGGCCCACCGGGGAGCGGCGGCCCGCCAGGCGGGCCAGTTTCTCCAGGCGGGACCAGAGGGAGTCGGAGAAGACCGGGTCCAGCGGGCGCGGGGACCAGTCCGGCTGGGCGCGGCGGACGTCCTCGGAGTGGACGAAGAACTCCACCGCGTTCGCCAGCTCGTCGATCTGCTTCAGCGAGTAGACGGACATCTTCGGCGGGCCGGTCCGGATCAACTGGATGAGCTCCTCGTACGGCTTGGCCCCGTACTCCGCCATCGCCTTGTCCAGGCGGGCCTTCAGGACGTTCAGCAGCAGTCCGCCCGCCGCGTCCGGGCGACGCTCCCGGACCACCACGTGCGCGGCGAGCTCCCGCGTCCGCCAGCCGTCGCACAGCGTCGGCGCTTCCGGTCCGGCCGACTCCAACAGGTCGGCCAGCAGCAGTCGTTCACGCTTCGCATGGGTAGACATGCGGGCCAGCCTACGGCCGGAACCCGCACCGTGCCTGCCCATCAGGCGGACAGGGATCCATGATCGTCCCCCCGGCCCGGCACAATGGCTCCATGAGTACGTCCTCCCTCGATCCCGCCATCGCCGCCCGCCTCAAGCGCTCCGCCGACGGTCTGGTCCCGGCCATCGCCCAGCAGTACGACACCGGTGAGGTGCTCATGCTCGGCTGGATGGATGACGAGGCCCTGCACCGCACCCTGACCACCGGCCGCTGCACGTACTGGTCGCGCAGCCGTCAGGAGTACTGGGTGAAGGGGGACACTTCCGGCCACTTCCAGCACGTCAAGTCCGTCGCGCTCGACTGCGACGCCGACACCGTGCTGGTCAAGGTGGACCAGGTCGGGGCGGCCTGCCACACCGGTGCCCGGACGTGTTTCGATGCCGACGTCCTGCCCCTGGCCGGTCCCTCCGGCCCCACCGCCGAAGCCGAATAGCCGAAGCCGATCATAGGTAAGGTCCCACGCCATGGATCTTGAGACGTTCCGCAAGCTCGCGACCGACCGCCGCGTCATCCCCGTCAGCCGCAAGCTGCTGGCGGACGGTGACACGCCGGTCGGGCTGTACCGCAAGCTGGCCGCCGAACGCCCCGGGACATTCCTCCTGGAGTCCGCCGAGAACGGCCGCTCCTGGTCGCGCTACTCCTTCGTCGGCGTCCGCAGCGCCTCCACCCTCACGGTCCGCGACGGCCAGGCCCACTGGATCGGCACCCCGCCCGTCGGCGTCCCGACCTCCGGCGACCCGCTGGAGGCCCTGCGGCAGACCGTGTCGGCCCTGCACACCCCCCGGGACCTGGCCTCCGGCATGCCGCCCTTCACCGGCGGCATGGTCGGCTACCTCGGCTACGACATCGTGCGCCGGCTGGAGCGCATCGGCGAGCAGACCGAGGACGACCTGCAGCTCCCCGAGCTGACGATGCTGCTCACCTCCGACCTGGCGGTCCTGGACCACTGGGACGGCACCGTCCAGCTCATCGCCAACGCCATCAACCACAACGACCTCGCCGCGGGCGTGGACGAGGCGTACGCGGACGCCGTGGCCCGCCTCGACGCCATGGAGGCCGACCTCGCGCGGCCCGCCCCGTACGCGCCGATGCCGCTGCCCGACTCGCAGCTCCCGGAGTACTCGGCCCTGTGGGGCGGCGAGAAGTACCAGGCCGCCGTGGAGGACGTGAAGGAGCGGATCCGGGCCGGCGAGGCCTTCCAGGTGGTGCCCTCGCAGCGGTTCGAGACGCCGTGCAGCGCCTCCGCGCTCGACGTGTACCGGGTGCTGCGGGCCACCAACCCCTCCCCGTACATGTACCTCTTCCGCTTCGAGAACGGCTTCGACGTCGTCGGGTCCAGCCCCGAGGCGCTGGTCAAGGTCGAGGACGGGCGGGCCATGGTCCACCCCATCGCCGGCACCCGGCACCGGGGCGCCACCCCGCAGCAGGACAACGAGCTCGCCGACGAGCTGCTGGCCGACCCCAAGGAGCGCGCCGAGCACCTCATGCTCGTCGACCTCGGCCGCAACGACCTCGGCCGGGTCTGCGAGCCGGGATCGGTGGAGGTCGTCGACTTCATGAGCATCGAGCGGTACTCGCACGTCATGCACATCGTCTCCACCGTCACCGGGCGCGTCGCCGAGGGCAGGACCGCCTTCGACGTGCTCACCGCCTGCTTCCCGGCCGGCACCCTGTCCGGGGCGCCCAAGCCGCGCGCCATGCAGATCATCGAGGAGCTGGAGCCCACCCGCCGCGGGCTCTACGGCGGCTGCGTCGGCTACCTCGACTTCGCCGGGGACTCCGACACCGCCATCGCCATCCGCACCGCGCTGCTGCGCGACGGGAAGGCGTACGTCCAGGCCGGCGCCGGGGTCGTCGCCGACTCGGTGCCCGAGCTGGAGGACGCGGAGTGCCGCAACAAGGCCGCCGCGGTGCTCCGCGCGGTGGCAGCGGCGAACCGCCTCCACGGCGCCTGAGCCCGTAGGGGATAGTGGGGTACGTGAGTGCCGTACCCCCGCCCCGAAGCGAACACGCCGATGCCGCCGCCGAGCCCGAGGCCCCCTCGGGCCGCGGCGGCCGCCGCAGCGTGGCCGTCGCCCTGCTGCTCGGCGCCCTCGGTGCCACCGTCGTCCTGCTCGCCTCCGGCCGCGTCTGGGCCCGGGGCGTGGCCGCCATCGGCGGCGGCTCGCTGCCGGTGACCGCCGACGGGCGGGCCGTCACGGGCCTGCCCGCCGCCCTGGCCATCGTCGGGCTCGCCGCCCTGGTCGCCGTCTTCGCCGTACGCGGCAGGAGCCGGCTGCTGGTCTCGGCGCTGCTGGCGCTGAGCGGCCTGGGCGCGGGGGCGGCCGCCCTGGCCAACGCGGACGGCCGGCGCGCCCTGGACGCGGAGGCTGCCCGTACGACGGCCGACACCGCGGCCCACGTGGCCGGCCTGACCCACACGGCGTGGCCCTACGTGACGGCCGCAGGCGGGGCGCTGATCCTGCTGGCCGGCCTGCTCGCGCTGCGCTTCGGGAGCTCCTGGCCCACGATGGGCGGCCGCTACGAGCGTGACGGCAGCCCGCGTCCCCGCAAGGCGGCCGTGGTGGACCCGGACCGGCCGGAGGACTTGTGGAAGGCTCTGGACCGGGGCGAGGACCCCACCGGCCCGGACCCGGACCCGGGCCCGACTCGCTGAACGCGGACCACCGACCCCGTGAACGAGGCAGCCGCCTGGTACGGGACAATGACCATCGAGCGTTCGACACAGCACCGTCGACACAGCACGCGCGGCGTGCGACGGAGCACACCCGAGTACGAGGAGCAACTCATGGCGGGCACTAGCCACGGACACACCCCGGCCGCCTGGACCGGTGTCATCATCGCGGTCATCGGTTTCTGCATCTCCGGCGCCTTCATGGTGCTGGCGAACCCGCTGGGCTTCTACGCGGGCCTCGTCGTCGTCGTCATCGGCGGTGTCGTGGGCATGGCGATGAAGGCTGCGGGCATGGGCGCACCGAAGGCCGCGCACCACGACCTCGCCGAGGTCATCGCCGCGAACCGGGTCGCCGCCAAGGTCTGACCGGGCGGCAGCCGGTACGCGGGTTTTCGAAAGGCGCGGCCCTGTCGGGCTGCGCCTTTTGTCATGAGCGGAGAGAATCAGCGAGTGGACGCCTCCTCTGGAACGACCGATCTCGCGCCGCCCCCCGCGCCCGCATCCCGGGCCGGCCGGCTGGCGCGTCCGGCGCTCACGCTGGCAGCGGCCGCCGCGGCCCTCGCGTACGTGGGGACCGTGGACCCGAACGAGCCCGGCCACTATCCGGCCTGCCCGCTGTTCCGGCTGACCGGGGTCCTGTGCCCCGGCTGCGGCGGGCTGCGCAGCGCCCACGCGTTCGCCCATGGCGATCTCGTGACAGCTATCGGGGCAAATGCGATGGCGGTCGCCGGCTACTTCTTCTTCGCCGGCTTCATGGTTCTGTGGCTGGTTCGCGCCTATCGGGGGGTACCGGCCCCGAGGCTCGTCGTACGGCCGTTGTACTGGTGGGGGATCGGTGCGGTGGCCCTGGTGTTCTCCGTTGTCCGGAACCTGCCCGTGGGCTCTTTCCTGGCGCCCTGAGGTATAGCTGAAGTAAAGATTCCGGATGTCCATTTAATGGGACGCCGTCAACCGCGTGCGGAGGGCAAGGCGTCCTGCGGATACCATTTGAACTGCTGACCTTGCAGTTGTACGTGTCTGCAAGGCGGCCGACCGTCATCGACCCGGAAGGGGGCCGCTCGCGTGAGTGTGCTCGACGAGATCATCGAAGGGGTCCGCGAAGACCTTGCCGAACGGCAGGCGCGCGTCAGCCTCGACGAGCTCAAGGAGCGTGCCGCCAAGGCGCCCCAGGCCAAGGACGGCGTCGCTGCCCTGCGCGGCGACAGCGTCAAGGTGATCTGCGAGGTCAAGCGCTCCAGCCCCTCCAAGGGTGCGCTGGCCGCCATCGCCGATCCGGCCGGGCTCGCCGCCGACTACGAAGCGGGCGGTGCGGCGGTCATTTCCGTCCTCACCGAGCAGCGTCGTTTCGGTGGCTCGCTGGCCGACCTGGAGGCCGTCCGCGCCCGCGTGGACATCCCGATCCTGCGCAAGGACTTCATCGTCACGGCGTACCAGCTGTGGGAGGCCCGCGCCTACGGCGCCGACCTCGTGCTCCTGATCGTCGCGGCCCTGGAACAGGAGGCCCTCGTCTCCCTCATCGAGCGGGCCGAGTCCATCGGCCTCACCCCGCTCGTCGAGGTCCACGACGAGGAGGAAGTGGAGCGCGCGGTCGCCGCCGGCGCCAAGATCATCGGCGTCAACGCCCGCAACCTCAAGGACCTCAAGGTCGACCGCTCCACCTTCGAGCGCGTCGTCGGAGAGATCCCGGCCCACATCGTCAAGGTTGCCGAGTCCGGCATCCGCGGGCCGCACGACCTGATCGCCTATGCGAACGAGGGCGCGGACGCCGTCCTCGTCGGGGAGTCCCTGGTGACCGGCCGCGACCCGAAGGCGGCCGTGGCCGACCTCGTCGCCGCCGGCGCCCACCCCGCCCTGCGCCACGGGCGGAGCTGACCCGTCCCATGGCCCGAAACCGCCCCTCCGTCCGCACCCGACCGGGCTCCGGCCTGGCCGGTGTGCCGACGGCGCACGCGCCCCTGGCGCGCGGCTGCCGCCCTCGCGGCTGCCGCGCCCCGGCCCGGCGCGTCCGGGGGCGGCGGGTCCGGTACGTGATCGGCTCCGAGCCCGGTCAGGTCAACGGCATGCGATGGCGACCCGGAGCCGCGCCGTAACGAGGCAGCCCCGGGTGGTGTACGTCGTACACCACGTCGGTCGGCACCTCCTTGCGGTCCGCCCCCGAGCCGCCGGCTCCGGGGCGGCCGCTCCGCACCTCGTACGCCCATGCCCCAGCGGGGTGTGCGCGTCGCGGGCGGACGGCGCAATACGGTGAAGACATCCGCGTCGCATCCGTAGGAGTACCTGGGCATGTCCAGCGCCAGCAGTTTCTTCATCCCGGACCCCGAGGGTCACATCCCGAACGCCGAGGGCTACTTCGGCGACTTCGGCGGCAAGTTCATCCCGGAGGCGCTGGTCGCCGCCGTGGACGAGGTCGCCGTCGAGTACGAGAAGGCCAAGGGCGATCCGGCCTTCGCGGCCGAGCTCGACGACCTGATGGTCAACTACACCGGCCGCCCCAGCTCCCTGACCGAGGTGCCGCGGTTCGCCGAGCACGCGGGCGGGGCGCGGATCTTCCTCAAGCGCGAGGACCTGAACCACACCGGCTCGCACAAGATCAACAACGTGCTGGGCCAGGCGCTGCTCACCAAGCGCATGGGCAAGACCCGCGTCATCGCCGAGACCGGCGCCGGCCAGCACGGCGTGGCCACCGCCACCGCCTGCGCCCTGTTCGGTCTCGAGTGCACCATCTACATGGGTGAGATCGACACCCAGCGCCAGGCCCTCAACGTGGCCCGGATGCGGATGCTGGGCGCCGAGGTCATCGCGGTGAAGTCCGGCTCGCGCACCCTCAAGGACGCCATCAACGAGGCGTTCCGCGACTGGGTCGCCAACGTGGACCGCACCCACTACCTCTTCGGCACGGTCGCGGGTCCCCACCCCTTCCCCGCCATGGTCCGCGACTTCCACCGGGTCATCGGCGTCGAGGCCCGCCGCCAGATCCTGGAGCGCGCCGGACGCCTGCCCGACGCCGTCGCGGCGTGCGTGGGCGGCGGCTCCAACGCCATCGGCCTGTTCCACGCCTTCATCCCGGACGCCGGCGTCCGCCTGGTCGGCTTCGAGCCCGCCGGGCACGGCGTGGAAACCGGTGAGCACGCGGCGACGCTGACCGCGGGCGAGCCCGGCATCCTGCACGGATCGCGCTCCTACGTCCTGCAGGACGAAGAGGGCCAGATCACCGAGCCGTACTCCATCTCGGCCGGTCTGGACTACCCGGGCATCGGCCCGGAGCACTCCTACCTCAAGGACGCGGGCCGCGCCGAGTACCGTGCGGTCACCGACGACCAGGCGATGCAGGCCCTGCGGCTGCTCTCGCGCACCGAGGGCATCATCCCGGCCATCGAGTCCGCGCACGCCCTCGCGGGCGCCCTGGACCTCGGCAAGGAGCTGGGCAAGGACGGCCTGCTCGTCGTCAACCTGTCCGGCCGCGGCGACAAGGACATGGACACCGCCGCCCGCTACTTCGACCTGTACGACGCAGATGCCTCCGAGGGGGAGACCAAGTGAGCGGCACCATCGAACTCCTGTCGGCGACCCTCGCGAAGGCGAAGTCCGAGGACCGCGCGGCCCTGGTCGCCTACCTCCCGGCCGGCTTCCCGACCGTCGACGGCGCCATCGAGGCCGTCAAGGCCGTCATCGCCGGCGGCGCGGACGTGGTCGAGATCGGCCTCCCGCACAGCGACCCGGTCCTGGACGGCGCCATCATCCAGACCGCCGATGACATCGCCCTGCGCGGCGGCGTCAAGATCGCCGACACGCTGCGGACCGTCCGCGAGGCGTACGAGGCCACGGGCGCGCCGATCCTGGTCATGACGTACTGGAACCCGATCGACCGCTACGGCGTCGAGCGGTTCACCGCCGAGCTCGCCGAGGCCGGCGGCGCGGGCTGCATCCTGCCCGACCTGCCGGTCCAGGAGTCCGCTCTGTGGCGCGAGCACGCGGCCAAGCACGGTCTGGCGACCGTCTTCGTCGTGGCTCCCAGCAGCAAGGACGAGCGCCTCGCCACCATCACGGCGGCCGGCTCCGGCTTCGTCTACGCCGCCTCGCTCATGGGCGTCACCGGCACCCGCGAGTCGGTCGGCAACCAGGCGGCCGATCTGGTGCGCCGCACCCGCGCCACCAGCGACCTCCCGGTCTGCGTGGGACTGGGCGTCTCCAACGCCGCCCAGGCCAAGGAGGTCGCCGGCTTCGCCGACGGCGTGATCGTCGGCTCGGCCTTCGTGAAGCTGCTGCTCGACGCGCCGGACCTGCCCGCCGGGCTGGCCGCCGTCAAGGCACTGGCGGGCGAGCTCGCCGAAGGCGTGCGCCGGAGCTGACGGGCGGCGCGTTCGATCGAGCAGCCGGACCCCTGAGCGGGTTCTGTAGCCCGATCGGGTGGAAGTAGCGGCAGGGAGGCACGAGAGTGCCTCCCTGCTTCGTTTGGCCGAACGTGAGCGACATGAACGACGGTGCGAACCGCGATGCGACGAAACGATCGGCCCGCGAGCGACTCCAGGTGGAGCGCGAGAAGCAGAAGGCGAGGGACAAGCGCCGGCGGACCCTCGTCGTGTCGGCGGCGGTGGTCGGCGTGCTCGGGCTGGCGGCCGTCGTCGGCCTGATCGCGGCGAACACGGGCAAGAGCGGATCCTCCGCCAAGGGCGGCCCGCTGGTCGCCCCGTCCGGGGCCACGGGCAAGGACGCGCTCGCCATCCAGACCGGCAAGAGCGAGGCGCCCTCCACGCTGACCGTGTGGGAGGACTTCCGCTGCCCCGCCTGCAAGTCCTTCGAGACCAACTACCGCGACACCATCCACGAGCTGGAGGCCAAGGGCCTCCTCAAGGTCGAATACCACCTGGTCACCCTGATCGACGGGAACATGGGCGGCAGCGGCTCCCTCAAGAGCGCCAACGCCGCCGCCTGCGCACAGGACGCCGGGAAGTTCGCCCCGTACCACGACGTGCTCTTCGACAACCAGCCCGAGGAGCCCGACGACGCCTACGGCAAGAACGCCAAGCTGCTGGAGCTGGCCGGCAAGGTCGACGGACTGGACACGCCCGCCTTCCGGACGTGCGTCGAGGACGGTACGCACGACAGCTGGGTGAACAAGTCGCAGGAGGCCTTCCGCGCGGGCAAGTTCCGCGGCACGCCGACCGTGCTGCTCGACGGCACGGACATCTTCGGGGACCAGGCCAACCAGCTGACCCCGCAGAAGCTGAAGGAGAAGGTGGAGGCGGCCGGCAAGGGCGGCCCCGGCGGTGTGAAGGGCTCCCCGTCCCCGTCGGCGTCCGGCTCCCCGGCCAAGTCCACGTCCGGCAGGGGAACCGGATCCGCGTCCGCGTCGCCGTCCGCGTCGGGCTCGGCGAAGGCCTCCTCCGCCCGCTCGGGCACCCCCTCGGGCTCCTCCTCGTCCCCCGCCGCACGCTCGGCGGGCCGGTCGGCCACGGGCGGGACGGGCTCCGCGGGCGCTTCCCCGGACCACGCCGGGATGCCCATGGGGCACTGAGGGCCATCTCGATTCGGCAGCAGCTTGCCGGGCGGGTTGCGGTCACCACCGTCCGGCAAGGTAGCGTCGGGTCTTGCCATGAACCTTGCCTTCATTCCCAGTCCGTCGACGGGCGTGCTCCATCTCGGACCGGTCCCGCTGCGCGGCTACGCGTTCTGCATCATCATCGGCGTCTTCGTCGCCGTCTGGCTCGGCAACAAGCGCTGGGTCGCCCGCGGCGGTAAGCCGGGGACGGTCGCCGACATCGCCGTGTGGGCGGTGCCGTTCGGCCTGGTCGGCGGTCGCCTCTACCACGTGATCACCGACTACCAGCTCTACTTCGGCGAGGGCCGCGACTGGGTCGACGCCTTCAAGATCTGGGAGGGCGGCCTCGGCATCTGGGGCGCCATCGCGCTCGGCGCGGTCGGTGCCTGGATCGGCTGTCGCCGGCGCGGCATCCCGCTGCCGGCCTGGGCCGACGCCCTGGCCCCCGGCATCGCGCTGGCCCAGGCCTGCGGACGCTGGGGCAACTGGTTCAACCAGGAGCTGTACGGCCGCGCCACCGATCTGCCGTGGGCGGTGGAGATCAGCGACGGCCCGAACAGGGTCGCCGGGACCTACCACCCGACCTTCCTCTACGAGTCCCTCTGGTGCGTCGGTGTCGCCCTGCTGGTGATCTGGGCCGACCGCCGCTTCACGCTCGGACACGGGCGGGCGTTCGCGCTGTACGTCGCCGCGTACTGCGTGGGGCGCGGCTGGATCGAGTACATGCGGGTCGACGAGGCCCACCACATCCTCGGCCTGCGGCTCAACGTCTGGACCTCGATCGTCGTCTTCGTGCTCGCCGTCACGTACCTGGTGCTGTCGGCGAAGCTGCGGCCGGGCCGCGAGGAGGTCGTCGAACCGGACGCTGACGCCGTGGCCGGCGCCAAGGACGGGGACACCGACGGGGACACCCCGGCCGGGAAGGCCGGAGCCAAGGGCGAGGTCGCGCCCGATGCCGAGGGCGAAGCCAAGGCCGAGGCCGACCCGGCGGACACCGACGGTGACGTCGACGGCAAGGAAGAAGACAAGGAAGAAGACAAGGCCGAGGCCCCCGGGGCCAAGAAGCTCTGACCGGAGTCGTCACCGGTCGAACGGGAGGGGCGCCGCGCACACCGCGCGGCACCCCTCCCGTTTTCCGTTCACCGGCGCGGCAGCCGCGTGATCACCCCGCGCAGCAGGCGGACGTACGGACTCCAGCGCGCGGGCCGCGCGACCGTGCCGGAGCAGGCCAGCTCGGCGCGGTCCAGGAGGTCCTCGGCCCATGCGTCGTGCAGCCACCGGAACAGCAGCGGCCAGCTGACCCGTGCCGGACCGTGCGTGGTCATCGCGATCGTGTGGCGCAGCGCCGTGCGCTCGCCGTCCTCCAGCGGCCGGACGGTGAACTCGTGGTGGCCGACGAAACCGCGCGGACCGGTGAACTCGAAGCGGGCCCGCACCCCAGGTTCGTAGGCCGACACGGTGTACCGGATCGGCCCGTGGCCGCCCCTCGCGCCGACGGCCAGGCCCGGGTCGAGGCGCATGGCGGGCCACGAGCTGCTCGGCCAGAGGAGATCGTCAGGCCCAGAGGCCAGCGAGTCGACGAGTGCGCCGCCCCGCTGCCCGTCCGCCCGGAGCATCCGCTCGTGCACGTTCAGAACTGCCATGGAAATCCCCCTGCTCAGCGCGCCAGCGCCTTGTCGATCAGGAGGGTACAGGCGCGTCCCGGCGGGCCAGGGCCATGATCCGTTCCGCGCCCGCCAGCATCGCCGGGTCGACGAAGCGGCCGTCGGGGAGGGCCACCGCGCCCGGCGTGCGGCGGGCCGCGGCCACGACCTCCTGGGCGGCGCTGACCTCCGCCGGGCCGGGCAGGTAGGCCCGCTCGATCACCGGGAGCTGGCGCGGGTGGATCGCCGCGCGGCCCAGGAAGCCGAGGGCCCGGCCCCGGGCGCAGGAGGCCGCCAGCGCCTCCAGGTTCCGGATGTCGGGGAACACCGACTGGGCCGGCGGCGCCAGCCCGGCCGCGCGGGCCGCGACCACCACCCGGGAGCGCGGCCAGTCCAGGCCCGACTCCGCGGTGACGCCCAGGTCGGCCCGCAGGTCGGCCTCGCCCAGGGACAGCCCGCGCAGGGCGGGGTGCGCGCGGGCGATCTCGTAGGCCCGTTCCACGCCGATCGCCGACTCCAGCAGGGCGTACAGGGGCACCCCGGTGGTGCGGTCGGCGGTGGCGACGATCTGCTCGGGCGAGGAGATCTTGGGCAGGCGCAGTCCGGCGAGACCCCGGAGCCGGCCGAGGGCGGTCAGGTCGGCGCCGCCCCAGGGGGAGTCCAGGGCGTTGACGCGGACGTGGACCGGCACCGGGTGCCGGTCGCCGAGCAGGTCGGCGGTGGCGTGGCGGGCGTACTCCTTGCGGGAGGCCGACACCGCGTCCTCCAGGTCCACGATGACGGCGTCCGCTCCGGCGTGCAGGGCCTTGGCGACCACCTCCGGGCGGTCGCCGGGTACGTAGAGCCAGGTCAGGATCACAGGGCCCCCTCCGTGCGGAGAGCGGTGATCTCGGCCGGGGAGAGGCCGATCTCGGCGAGGACGGCATCGGTGTCCGCGCCGTGCGGGCGGCCCGCCCAGCGGATGGAGCCCGGGGTCTCGGAGAGCCGGAAGAGGACGTTCTGCATGCGGATCGGGCCCAGCTCCGGGTCCTCGACCTCGGTGACCGTGTCCAGGGCCGCGTACTGCGGATCTGCCATGACGTCCCGTACGTCGTAGACCAGCGCGACCGCGGCCTCGGCCTCCTCGAAGGCGGCCGTCACCTCGTCCGCCTTGTGGCGGGCGATCCAGCCGCCGACCGCCTCGTCGAGCACGTCCGTGTGACCGGCGCGTCCGGAACCCGACGCGAACCAGGGCTCGGCGATCAGCTCGGGCCGGCCCACGAGCCGCATCACGCGCTCGGCGATGGACTGGGCGGAGGCGGAGACCGCCAGCCAGCGGCCGTCCAGGCTGCGGTACGTATTGCGCGGGGCGTTGTTGGTGGACCGGTTGCCGGTGCGCGGCTGGACGTAGCCGAGCTGGTCGTACCAGAGCGGGTGCGGCCCGAGGACGGTCAGGATCGGCTCGATGATCGCCAGGTCCACCACCTGCCCGTGCCCGGTGCGGTCGCGCCCGGCGAGCGCCGCCATCACGGCGTACGCGGTGGTCAGCGCGGCGATCGAGTCCGCGAGCCCGAACGGCGGCAGGGTCGGCGGCCCCTCCGGCTCCCCGGTGATCGCGGCGAAGCCGCTCATCGCCTCCGCGAGGGTGCCGAAGCCGGGGCGGTGGGCGTACGGGCCCTCCTGGCCGAAGGCCGTGACGCGGGTCAGGATCAGCCGCGGGTTCGCGGCTGACAGTTCGGGCCAGCCCAGGCCCCAGCGCTCCAGGGTTCCGGGGCGGAAGTTCTCGATCACCACGTCGGCGGTGGCGGCGAGGCGCAGCAGGGTGTCCCGGCCGCCGGGGGTGGACAGATCGAGGGTCATCGTCCGCTTGTTGCGGCCGAGCAGCTTCCACCAGAGGCCGATGCCGTCCTTGGCGGGGCCGTGGCCCCGGGAGGGGTCGGGGCGGGTCGGGTGCTCGACCTTGACGACCTCGGCGCCGAAGTCGCCGAGGAGGGTGGCGGCGAGGGGACCGGCGAAGAGGGTGGCGAGGTCGAGGACGCGGAGCCCCCGCAGGGGCGGGTCGGCGGTGCCGGGGCCCCGGCCGGCGGGGGTCACGAGGCGGCTCCGGAGCGGGCGAAGGCGTCGGTCTGGGAGCGGGTCGGCATCGAGTCCTGGGCGCCGGGGCGCTGTACGGACAGTGCGGCGGCCGCCGAGGCCCAGTGCAGGGCCTCGGGCATCGGCCGGCCCTCGCCCAGGGCCACGGCGAGCGCGCCGACGAAGGTGTCTCCGGCGGCGGTGGTGTCCACGGCCCGTACGCGCGGCGCGGGCACGGTCACCGGCTCGCGGCCGCGGGCGGCGTACAGGACCCCGGCCGCGCCGAGGGTGACGGCCACCTCCGGCACGTCCTGCAGCAGGGCCGCCGCGGCCAGGTGGACGTCGGTGAGCCCGGTGAGCGCGGCGGCCTCGTGCTCGTTGGGGACCAACAGGTCGGTCGCGGCGAGGAGTTCGGCCGGCAGCGGCTGGGCGGGGGCCGGGGTGAGGATCGTCCGGACCCCGTGGGCGCGGGCGGCGAGCGCGCCGGCGAGCACGGCCGCCAGGGGCAGTTCGAGCTGGAGGAGGAGGGAGTCGGCGGCGCCGATGCGGGCGGCGTCGCCCGGTTCCAGGGAGGTGACGCGGGCGTTGGCGCCGGGGATGACGATGATGCTGTTGCCGCCCTCGTCGTCCACGGTGATGTGCGCGGTGCCGCTGGCGCCCTCGACGGTGCGCAGGGCCGCCGTCTCGACCCCGGCGTCGGTGAGCGCGGAGCGCAGCCGTACGCCGAACTCGTCGGCCCCGACCGCGCCGATCATCACCACCTCCGCGCCCGAACGGGCGGCAGCGACGGCCTGGTTGGCCCCCTTGCCGCCGGGGACCGTGCGGAAGGAGCGGCCGGTGACGGTCTCCCCGAGGCGGGGGGCCTTGGGAACGTAGGCGACGAGGTCCATGTTGGTACTGCCGAGCACGGCGATGGCCGTCATGAGCGTGCTGCCTCCTGTGCGGTGAGGTGGGCGAGGGTGTCGAAGCCGATGCCGTCGAAGCCTGGGACGGTGGTGGCGAGGCGGTTCTTCAGCGGTGCGGTCCAGCGGTGGGGGATCGCGTCCGGGGAGCCCGCGATCAGTCCGGCGAGGGCGCCCGCGGTGGCGCCGTTGGAGTCGGTGTCCCAGCCGCCGGACACGGCTTGGCAGACGGACCGGGTGAAGTCCCCGTCGGCGTGGGTGAGGGCGGCGGCGATCACGGCGGTGTTGGGCACGGCGTGGACCCAGTGGTAGTGGCCGTAGCGGGCGTGGAGCAGATCGACGACGGTATCGAATCCGGCGGCGGTGCCCCGCGCGTCGGCGGCCGCCCGGATCCCGAAGCGCACGGCCTCGGCGAGGCGGGACCGGGGCGGTACGACCGCCAGGCCGGCCCGGAGCGCGGTGTGCACGTCGGCCCGGCCGGTGGCCGCGGTGGCGGTGGCGGCGGCCACGAACGCGGCGGCGTGGGCGCCGTTGCCGGTGTGGGTGAGCGCGGCGTCCCGGTACGCCTGGGCCGCGGCGGCGCCCGGGGCGCCCGGGTTGGTCCAGCCGTGGACGTCGGCGCGGATCAGGGCGCCGATCCATTCGCGGAAGGGGTTGTGGTGGGTGGCGGTGGCGGGGGGCTCCAGACCCTGGAGGAGATTGCGGTACGCGACCCGCTCGGCCGTGAACGTCCGGCCGGCCGGGAGTTCGTCGAGCCAGAGCCGGCCGACGTCGGCGGTGGTGAAGCCCTTGCCGTGGCGCTGGAGGAGGAGCAGTCCGAGGAGGGGGTAGTTGAGGTCGTCGTCCTCGGGGGTGCCGTCGATGTTCTCGGCGAGGGAGGTGGGGGCGGAGCGGCGGTTCCAGGGGTGGGCGGCGAGTACCTCCGGCGGTACGCCGCGTTCGGTGAACCAGTCGCCGAGCGGCCAGTTTCCGGCGGCCCGGGCCAGGGCCCGGATCCCGTGCAGGGGCAGCTTCTCCACGGGCTTCCCGAGCACGCACCCGACGGCGCGGCCGAGCCAGGCGGCCTCCAGCCTGCGGCGCAGGGCGGGGTCGTGGGCGTTGCCGCCCGCCGCTCCGGCGGACGGACCCGGGCTCGCGGGTCCGGGTCCGGGTCCGGGTCCGGCGGGCGAGGGTTCCGCCACCCCGCCCTTTCCCGGAACCGGGGGCAGGCCCCTGGGCCCCGGGTCGCCGGCGGCCCCGTGACGCGTGGGGTCGGGCCAAGGGGCCGGTTCGGCGGGTGCGGGGAGGGCCGCGAGGGCCGTCAGGAGGTCGGTGGCCAGGGCCCGGAGCTCCGGTGGGGCCGGGTCGGGGGAGGCACCCGCCCGGGCGGGGGCGAGGTGGCCGCCCGCCGCGAGCCAGACGCGCAGCAACGGCTCCGCGGCCTCCCCTCGGCCGTCCTCGGCGGCCTGCCGGAACTCGTGGCCGACCAGGTCCTCGGGCTGGACCCAGGTCAGCCGGACGGGGCCGCCGGTCCCGTATCCGGGCGGCGGGGCCGTCTCGCCGTCCGGGGCGGGCAGCCCCGGGGGCCAGGGGGCCGGGGGCCTGCCCCCGGTTCCGGGAAGGGGCGGGGTGGGGGAAGGCTCGCCCCCGGCCCGCACGGGGCCGCGGGCCACCGGTCCGGGGGCGGGCGTACGCGGGGCCGATCCAGGAGTCGCCGCTCCTGCGGCTCCGTGGGTGCCCGGGCCCGCGCGCGTGCCCAGGATCGGGACGGCGAGCGGCGGGGCCGGACTCCGGGAGGGGGCCGCGCACGCCGGCGTCGACGGTGGCGGCGAGGTCGGGGAGGTCGGCGAGGTCGGGGAGGCAGGCGTCATCGGGGAGCCGTCAGAGCTGCGAAGGCGGCTTCGTGGGCGCGACGGCGGTCGCGGTCGCGGGCGAAGACCTCCCGGGTCACCGCGGCCAGCGAAACGGCCGGTGCGCGCAGGTCCAGCCGGCTGGCCTCCGCGACCCGGTCCGCCCAGGCGGCCGGGACGGCCGCCCCGCCCGAGAGGGCGCCCGCGATCGCACCGGCCATGGTGGCGATGGAGTCGCAGTCCCGGCCGTAGTTGACCGCGCCGAGCACGGAGGTCTCGTAGCAGCCGTCGGCGACGAGCAACATGCCGAGCGCTACCGGGAGTTCCTCGATGGAGTGCAGGCGGGAGGGGCGCCGCGCGCCCAGGGAGGGTGCGCGGTAGTCCGGTCCCACCGAGTCGTACGGGGCGACGGCCGCCCGGAGGGGGGCCAGCGCCGACTCGAAGTCCCGGTGGCCGGCGGCGACTTCGCAGACCGCCGCGATGGCCGCGCGGGTGCCGTCCTTGGCCAGGGAGAGGGCGGTGTCGACCACCGAGGCCGCCGTCGCGCCCGGCACGCAGGCCGCCGCCACCGCCGCCGCGAACACGCCCGCCGCCTCCCGCCCGTACGAGGACTGGTGCGCGCCCGTGACGTCCAGGGCCTCCGCGTACGCCCCGGCCGGATTGCCCGCGTTGACGAGGCCGACCGGCGCCGTGTACATCGCCGCGCCGCAGTTGACGATGTTGCCGTTGCCCGCCTCCCGCGGGTCCGCGTGCGCGTAGTGCAGCCGGGTCACGATCCACTTCTCGGCGAGGAAGATGCGCTGGAGGGGGAGGGCGTCCGCCTCCAGTTCCGGGATCCAGCGGGGGGTCGTCATCAGGTCCGGGACCAGGTGCTCGGCGATCGCGTACGCGTCCAGGTGGTCGCGTACGGCCTCGTAGACCCGTACCAGCGCGTGCGTCATCAGGGTGTCGTCGGTGACGTGGCCGTCGCCCTTGTGGTACGGAGCGATCGGGCGGGCCGTACGCCAGTCCTCGTACCACGGGCCGACGATGCCGCGCACCCGGCCGCCGTGCCGCTCCACGATCTGTTCCGGGGTCCAGCCCTCCACCGGGCCGCCCAGCGCGTCGCCGACGGCCGCGCCGACGAGGGCGCCGCTGATCCGGTCGTCCAGGGTGGGGGAGGTGGTGTGGGTGTGGGTGTGGGGGGTGGGGTCGACGGGGGTCAGGGTCGTCATGTCCGGGGCTTTCCTTGGGGCTTGGGTGAGGTGAGTTCCGTACGGGCGAGCAGCGCGGCCAGTTCGACGAGGTCGGTGCCCGCGAGGCGGGGGAGGGCGCAGCCGGAGAGGGTGCGGCACGCTTCGCGCCAGGCGGCGGGGAGCGAGTCGCCGCCGCCGAGGGCGCCGGTCAGCGCGCCGGCGAGGGCGGGGGCGGAGTCCGCGACGCGCGACAGGCAGGCGGCGGCCGGGACCGCCTCGCAGACCCGGCCGCGGGCGGCGGTGGCGAGGGCGAGGGCCACGGGGACGGTTTCCGCGGCGGCGATCCCGTAGCTGTAGACGTGGTCGACGATCTGGTGCTCCAGGAGCGGGACGATGGCGAAGGCTCCGCCGGTCGTCTCGGCGCGGGCGAGTTTCACGGCGTGCCGGGCGTTGCGGCCGATCTCGGTGGACTCCGGGAGCTGGGCGAGGGCGGCGTCGACGGCGGCGTCGGTGTCCGCGGCCGTGCAGGTTCCGCTGCCGGCGAGGGCGGTGGCGATGGCGGCGGCCATGGCGCGGGCGCCGTGGACCCCGTCGCCGTCCTGGGTGTAGCGGGCGTCGAACTCGGCGAGGTCCGCGGCGGCTTCGGGGTCCCCGGGATGGACGACGGCGAGGACGCAGGCGCGGATGCAGGCGGCGTCGTCGAAGTAGTGCGGGTTGTCGTGGCCGGTGGCGGGCGGGCGCAGGCCGGCGGCGAGGTTGCCGAGGCCGGCGCGGACGGAGATCCGGGCGCGGAGGGGGAGGACGGCGGACTCGACCTCGGGCGCGCGTTCCGCTGCCGCGGCGACCTCGCTGGCCAGGGCGTTCCAGGCGAGGTCGATGGCGGCGCGCATCCGGCGCGACCGGGAGAGGTCGCTGAGCAGCACGCCGGCGGCGGTGAGGACGGACTCGGCGGCGAAGGCCGCCCACTCGGCGTCGTCGGAGGGGCCGAGGCGGAGCGGTTCCGGGGGCTGGTTGAGGGCGATGGGGACGGGGAGCGTGGTGGTGGCGTTCTGCTCGGCGAAGGTGTCGAGCTCGCGGGTGAGGCGGCGGGTCCACTCGGGCATCCGGCTGGCGCGGTGCCGGGCCGCGGGCCACCCGGCGGCGTCGCCGGCGGCGAGCCCGAGGAGCAGCCCCTCGATCCGGCGGGGGCCCTCGGGGGCCGCCTCGGCGCGGGGGGTGGCCGCGGTGGCCGTGGCCGAGGCTGTGGCCGTACGGGGCTGCGCGTCCCGCGGGGCGG
Source organism: Streptomyces sp. CA189 (assembly GCF_056428985.1). Lineage (NCBI taxonomy): Bacteria > Bacillati > Actinomycetota > Actinomycetes > Kitasatosporales > Streptomycetaceae > Streptomyces > Streptomyces sp. CA189. The sequence goes on along the minus strand of NZ_JBWJVM010000039.1, from coordinate 27,706 downwards.
CGATCGGGCCGGGTGCGGCTTCCGCCGGGGCGCCGGGGGCGGCGCCTGGGGCGGTCCAGGCCCCCTGCGGGGCGGTACGGGGCTGGATGCGCGGCGGGGTGGTGAGCGGGCCGGGTGCGGCTTCCGCCGGGGCGGTGCGGGCGGCGGCGCCGGGGGCAGTCCAGGCCCCCTGGGGGGCGGTGCGGGCCTGGGCGCGCGGTGGGGTGGTGAGCGGGCCGGACGTGGCTTCCGCCGGGGCGGTGCGGGGCTGGGCGGCCAGGCCCTCGGCGCCGGTCGCCGTGGCGTCCTGGCCGGAGGCGCTCCCGTTCAGGGGGGTGTGGCCCCGGGTTCCCGGGCCGGGCCCGTGCACCCCGTCGGCGGTACGTGCCCGCGTGCGCGGCGGGGCGTCGTGCCCGGTGGGGGCCGGCTCCGGGGCGGAGGGGCTCTCCCCGTACCCGCCCCTTCCCGAGACCGGGGGCAGGCCCCCGGGCCCCCGGACGGGCGCGGCCTGGGGCGGCGCTCCCGTGCGTCCGGGGGCGGCGTCGCCCCGTACCGCGGCTGCGGCGGGAAGGAACTCGGGCACCGGCGTCCCGGCGACCCCCCGGCCCCAGGCCCGCTCGGGCCGGTCGGCCGCGGCGACGGGCCCGCCCGGCTCCCCGGGCACCTCCCGGCCGCCTGCCGGATCCGGCGGCCCCGCCACCCCCGGGACCGCTGTACCGCACAGGGCGGCGGACTCCGCCCCGGTGCCGGGGGTCGGCCCGGGCGGGTCATCCGGGCCGAACCCCTTCCGGGCCTGCCCGGTCAGGGCGCCGCCGTGCCGGGGCGGCTCGGCCGGGGGGGCGTCCTGCGGGAACGGCTCGCCCCGGGCGTCGTCGTCCCACGGCTCCCGCTCAGCCCGGGCGTCGCCGTCCGGGGTCCCGGCGGGCCGGGGGGCGTTCCGCGGGGTCCGGTCGGGCCGGGTGGTGTCGTCCGGGTCCCGCTGGGCCTCGGGGGCGTTCCGCGGCTCCCGCTCGGGCCGGGTGTTGTCGTCTGGGTCCCGCTGGGCCTCGGGGGCGTCCCGCCGGGGCCGCTCGGCCCGGGTGTTGTCGTCCGGGTCCCGCTCGGGCTCGGGGGCGTTCCGCGGGGTCCGGTCGGTCGGGGTGGCGGCTTCCAGGGGCGGGGTGTCCGGCAGGAGGGGTGGGGGCGTCGGGGAGGGGGGCGTCGGGGTCAGGGTCATCGGGGGGTCTCGGTTTCCGGGGTGAGGAGGTCCGCGATGTCCAGGACGTGGTAGCCGCGCATCGAGGGGAGGCAGCTTCCGCGGACCGGGCCGATCGCCGAGGACCAGGCGGCCGGGATGGCGGGGGCGCCGGACATCGCGCCGGCGAGCGCGCCGGCCACCGCCGCCGTGGTGTCCGCGTCGCGGCCCATGTTGACCGCCATGAGGACGGAGGAGGGGAAGTCGCCACCGCATGCGGCGAACGCGCCGAAGGCCAGGCCGACCGCCTCCGGGGCCAGGTCCGTCCAGGGGTAGCCGCCGATGACCACCGCCGAGCGGACCGCCCGCTCGCCGCGCGGGGCGGCCGTCACGGCCCGGCGCAGGGAGCGGGCCGTCCAGGAGTCCGAGGGGATGACGGAGAGGGCCGCCGAGATGACGGAGGCCGCGGAGCCCCCGGCCATCGCCGCCGCGACCCCCGCCGCGACGGCCTGGCCGCCGTAGATGCCCTCGCCGTCGTGGCTGACGCAGCCGTCGATGGCGACCAGCCGTGCCGCCTCCGCCGGGCGGCCCGCCGCGAAGACGCCGAAGGGGGCCGCCCGCATGGCCAGACCGTCCGACCAGGCGTGCCGGTGCTGGGCGGAGATGGGGGCCGCCAGGCCGCGGCGGAGGTTCTCCAGGGTGCCGCGTTCCGAGAAGCCCGCCCCGCGGAACGGGCCTTCGTCCAGGTCCGCGATCCAGTGGTGCCACGCCCGTTCGACGTGGGCGACCGTCAGCGCCGACCCGTGGCGGGCCAGCAGCAGGCCCGAGAAGATCGCGTACTCCGTATCGTCCGTGCCCGCCGGGTCGTCCGAGACGAAGCCCTCGATCCGGCCCCACTTCGCCCGGATCTCCGACGGCTTCATGTTCTCCGCGGGGGCGCCCAGCGCGTCACCCACCGCGAGTCCGAGAAGAGCGCCCCGGGCCCGTTCGAGGAGGACCTGCGGATTGCATGCAATCAGCTCCATGGCGCGCCTCTCCACTTGATGGGACTCATATTGAGCCCTTGGGGGATTTGTGCCATGGCATGTGGTTTGTCGCTCGTCGCGAAACACCCGCCGCGGGCCGCCGTCACCCGGTCGCCGATCCCCAAAACCCCAGGTAAGTACGGCCTTCCTTGCTGGCGGGCGGCAAAAATCGTGCGTAGTTTCGAGGTGTTCCGGGGGAGTGGGTGCCCGCGCGTCGCGCGTGGCGCACTGCTGCGCACCCACTCGTACAAAAGGGGAGAAACTCCACATGTCCATCATCGACATCGAAGCGCCGCTTCACACCGCCCACCGCGACAACCACACCCACCGTGACGTCAACGGCGGATGGCTGCGCCCGGCGGTCTTCGGTGCGATGGACGGACTCGTCTCGAACCTCGCGCTGATGACCGGCGTGGCCGGCGGCGCCGTCGCCCCGCACGTCATCGTCGTCACCGGCCTGGCCGGCCTCGCCGCCGGTGCCTTCTCCATGGCGGCGGGGGAGTACACCTCGGTCGCCTCGCAGCGCGAACTCGTGCTCGCCGAACTGGACATAGAGCGGCAGCAGTTGCGCAAGCACCCCATTGACGAAATGGAGGAGCTGGCCGAGCTCTACGTCTCGCGCGGCGTCGAACCGGCGCTGGCCCGCGAGGTCGCCATGCAGCTGTCCCGCGACCCGGAGCAGGCGCTGGAGATCCACGCCCGCGAGGAGCTCGGGATCGACCCGGACGACCTGCCGTCGCCGATGGTCGCCGCCGTGTCCTCCTTCGGCTCGTTCGCGCTCGGCGCGCTGATCCCGCTGTTGCCCTACCTGCTCGGTGCCACCGTTCTGTGGCCCGCGGTGATCGCGGCCCTGCTGGGCCTCTTCGCCTGCGGCGCGGTGGTCTCCCGGGTCACGGCGCGGTCCTGGTGGTACAGCGGGCTGCGCCAGCTCGTCCTGGGTGGCGCGGCCGCGGGTGTGACGTACATCCTGGGAACCTGGATCGGCGGAGCCGTAGGCTGACCGTGCAGGGAGTGAGACACTATGCAGTAGACAACATAAGTAGTCAGTTACTCGGCGGTTTCGATCCTGTGTCCGCCGGGCATCAGACCCTGGGCGCCGGGCAATGAGGCCCGCCCCGTACCGGGACCTTCGTCCCGTGTCCCGAGAGCCGGACACCTGCGAAAGTCCCCTCTTGTCTGCTCCGTGCAGTGTCCGCATGTTGGAATGACATATCCGCTTCGCGGGATTGTCGTCATCATGTAATCTGCACGAAATTTCGCAGAGGGCCAACGTCGTCCCTCGGCTATGCACATATGCCACGACGACGACGGGAGAGCCGATGCGTTCCGCATCCACGCACTCCGCGACCGGCCTCAGCAACACCGCCTGGTCGCCCATGGACGGTCGCCCCGCCCAGCAGGGCATGTACGACCCGCGCAACGAGCACGACGCCTGTGGCGTCGGCTTTGTGGCCAACCTCACCGGCGAGGCCAGCCACACGCTGGTCGAGCAGGCGCTGACCGTATTGCGGAACCTCGAGCACCGAGGCGCCACCGGATCCGAGCCCGACTCGGGCGACGGCGCCGGCATCCTCTCCCAGGTCCCGGACGCGTTCCTGCGCGAGGTGGCCGGTTTCGACCTCCCCGAGGCCGGCGCGTACGCCGTCGGCATCGCCTTCCTCCCCGCCGACGGCACCGCACAGGCCGTCGCCGTGGAGCAGATCGAGGCCATCGCCGCCGAGGAGAACCTGACGGTTCTCGGCTGGCGCGAGGTTCCGGTCACCCCCGACCTGCTCGGCAACGGCGCCCGCGCCACCATGCCGGCCTTCTCGCAGCTGTTCGTCAGCAACGGGACCTCGGGCATCGAGCTGGACCGCAAGGCCTTCGTGCTGCGCAAGCGCGCCGAGCGCGAGGCCGGGGTCTACTTCCCGTCGCTCTCCGCCCGCACGATCGTCTACAAGGGCATGCTGACCACCGGCCAGCTGGAGCCCTTCTTCCCGGACCTCTCGGACCGCCGCTTCGCCTCCGCGATCGCCCTGGTCCACTCCCGGTTCTCGACGAACACCTTCCCGTCGTGGCCGCTGGCCCACCCGTACCGCTTCGTCGCGCACAACGGCGAGATCAACACGGTCAAGGGCAACCGGAACTGGATGCGGGCCCGCGAGTCCCAGCTGGCCTCCGGCCTCTTCGGCGAGGGCGCCCTCGAGCGGATCTTCCCGATCTGCACCCCGGACGCCTCCGACTCGGCCTCCTTCGACGAGGTCCTGGAGCTGCTCCACCTCGGCGGCCGGTCCCTCCCGCACAGCGTGCTGATGATGATCCCGGAGGCGTGGGAGAACCACACCTCCATGTCGCCGGCCCGCCGCGCGTTCTACAAGTACCACTCCACGCAGATGGAGCCGTGGGACGGCCCCGCCTGCGTCACCTTCACCGACGGCACCCAGGTCGGCGCGGTCCTCGACCGCAACGGTCTGCGCCCCGGCCGCTACTGGGTCACCGACGACGACTTCGTCGTGCTCTCCTCCGAGGTCGGCGTCCTGGACATCGACCCGGCCAAGGTCGTCCGCAAGGGCCGCCTGCAGCCCGGCAAGATGTTCCTCGTCGACACCGCCCAGAAGCGGATCATCGAAGACGACGAGATCAAGGACGCGCTGGCCGCCGAGCACCCGTACGCCGAATGGCTGGAGACGGGCGAGATCGAGCTGACGGACCTGCCCGAGCGTGAGCACATCGTGCACACCCACGCCTCGGTCACCCGTCGCCAGCAGACCTTCGGCTACACCGAGGAAGAGCTCCGCGTCATCCTCGCGCCGATGGCCCGTACCGCCGGCGAGCCGCTCGGCTCCATGGGTACGGACTCCCCGATCGCGGCCCTGTCCGAGCGCCCCCGGCTGCTCTTCGACTACTTCACCCAGCTCTTCGCGCAGGTCACCAACCCGCCGCTGGACGCCATCCGCGAGGAGCTCGTCACCTCGCTGCTGTCCTCGCTCGGCCCGCAGGGCAACCTGCTGGAGCCGACCGCAGCGTCCTGCCGCAGCGTCACGCTGCCGTTCCCGGTGATCGACAACGACGAGCTCGCCAAGCTCATCCACGTCAACGCCGACGGCGACATGCCGGGCATGAAGGCCGCCACCCTCTCGGGCCTGTACCGGGTCTCGGGCGGCGGCGAGGCGCTGGCCGCCCGCATCGACGAGATCCGCGGCGAGGTCGACGCGGCCATCGAGAACGGCGCGCACCTGATCGTCCTCTCGGACCGTCACTCCGACGCCGAGCACGCGCCGATCCCGTCGCTGCTGCTCACCTCGGCCGTGCACCACCACCTCATCGCCACCAAGCAGCGCACCCAGGTGGGTCTGCTGATCGAGGCCGGCGACGTCCGCGAGGTCCACCACGTCGCGCTGCTCATCGGCTACGGCGCGGCCGCGGTCAACCCGTACCTCGCCATGGAGTCCGTCGAGGACCTGCTGCGCGCCGGTACCTTCCTGTCCGGCCTGGAGCCGGAGCAGGCCATCAAGAACCTGATCTACGCGCTCGGCAAGGGCGTCCTGAAGGTCATGTCCAAGATGGGCATCTCCACCGTCGCCTCCTACCGCGGCGCGCAGGTCTTCGAGGCCGTCGGCCTGAACGAGGAGTTCGTCGCGGCGTACTTCGCGGGCACCGCCACCAAGATCGGCGGCGCCGGCCTGGACGTCATCGCCAAGGAGGTGGCCGCGCGCCACACCAAGGCGTACCCGGCCTCCGGCATCGCGGCCACGCACCGCGCGCTGGAGATCGGCGGCGAGTACCAGTGGCGCCGCGAGGGCGAGCCGCACCTGTTCGACCCGGACACGGTCTTCCGCCTGCAGCACGCCACGCGCAACCGCCGGTACGACATCTTCAAGCAGTACACGGACCGGGTGAACGAGCAGTCCGAGCGCCTGATGACGCTCCGCGGCCTGTTCGGGTTCCGGACCGACGAGACCGGGGCCCGTCCGTCGATCTCCATCGACGAGGTCGAGTCGGTCGCCGACATCGTCAAGCGCTTCTCCACCGGCGCCATGTCGTACGGCTCCATCTCCAAGGAGGCGCACGAGACCCTCGCCATCGCCATGAACCAGTTGGGCGCCAAGTCCAACACCGGTGAGGGCGGCGAGGACCCGGACCGCCTGTACGACCCGGCGCGCCGCTCCTCCATCAAGCAGGTCGCCTCCGGCCGCTTCGGTGTCACGAGCGAGTACCTGGTCAACGCGGACGACATCCAGATCAAGATGGCGCAGGGTGCCAAGCCCGGCGAGGGCGGCCAGCTGCCCGGCCACAAGGTCTACCCGTGGGTCGCCAAGACCCGGCACTCCACCCCGGGTGTCGGCCTGATCTCCCCGCCGCCGCACCACGACATCTACTCCATCGAGGACCTGGCTCAGCTGATCCACGACCTCAAGAACGCCAACCCGGTCGCCCGCATCCACGTGAAGCTGGTCTCCGAGGTCGGCGTGGGTACGGTCGCGGCCGGTGTCTCCAAGGCCCACGCGGACGTCGTCCTCATCTCCGGCCACGACGGCGGTACGGGCGCCTCCCCGCTCACCTCGCTGAAGCACGCGGGCGGTCCCTGGGAGCTCGGCCTCGCCGAGACCCAGCAGACCCTGCTGCTCAACGGGCTGCGCGACCGCATCGTGGTCCAGACGGACGGCCAGCTCAAGACCGGCCGCGACGTCATCATCGCCGCGCTGCTCGGCGCCGAGGAGTTCGGTTTCGCGACCGCGCCGCTCGTCGTCTCCGGCTGCGTCATGATGCGCGTCTGCCACCTGGACACCTGCCCGGTCGGCATCGCCACCCAGAACCCGGTCCTGCGCGACCGCTTCTCCGGCAAGCCCGAGTTCGTCGTCAACTTCTTCGAGTTCATCGCGGAGGAGGTGCGCGAGCTCCTCGCCGAGCTGGGCTTCCGCACGATCGAGGAGGCCGTCGGCCACGCCGAGCTCCTCGACACCAGCAAGGCCGTCACGCACTGGAAGGCGCAGGGTCTCGACCTGGAGCCGCTCTTCTACGTGCCGGAGCTGCCCGAGGGCGCGGTCCGCCACGCCCTGATCGAGCAGGACCACGGTCTGGAGAAGGCGCTCGACAACGAGCTCATCCGCCTCGCCGCGGACGCGCTGAGCGCCGACTCGGCCGAGACCGCTCAGCCGGTCCGCGCCCAGGTCGCGATCCGCAACATCAACCGCACGGTCGGCACCATGCTCGGCCACGAGGTCACGAAGAAGTTCGGTGGCGCGGGCCTGCCCGACAACACCATCGACCTGACCTTCACCGGATCCGCCGGCCAGTCCTTCGGCGCCTTCCTGCCGAAGGGCGTGACCCTGCGCCTGGAGGGCGACGCCAACGACTACGTCGGCAAGGGCCTCTCCGGCGGCCGCGTCGTGGTCCGTCCCGACCGCGGCGCCGACCACCTGGCCGAGTACTCGACCATCGCGGGCAACACGATCGGCTACGGCGCCACCGGCGGCGAGCTGTTCCTGCGCGGCCGCACCGGCGAGCGCTTCTGCGTCCGCAACTCCGGCGCCCTGGTCGTCTCGGAAGGCGTGGGCGACCACGGCTGCGAGTACATGACCGGCGGCACGGCGGTCGTCCTCGGCGAGACGGGCCGCAACTTCGCGGCGGGCATGTCGGGCGGCGTCGCGTACGTCATCGACCTGGACCCGGCCAACGTCAACGTCGGCAACACGGGCGCGGTCGAGGCCGTCTCCGAAGCGGACGCCCAGTGGCTGCACGATGTGGTGCGCCGCCACGAGGAGGAGACCGGCTCGACCGTGGCCGCGAAGCTCCTGGCTGACTGGACCGCCTCGGCGGCCCGCTTCAGCAAGATCATCCCGACCACGTACAAGGCAGTGCTCGCCGCCAAGGACGCCGCTGAGCTCGCCGGACTCTCCGAGTCCGAGACCACGGAGAAGATGATGGAGGCGGCGACCAATGGCTGACCCGAAGGGCTTCCTCACCACCCCGCGCGAGACCGCCTGCACCCGTCCTGTGGCCGAGCGCCTCAAGGACTGGGACGAGGTCTACGTTCCGGGCTCGCTGCTGCCGATCATCAGCAAGCAGGCCGGCCGCTGCATGGACTGCGGCATCCCGTTCTGCCACAACGGCTGCCCGCTCGGGAACCTGATCCCCGAGTGGAACGACTTCGCGTACCGCGAGGACTGGACCGCCGCCTCCGAGCGGCTGCACGCGACGAACAACTTCCCGGAGTTCACCGGGCGGCTGTGCCCGGCGCCGTGCGAGTCCGCCTGCGTGCTCGGCATCAACCAGCCGGCCGTCACCATCAAGAACGTCGAAGTCTCGATCATCGACAAGGCGTGGGACAACGGCGACGTCACCCCGCAGGCGCCCGAGCGCCTGTCGGGCAAGACGGCCGCGGTCATCGGCTCCGGCCCGGCGGGTCTCGCCGCGGCCCAGCAGCTGACCCGGGCCGGCCACACCGTGGTGGTGTACGAGCGCGCCGACCGCATCGGCGGGCTGCTGCGCTACGGCATCCCCGAGTTCAAGATGGAGAAGGTGCACATCAACCGCCGCATCGAGCAGATGCGCGCGGAGGGCACCAAGTTCCGTACGGGCGTCGAGGTCGGCCGCGACATCACCGCCACCGACCTGCGCAAGCGGTTCGACGCGGTGGTCATCGCGGCGGGCGCGACCGTCTCCCGCGACCTCCCGGTCCCGGGCCGCGACCTCAAGGGCATCCACTTCGCGATGGAGTACCTCCCCCTCGCGAACAAGGTCCAGGAGGGCGACTTCATGGCGCCCCCCATCACGGCCGAGGGCAAGCACGTGGTCGTCATCGGCGGCGGCGACACCGGCGCGGACTGCGTGGGCACCGCCCACCGCCAGGGCGCGGCCTCGGTCACGCAGCTGGAGATCATGCCGCGTCCGTCCGAGGACCGGCCGACCGGCCAGCCCTGGCCGACCTTCCCCATGCTGTACAAGGTCACCTCTGCTCACGAGGAGGGCGGCGAGCGGATCTACTCCGTCTCCACCACCCACTTCGAGGGCGACGAGGACGGCAACGTCCAGGCCCTCCACCTGGTCGAGGTCGCCTTCGAGGACGGCAAGCTCGTCCAGAAGCCCGGCACCGAGCGCGTCCTCCCCGCGCAGCTGGTCACCCTGGCGATGGGCTTCACCGGTACGGACCAGGAGAACGGCCTGACGGCGCAGTTCGGCCTGGCGATGGACGCCCGCGGCAACATCGAGCGCGACGCCTCCTACGCGACCAACGTCGACGGCGTCTTCGTCGCCGGCGACGCCGGCCGCGGCCAGTCGCTGATCGTCTGGGCCATCGCGGAAGGCCGCTCGGCCGCCCGCGGCGTGGACCGTTTCCTGACCGGCACCAGCGCCCTCCCGTACCCGGTCAAGCCGACGGACCGCTCCATCACCGTCTGACCGCAGTACCCGCTCCACCCGCAGTACCCCCGGCTTCGGCCGGGACCCCTCATACGGTCCGTACAACGAAGTACGGCACTCGACACAACGCCCGCCACGTCCCCGACCAGGGGTGGCGGGCGTTGTGGCGTTCCGGGGCGGTCAGGCTTCGGGCGTGAACTCGTACTGGAGCTCGTACAGGTGGCCTGCCTTCACCATCACGGTGACCTCGATCGGCTGTCCCGCCGCGCCGTACACCGTACGGAGGGTCCGCAGGACGGGCAGGTCGCCTGGCAGGCGCAGTGCGGTGTACTGCTCCTGCGTCGCGACCCGGGCGGAGAGCCGGTCCACGCTGCGGTGGGGCGGGAAGCCGAGCTCGGTCAGGAGGGTCGGAGTGCCTCCCCGGATCCGGCGGGGTTCCGCGAGGGCGGTGCCGCGTGCCAGGTCCGGCGGGTAGTACGAGCTCACCAGCTCGGCGGGTTCGCCGTTGATGCTCAGCAACTGGCGCCTGCATACGGCGGGACTACCCTCCGGGAGGCCGAGCGCGGCAGCCACCGCGCCGACGACCGGGGCCTCCTCCACCGCCAGCAGGGTGCTGTGGGCTGCGCGGGCCGGTTCCGATGCTTCGGCGAGCCACGGGTAGGCCGCCCCGTCCACGGCCGGTGTCAGGGATCCGGCCGGGCGAACGGTCCGCTGCCGGGTATCCCGTACGGTCACGGCCGAGCCCGCACGGCCCAGGGCCAGTCCTTCGTCCTTGAGGAGCTGGACGGCCTTCTGGATCGTGGCGTTGGAGGCATCGAATCGGGCCTTCAGCTGCGCGGTGGAAGGCAGCTTCGATCCAGGCGGGAGGCCGCCGCTCATGATCTCGTCACGTAGATCGGCGGCGATGCGGGCGTGGAGCGGCCGGGGGTCGGGGCCCGCGGCGTCGGTGCTGGACAGGGTCATGCGACCTCGACCTCGATGTCGATTTCGTACCGCAACTGCTGGCGTCCGGCAGGCATGACCATCACATCGGCCTGGATCGGCCGGCCCGCCGAGTCGTAGGTTGTCCGGGAGAGTTGAAGGACCGGTTCGACCGGTCCGAGGCGCAGGTGCTCCCGCTCCTGGGTGCCCGGCATCCGGGCCGTCACGTTCTCGACAGCCCGTACGCCGATGTGTCCCAGCCCGGCCAGCAGGGTCACCGCGCCGCCCCGGATCTTTGCCGTGCCGGCCAGAGGGGTGCCTGCGGCGATGTCGGCAGGGTAATAGGTGTCGGTCAATTCGGTTGGCTCGCCGTCGAGTTCGATGATCCGGCGGCGCACGATGGCGGTCTCCCCGGTCGTGAGGTCGAGCATCCGGGCGACTTCAGCCGAGGTGTCGGCCTCGCCGGCGTGCAGGATGCGCTGCGCACCGCGGCGGCCCGCGGCCTTGGCCTCGGCAGTCCAGGCATCCGATTCTCCGTCTGCGCGAGGGGTCAGATACGGCATCGACGTGCTGGTCCATCCGCTGCCGCTCACGCTGCCTCCTGAGTGTCCGTCGCTCTGACGGTCCCCACCGTAAGCGACGCCACTGCGCTATCCGAGCCTGCAAATCTTGCCGCTTTTCGCGAAAAGCGATACGTTCTGTGTGGCCTTGGAAGCTCAGCGTTAAGGCGGTGGGGTGCTATGTCCTTGTCCCGGCAGCAGCGGTTCCCTCGGGCCCGTGCCTCGGTGCGCGCGGCCCGTCACTTCGTAGGAGACACGCTCGGCGATTGGGGCGTGTGCGAGCGGCGGGACGACATCCGGCTCTGCGTGTCCGAGCTCGCCACGAATGCCGTTCTGCACGGGGTCCCACGAGGGCGGGAGTTCTCCGTGCGTCTGGAGTGGGAGGGGGGATCGTGGCGATCGAGGTGCGTGACAGCGGCCCCGGTTCTCCCGTCGTGCGGCAGCCTGGCCTCGATGCCCGAAGCGGCCGGGGGCTGTGGATGGTGGCCGAGCTTGCGGACGAGTTTCAGATCCGCGATGGGCGGGTGGGAAAGACGGTCTGGGCCGGGTTCAAGCTGGCCTCGGCGTGAAGTGAGTGACGGTGACGCAGCGCCCGCCACGTCCCCGGCCAGGGGTGGCGGGCGTTGTGGCGTTCCGGGGCGGGGCCGTTCGCCGGGCCGAGCTGCGGGGAGGGTGGGGGCGGGTTATCAAGGGGGGTGAAGGCGAGCCCGGGTGGTGTGGGGGTCGTCGCCCCCACGGTTGAGGAGTGCGTCTCGTGGAGTTCGAGGTCAATGGCGTCCCGTGTGTGGTGGACGTGGACGACGATCCGGCTGCCGTGGAGGTGGTGCGGGAGCAGTTGGGGCTGACCGGGACCAAGCTGGTCTGCGCCGGCGGGGTGTGCGGGGCCTGCACGGTGCAGGTCGACGGTGAGCCGCGGGTGGCGTGTCTGACGCCGGCGGTGCGGCTGGCCGGGCGGCGGGTCACGACGGTGGAGGGGCTGGCCGGTCACCCGGTCGGGCGTGCCTTCGCCGGTGAGGACGCCCTCCAGTGCGGTTACTGCACGCCCGGGTTCGTGGTCGAGGCGGCGGCGTTCTTCGAGCGGTGGCGGGCCGCGCACGGGCGGGCCAGGCCGGGACGGGAGGAGATCGCGGAGGCGCTGGCGGGGCACCTGTGCCGGTGCGGCGCCTATGAGGGGATCTTCAACGCCGTGGCGGCGGCCTGTGCGGGTGAGTACGACGGGGAGGCGGCGGCGGCCGTTCCGCGCGCCGAGGCTCCGGAGAAGGTCGACGGGTCGGCCCGGTACACCACCGATCAGCGTCCCGAGGGGCTGCTGGAGGGGGTGATCATCCGCTCGCCGCACGCGCATGCGCACGTACGGTCCCTGGAGGCCGGAGAGCTTCCCCTGGTGCCGCTGCTGCCCCCCGACGGCGTGGTGCGGTACGTCGGGCAGCCCGTGGCGGCGGTCGCCGCGGCGGACCGGGCCTCTGCCCGGGCGGCCGCCGAGCGGGTCACGGTGGAGTACGAGGTGCTGCCGGCCGCCCTCGACGTGGGCCGGGCCCGGGCCGGCGAGGGGCCGCTGGTCTACGAGGACAAGGCGGCGCGGAAGCTGGCGCCCGGGTCCGGTGAGGCCCCCCAGCTGACGCCCGCCCGCTGGCGCGGCAACCGGCGGGGGCCGTCCGCCATGAGCAAGCGGCCCGCCACCGCGGTGCGCCGGATCACCGAGGCCAGGGAGCGCAGCCCCGAGCGGGTGGTCGAGGGCCTGTTCACGACTGCCGCGCAGACCCACACCCCGCTCGAACCGCACGCCTGCCTGGCCCGGTGGGACGAAGGCACCCTCCACCTGGAGGTGTCCACGCAGTCGGTCAAGCAGGTGGCCGTACTCGCCGCCGAGCGCTTCGGCGTGCCCGTCGAACGGGTGGTGGCCCGGGCCGTCCACGTCGGCGGCGGCTTCGGCTGCAAGATGGGCCTGACCTCCGACGTCGTCGCCGCGGTGGAGCTGGCCCGGCTGCACGGCGCCCCGGTGCGGGTGGTGCTGGACCGGGACGAGGAGCTCACCGACGGCGGGTACCGGCCCGGCACCCGGATCCGGCTGGCGATGGCCGCGGACGCCGCCGGCGAGCTGAGCGCGCTGGCCATGGACGTGGACACCGACGGCGGGGTCTCGGTGGGCGGCACCGTCGCGGCGCTGGCCCGCTTCATGTACGGCAAGGCCCCGCGTCGGCTACGGGACTTCGACACCGTCACCCACCGGCCGCCGGGCGCCCCGTTCCGCGGCCCGGGCGGACCCACGATGTGCTGGGCCCTGGAGCAGGCCGTCGACGAGATGGCCCACCGGCTCGGCCAGGATCCGATCGCCCTGCGCCGCCGCTGGGACGGGAACCCGAAGCGCCACGCGCTCTACGACCTGGCCTCGGCGCTCCCGGCCTGGTCGGGCACCCGCGGCGGCGCCGGGCGCTTCCGCCGGGGCGTCGGCGTCGCCGCGGGCAACTGGCTGTACTTCCTCGACCCCGTCACCGAGGTCGAGCTCACCGTCGAGGACGGGATCGTCGTCGCCCGCTGCGCCGTGCAGGACATGGGCACGGGCGCGCGCACCGTACTGCGCCGGGCCGTCGCCGAAGGACTCGGCGTACCGGAGGAGAGGGTGCGCGCCGAGGTCGGGCACAGTGACACCGTCCACGGCCCCACCTCCGGCGGCAGCCGCACCACGCCGTCGATCGTGCCCGCCGCCGCGGACGCCGCCGCGCGGCTGCGCGAGGCGCTAGGCGGCGGCGGTGACGGTCACGGCCACGGCCACGGTCGAGGTGACATGGCCGCCCGGCTGGACGGGGCGAACGGCGTACGGGTCACGGGCCGGCGCACCCGGGACCACCGGGGCTTCGTGACCCCCCTCAACCTGACCATGGGGGGCGTGGCGATCGGCCGCGGCTTCACCGGATCGGTGCAGGTCGCCGAGGTGGAGGTGGACACACGGCTCGGCCGGATCCGCCCGCGGCGCGTGTGGAGCGGCATCGCCGCGGGCCGCATCCACGAGGACCGCCTCGCCCGGAGCCAGTGCGAGGGCGCCGTCATCCAGGGCGTCGGCTACGCCCTGTTCGAGGAGCGGCGCACCGACCCCGCCACCGGCCGGGTGCTGACCGACAACCTGGAGGACTACCGCATCCCCGGCATCGGAGACACCCCCGAGATCACCGTCCACTTCCACCAGGAGGGCTTCGAACACGTCCCCGGCGGCGGAGTCGGCCTCGGCGAGATCGCCACCCTGCCCACCGCGGCCGCCCTGGCCAACGCGGTCCACGACGCGACCGGCTGGCGCCCGTACGACATGCCCATCCGCCCCGACCGGCTCCTGGAAGGACTGGCCACGTGAGCACCGAGCCCACCCTCACCGACCTCTCGGCCGCCGTCCTCGCCCGTGGCGGAGAGCTGCGCGCAGGCGGCACCGACACCACCGCCCGACAGCGCACCGGCGTCTCCCCGGGCCCGTTCACCGACCTCGACGGCGCGGCCGGCCTGCGCGGCTGCACGCCGCTGCCCGGCGGCGGGCTGCGGATCGGCGCCCTGACCACGCTCGCCGACGTGGCCGCCGATCCGCGGGTCCGCTCCGGGTGGCCCGCCCTGGCGGTGTCGGCCGGCACCGCGGCGACCCCGCAGATCCGCGCCGCCGGCACCCTGGGCGGCAACCTGCTCCAGCGCAACCGCTGCTGGTACTACCGCAATCCGCACTTCAGCTGCCTCCAGAAGGGCGGCTCCGGCTGCCCCGCGCGCGAGGGCGACCACCACTTCGGCGTGGTCAGCGGAAACGGCCCGTGTGTCGCCCCGCACCCGTCCACCCTCGCGATGGCCCTGCTCACCTACGACGCCGGAGCCGAGATCCACGGCGAATCGCCGCGCACCGTAGCCGAGTTGTACGGGGACGGCGACCGGCTCCACCAGGCCGACCACCTGCTGGCACCGGACCGCATCCTCACCGCGGTCCTGCTGCCGCCGGCCCTGCCGGGCGAACGCGCCGCCTGCCACCGGGCCACCAGCCGGGCCCACGGCGAATGGCCCCTGGTCGAGGCCACCGCCCGGCTCGCGCTCGACGGCGCCACCATCACGCACGCGGCCGTCGCGGCGGGCGGGGTGGCGCGGGTTCCGCTGCGGCTGTCGGAGGTGGAGGCTGCCCTGACCGGCCGCGAGGCCACCCCCGAGGTCCTCACGGCAGCGGCCGCGACCGTACTGGCTCGCTGCCGGCCGCTGCCGCAGACCGGGTACAAGGCCACCCTGTTCCGCGACACCGTCCTGGAGGTCCTGGAGCGGGCGGCCGCCGGGGCCTGACCGGTAGGAGGAAGAGGAAGGGGCGGTTGAAGCCGGCGCGACCGGCCTCGACCGCCCCTTCGGCTGTGCGGCCGCCGCGCCCGCTCCAGCCTTACCCGTGAGTATTGACTATTAGTCAATTCGGGCCCACGCTCGACGCGAGCCGTCGTGTCGTCTCTGGTGTGGGAGGTCGTCCCGTGCGTACAGATGAGGAAATGGGCCGTTTGGGCGGGGAGTTGGGGGGCGCCCGGCCTCCCGCGTCGTTCGCGGAGCTGGACGCCGGGGAGCTCGTACGGCTCGCCGAGGCGCTCAAGGCGGAGCGGGCGCGGCAGGCCGAAGGCCTGAACCAGGCCGCGGAAGAGGCGCTGGGGCTGGTCCCCGCCCTCGCACGCGGGGCCGTGCGCAAGGTGCTGTTCCGGTGAGCCGCGCCGAAGTGGAGAAGATCGCCCGCCTGGTGGGCACGGACGCCGGGGAGCTCGGCTTCCTTCGCGCACTGCCGGACGAGGACGTACGGGCGTTCCGGGAGCAGGTCAGCGGCGTACTGAACGACGGCGCACCCGAGATGCTCGACCGGATCGCCGCCGCGACCAAGCTGGTGCCGGCCGGGGTGGCGGCCGCCATCTCGCAGAAGGCGCTCGGACCCCGGCTGGCCGCCGGCGTGGCCGGCCGGCTGGAGGCGGGCCGGGCCGCCGCCATCATCGAGAAGCTGCCCGTCTCCTTCACCGCCGAGGCCTGCGGACACCTGGACCCGCGGAAGATCTCCGGGATCGTCGACCGCCTCGACGAGGGGCTCGTCGTACGCATCGCCACCACCCTCGCCGAGAACCGCGACCACCTCACGATGGGCCGGTTCGTCGGCCACATGCGGGACCAGGTGCTCCGCCGGATCCTCGACCAGGTGGACGCGGCGGCGGTGCTGCGCGCCGGCTTCTACGTGGACCTGCCCGAGCGGCTGCCCCGGATCCTGGAGCTCATGGGCGACGACCGCCTCGGCGCGGTGGTACGGGCCGCTGCCGCCGAGGGGCTCTGGGAGGAAGCCCTCGGCGTCGCCGCGATGGTCGGCGGCGACCAGCGGCTGCGGATCGCCGAGCTCACCGCCCGCCTCGGCGCGGCCGAACTCGACTCGCTCGTCCGGGTGACGCACGCCGAAGGGCTGTGGGAGTCGCTCCTCCCGCTCGTGGCCCTGCTCGGTGAGGAGGACCGGCTCGCGGTGGCCCGGCTGGACTCCCTGCGGGACCCGCTCGTGCTGGCCGGCGTGGTACGGGCCGTCGTGGCGACCGCGCTGTGGGGCGCCTTCCTGCCGCTGGTCGGCGTCCTGCCCGAGGAGTCGCGCAAGGTGGTGGCCGATGCCGCCGCCGGACTGGGCGACGCGGAGCTGGAAGGGCTCGTGCGCGAGGTCGACAAGCAGGACCTGTGGGAGCTGGTGCTGCCGCTCGTCGAGCTCATGGAGGAGGCGGGGAAGGAGCGGATCTTCGCCCTGCCGGCCTTCCAGGAGCAGGAGGAGCAGGGGGAGCAGGGGCAGCCGCAGGAGTAGGCCAGACCGGGGTCGGCGCCCGGCCGGCGCTCGGAGGCGCGGGCGACGGCCCGGGGCGAGTCGGTGGGAGAGGCCTCGGTTAGGGGCTCGCGCCAGGTGGTCTGGAAAGCGGCGATCCGCCGTCCGTCTGCCCGCCCGCCCGCCCGGCCGGTCGTCCGTCCGCGTCGCGTCCGCGTTCCGCGCGGCCCCGGAGGGGATCCGAGGTTCTACCGGACCGCGCCGGAGCAAGGCCCGCCCGGCGGGGGAGTAGGTGCCAGTGGCAGTGAGGGGGCCCGTACGCGGTGCGGTGCGGCCGTCCCGTCAACAGGTGGGCGCGGGCTCTCGTGCCTCTGCGTCAACACCCGGGCCTTCTGGTAACAGTGGGTCACATGCTCCCCTCCCACATGATGTTGAGCTGCCTGCTGGGCGCCGCGCTGCTCGCTCCCGTCCCCCTCGGGGCCGCCGACGGCCACCCCGCCGAGGGCCGGACCGTCGACTACCGCGGGCTGCGCCTCACCGTCCCCGCCGACTGGCGGGTGGTCGACCTCGACCGGAACCCCGACGCCTGCCTGCGCCTCGACGTGCCCACCCTCTACCTCGGGCACGCCGGCGCCCAGGGCGAATGCGGAGCCGCCCGCGCGGCCACCCCCCGCTCCGACACCCTGCACCTGGAGCCGCTCGACGGGGCCCCGCCGCGCGCCGACATCCCCACCGTAGGGGGAGACGAGGGCGACCCCCTGCCCAAGGTCCGGGGCGACAGCAACGAGATCCGCTACGCCCTGCGCCGCGCCGGGGTGATGGCCACCGTCTCCTACGGGTCCACCCCCGAGGTCGTCCGCGCGGTCCTCACCCGGGCCCGAGCCCTCGCACCCCCGGCCGCCCCCGGACCGGTCCCCGTCGATCCGGTCGGCGTGGTCGGCGGGGGTCCCCGTACCACCGTCCAGGCGCCCTTCACCGGCGAGGGATTCGACGCCTGCACGGCCCCCACCCAGCGCACCATGAACGCCTGGCGGGCCGACTCGCCCTTCGGCGCCGTCGGCGTCTACATCGGCGGCCGCGCCCGCGCCTGCGCCCAGCCGCAGCTCACCGCCGGATGGGTGCGCCGGCAGGCCGAGGCGGGCTGGCACCTCATGCCGATCTGGGTCGGCCCCCAGCCCTGGAAGAGCTCCTCCACGGGGCTCTCCACCGACCCCTCCGAAGCCAACGAGCAGGGCCGGGCCGAGGCCGAGGGCGCGGCCCACGCGGCCGCGGCCCTGGGCATGGCCGAGGGCACGGTCCTCTACAACGACCTGGAGAACTACACGGACCGGGCCACGTGGGACGCCCCGGTCGTCGCCTACCTCACGGCCTGGACCGTCCGGCTGCACGAACTGGGCTACGGCGCCGCCGCCTACGTCGCGGCGAGCTCCGGGGCCAAGGCGCTGAGCGCCCACTACGCGCAGGCCCCGGACGCCATGCCCGACGTGCTGTGGGTGGCCCGCTGGAACGGCGTGGCCTCCGTCGCCGACGCCGACCTGGGGCTGCCCGCAGGTACGAGCCAGTGGACGGGGGGCCGCCGCGCCCACCAGTTCCGCGGGGACCACGACGCCACGTACGGGGGCGTGACGCTCAACATCGACCGGAGCTGGCTGGACGTCGGCGCCCAGACCCCGGCCCAGGTCCCGGAGGTCCCGCAGACTCCGAAGGTCCCGGAGAAGACCCCGAAGACCCCGAAGGCCCCGAAGGCCTCGGGCAAGACCCCGGCCAAGACCCCCAAGGCCCCGGCCAAGGCTCCCGCCAACTCCCCGGCCAAGGTCCCGGGCCAGACCCCGAAGGCCCCGGTGAAGACTGTGGGCCGGGCCTAGCCCAGCCCAACCCAGCCCAGCCAGTCCCGGCCCAGCTCAGCCCACAGCAGGCTCCTCGCGGGCCGGCTCGTCGTCGTTGCCCCGGCGCAGGGTGCGCAGTCCGTGCTCCGGGGTCCACGAGCGGACCACCAGGTCGTCGCCCTCGACGCCGACGTGGACCACCTCCGTCAGCTCGGCGCGGAACAGGTCGAAGGGGTGCGGGGTGTCGTTCTCCTCGGCCTCCTCCGCGTACCGGTGCAGCTCGGGCTGTTCCACGATCTCCACCGCGCGCCCGGAGATCCGTACGTCCCCGTCGGGCATCGTCTCGCCCGCGCCCGGGTTGGTGTGCAGGGCGAAGCGCGGATTGCGCCGCAGGTCCTTGCCTTTCATCGAGCCCGGCATCATGCCCAGCCACAGCTCGCCGCCGCGGATCTCCACGTTCAGTCCGGTCGCGCGCGGGGAGCCGTCCTTGCGCAGGGTCGCCAGGACGTGGTGCGGGAACTGTGCGAAGCGGGCCTGCACGGCCGCCGCGAAGTCGGGTTCCGCCTTCTCGAATACGGCCCAGTTGTTCGTCGTCATACGTCCATCAAAGCGTGGGGCACCGACAACCGCCGCTCAGGCGCGCACGATTCCCGCTGCCCGGGCCGCCGCCAGCCACCCCGGGAACTCCCCGACCAGCCGGTCGTACAGCTCCGAGTCCGCGACGGTCCGCGGGTCGGGGCCGGCATGGAAGTAGCCTGCGTTGTCCACGACCCGTTTGGCCGGGACAGGCAGTTCGTCCAGCCGCCGCAGGAAATCGAACTGCGAGCTGCGGGTGTTGCCGAAGCCGACGAACTGCCAGAAGAGCGGCAGCCGGGCGGCCTTGCACAGGTACTTCTCGGCGGCGAGCTTGTTGATCGGGCCGCCGTCGGTCTGGAAGACCACGAGCGCGGGGACGGTCGACCCCGAGTCCAGGTAGTGGTCGATCACCGCGTCCATCGCCGCGTGGTAGGCCGTCTTGCCCATGTGGCCGAGGCCGGCGGCGATCGCGGTGACCCGTCCCTCGTGGCCGGCCAGGGAGATCTCCTCGACCGCGTCGACCTCGGTGGAGAAGAAGACGACCGGCACGCGGGCATCGTCGTCCAGGTGGGCGGAGAGCCCCAGCACCCGGTCGGCGAGGGCCTGCACGCTGCCGTCGTCGTAGTACGGGCGCATCGAGCCGGAGTAGTCGAGGACCAGGTAAACCGCGGCCCGCCCGCCCTCCAGGCCGTGTGCGCGGAGCGAGGTCCCGGCGCTCTTGTACAGGCTCACCAGCGCCGGGGCGGTCTCTTCGATCTTCCGGAGGTTTATCGCACTGCCCGTCATGGGCCGAGCGTACGACAGCCGCCGCTCCGCGCGCCCCCGGTCGCCGGCGCGTCACCCGGCCGGGAGGAACCCCAGCCGTGCCGCCAGCCGTTCACGGTGCGCGGCGGGGGAGCCGAAGAGCAGGGCCGAGCCGTGCGCCCGCTTGAAGTACTCGTGCGCCTCGTGCTCCCAGGTGATGCCGATGCCGCCGTGCAGCTGGATCATCTCGCCCGCCACGTACGCATAGGCCTCCGAGCAGGCCGACTTGGCGGCGGCCGCGAGGTCCGGGGCCGCGTCGGCGGCGGCCGCCGCGAGGGCGAGGGAGCGGGCGCCCTCCACCGCGGTGTGCAGGTCGGCGAGCCGGTGCTTGACCGCCTGGAAGGAGCCGATGGGCCGCCCGAACTGCACCCGTTCCTTCGCGTACCGGACCGTCGCCTCCAGTGCCCGTGCCGCCGCGCCCGCCTGCTCGGCGGCGAGCGCCGTACAGGCCAGGTCCCGGACCCGGGCGAGGACCCCGGCGCCGTCGGCCGACAGCAGCCGGGCCGGGGTCCGGTCCAGGGTCAGCTCCGCGAGGGGGCGGGTGCGGTCCATCGTGGACCGTACGGTGAAGGCCGCCGGTGCGGCGAGGACCTCGAACAGGCCGAGCGGGCCATGGCCCCGGCCGGGCTCGGTACCGGGTCCGCAGGCCGTGCCGGGGGCCGGGTCCATCCTCGCGAAGGCCAGCAGCAGGGACGGTTCGGCCGGTCCGGCCAGGACGTACTGTTTCGTGCCCGTGAGCAGCCAGTCCGGCCCGGCGGGCTCGGCGCGGGCCGACAGCTCGTCCGCCTCCCAGCCGCCACCCGGGGAGCCCGCAACCGGCGGGCCGGCGGGGGTCTCCGCCCAGGCCAGGGCGCCGACGACGGTGCCCTCCGCCAGGTGCGGCAGGTGCTTCGCGCAGGCCTCCCGGTCACCGGACGCGAGCAGGGCCTCCGCGGTCAGCACCGCCGAGCCCAGGTACGGTACGGGGCTCAGCGCGCGCCCCAGCTCCGCCATGACCACCCCGACTTCCGTCGGCCCGCAGCCGAGCCCGCCGTACTCCTCGGGGACCGCCAGCGCGGCCGCGCCGATCTGCGCCGTCAGCGGAGCCCAGGCCGCGTGGCCGGGGTGCCGGGCCAGGACCGCCCGTACCGCGTCCCGGAGTTCCTCCTGCTCGACCGTCAGCTCCAGCGGCCTCACGCCGACTCCCCTCGCGCCGTGCGGCGCAGCTCCGTCTTCAGCAGCTTGCCGCCCGCGTTGCGCGGGAGCTCCGCCAGCCGGGTGAACCGCCGCGGCACCTTGAAGTTGGCCAGCCGTTCCCGGGCCCAGGCGGTCAGCTCCTCGGCGGTGACCGGCCCGGTGGTGACGACGTAGGCCACCCCGACCTCGCCGAGCCGCTCGTCGGGGGCGCCGACGACCGCCGCGTCGGTGATGGCGGGGTGGGTCAGCAGCACGTTCTCCACCTCCGCCGGATAGGCGTTGAAGCCGCCGACCACGTACATGTCCTTCAGCCGGTCGGTGATGGCGAGGTAGCCGCGCCCGTCGAGCACGCCGATGTCCCCGGTGCGCAGCCAACCGCCGGGCAGCACGGCCTCGGCGGTGCTCGCCGGGTCGTCCAGGTAGCCGGGGGTGACGTGGTAGCCGCGGACCTGCACCTCGCCCGGCTCCCCGGCGGGCAGCGCCGCGCCGAGCGGGTCGGTGATCCGCACCTCGGTGTCGGGCAGCGGCAGGCCGACGGTGTGGGCGAGGGTCCAGGCGTCGGCGTCGGTGGGACAGACGGAGACGACCCCGCCGGACTCGGTGAGCCCGTACGCGGTGAACACGTCGGGCGCCCCCAGCTCGCCGCGGATCTCCTCGACGAGGGAGGCGGGCACCGAGGCGGCTCCGGTGCCGGCCAGGCGCAGCGCGGACAGGTCGTGCGCGGCCCGCGCCGGGTGGCGGATCAGGCCGCGGAAGACGGTCGGCGGGCCCATCAGGCAGGTGACGCGCTCGGCGGCCATGCGGTGCAGGATGCGGTCGGTGTCGTAGACCGCCTCGGGGAGCATGGTGACCCCGCGCAGCAGGCAGGCGAGCACGCCGGCCTTGTAGCCGAAGGTGTGGAAGAAGGGGTTGACCAGCAGGTACCGGTCGCCGGGGCGCAGGGTGACGAGGGCGGACCAGGAGGCGTAGAGCCGGACGGTCTGGCCGTGGGTGGTCATGACGCCCTTGGAGCGGCCGGTGGTGCCGGAGGTGTAGAGGATGTCGCTGAGGTCCTCGGGGCGTACGGCGGCGGCGCGCGCGGCCCGCTCGGCGTCGGGGACGGCCTCGCCGGCGCGCCGGTACGCCTCCCAGGAGACGGTCCCGGGCGGGCCGTCGGGGACGTCGGGGCCGCCGTTGCCCCCCGCCTCGCGCTCCTCGCGCCCGTCGCGCAGGATCACCGTCGAGCCGAGCGCCCCGAGGTCCTCGCCGGAGGCGTGCAGGTCGCGGGCGTAGTCGGTACCGAGGAACCCGCGCTCGGTGAGCAGGACGCGGGCGCCGCTGCGCCGGATGACGTCGGCGGCCTCGGCGGGCTTGTAGCGGGTGTTGACCGGTACGAGGACGGCTCCGGCACCGACCGCGCCGAGGGCGGCGGTGATCCACCGGCGGCTGTTCGGGGCCCAGATCGCGACCCGGTCGCCGGGGCGGATGCCGTGGGCGATGGCGGCGCGGGCGGCGGCGGAGATTTCGGCGGCGAGGCGGGTGAAGGTCCAGCGGACCTCTCCGTCGGCGAGCGCCTCGCGCTCCCCGTACGCGGCGGCGGCGTACTCGGGGAGCCGGGCGAGCGTGGCGGGCGGCTGCGGCTGCGGCTGTTGCTGTTGCTGAGGCGGGGGTGGTGGTGGCATCGGACCCTCCCTACTTGACGAGCGAGCGTGGGCGGTATCCAATCACAAATGTTTCGGTTAGGCATATACCTAGTAGAAATAATCAGGGAGGGTTCTCATGAGGGAGGAAGCCATGTCCGACATGAAGTCGGTCCTGTCCAGCTTCTGCACCGGCGTCGCCGTCGTCACGGCATGCGGAGCCGACGGCCGTCCCGTCGGGATGGCCGTCCAGTCGTTCTCGTCCGTGTCCCTGGATCCGCCGCTCGTCTGCTTCTGCCCGGCGCGCACGTCCACCACCTGGCCCCGGATCCAGGAGGCGGAGGCCTTCGCCGTCAACATCCTCGCCGCCGACCAGCAGGAGCTGTGCCGCCGGTTCGCCGTCACCGGGGGCGACAAGTTCGCCGGGGTCTCCTGGCTGCCCGGCGGCAATGGCGCGCCCCTGCTGGACGGGGTCCTCGCCACCGTCGAATGCGAGCTGGAGGCCGTCCTGGACGGCGGCGACCACGCCATCGCGCTGGGCAGGGTCACCGCCCTTACGGCACACCGCGAGGGTGCGCCGCTGCTCTACTTCCGGCGCACCTACGGGTGCTTGCCCGGCGCCGGGTCCGGGGCCGAGCCCGGGGCCGGGGTGCGCCCGCTCTCCAGTGCCGCAATGTCGTCGAGCATGGCGGCCGCCAGGTCGCGCTCGGAGGCGTAGTACCGCTCCGCCCACTTGAGGGTCAGGGTCGGGTACGCCCACGAGGCCTCTTCCTTGGCCCCGTCCGCGTCGGCCACCGCGCGCCGCCGCATCTTCTCCGCGAACTCCTGGTGCTGTACGAGGACTTCGCGCATCTGCTCCGGCTCCAGCAGGTGGCCGAGCCACAGTCGCAGCATCGGCCCGTGCTTGAGCACCGGCGGGTCGACGGGCGCCTCGCGCGCCCAGCGCCGTACGGCCGTCATGCCTTCGTCGGTGATCCGGTACACCCGCTTGTCGCGGGTGCCGGTCTCCTGGGCGACCATCCGCGACGAGGCGTAGCCGGCCTTCTCCAGCCGCTTGAGCTCGCTGTAGATCTGGCTGAAGGACGGGCTCCAGTAGAAGAAGCGCAGCGACCAGTCCGACCACTTCTTCAGGTCGTAACCGGAGAGCTCCTCTCCGAAGGAGAGCAGCCCGAGCACCGCCCAGCTGGTCGCGGGGAGCGTGCGGCCGTTCGCCTCTTCTGTCGCCTCGTTCGTCACGCAGCGCAGTCTACGACCGGTCGTCGCGGCGCCCTTCCCCCGGCGGGGTATGACTGCTAGAAGTATTCCTATTCGAAATACATCACCGACATGCCGTGCGCAGCGCACGGCTGGGAGGCTCCCGTGAAGTTCTCGATGATCTTCGAGGCGCAGCTCGTCGACCCGACGCCCGAACGCGAGCGCCAGGTCATCCACGACTGCGTCGAACAGGCCGTGTTCGCCGAGGAGATGGGCTTCGACCGGATCTGGGCCGTGGAGCACCACGCCCTCACCCAGTACGCCCACATGAGCGCCTCCGAGATCTTCCTGACCTGGGTCGCCGCCCGGACCGAGAAGATCCGCATCGGCCACGGCGTCGTCACCATGCCCTTCGGCTACCAGCACCCCGTGCGCGTGGCCGAACGCGCCGCCATGCTCGACGTGCTCTCCGGCGGCCGCGTGGACATCGGCGCCGGCCGCGGCGCCACCCGCCAGGAGATGTCCATGTACGGGGTCCGCCCCGAGGACACCTACCCGCAGATGGAAGAGGCGCTGCGGATCTTCTCCTCCGCGTGGCGCGAGGAGAAGTTCGAGTGGCACGGCTCCATCGACATCGGCCCCGGCGCGATCCTGCCCCGCCCGGTCCAGGACCCGCACCCGCCGCTCTTCATGGCCTGCTCCAAGCACGACACCCTCAAGCTCGCCGCCGAACTGGGCATCGGAGCCCTCGTGATGGGCTTCGCCGGCGCCGACGACGTCCGCACGATGCGCAAGGTCTACGACGAGGCCATCGCCACCCGCACCGGAGACCGTTTCGTCTCCACCGAGGTCAACGACCACCTCTCCGCGCTCTGCCCCACCATCGTCCTCGACGACGCCGAGCGCGCCCTGCGCCTGGGCACCCGCGGCCAGCGCTTCTTCGCCGAGTCCATCGCCCACTGGTACGGCAACGCCCCCGAGCCGACGGGCTACTCCGAGGACGAGACCGCCGAGGAGCACGTGGCCGCGCTGGAGAAGGGCCGCGAGGAGCTGGTCGCCAAGCTCCACGAGGCGAACATCCCGGCCCGCCCCATAGACACCGGCACCTACAACGCCGAGCATGCCTACGGCAACGCCCAGACGGCCATCGCCTACGTCGAGCAGCTCCGCGAAATCGGCGTCGACGAGGTCATGTGCCTGATCCAGATGGGCACCGTCCCGCAGGAGGCCTGCATGGAGACCATCCGCCAGTGGGGCGAGACGGTCATCCCGCACTTCCGCGCCCTGGAGGGCTGACCCGTGACCCCCTCTCTCGACGGCAAGCCCCTAGACGGCAAGGTCCTCGACGGCAAGGTCCTCGACGGCAAGGTCGTCGTCATCACCGGCGCCGGCCGCGGCCAGGGCGCGGCCGAGGCCCGGCTCTGCGCCGAGGCCGGAGCGCGGGTCGTGGTCACCGACATCCGGGAGGAGGAGGGCCGCGCGGTCGCCGACTCCCTCGGTGACCAGGGGCTCTACGTCCGCCACGACGTGGCCGACGCCGACAGCTGGGCCGAGGTGGTCCGCGAGGCCGTACGCGCCTTCGGCACGGTCTCGGCCCTGGTCAACAACGCCGCGCTGTGGCGCACGGCCCACGTGGAGCGCCAGGGCCTCGAAGACTTCGAAGCCCTGCTCCGGGTCAATCTGCTCGGCCCGTTCCTCGGCATCCAGGCGGTGGCCCCGGTGCTGCGCGCCGCGGGAGGCGGCTCGATCGTCAACGTCTCCTCCACCGCCGGACTGGTCGGCATCCCGGGCCACGCGGCGTACGGATCGAGCAAGTTCGCCCTGCGCGGGCTGACGAAGTCGGCCGCGCTGGACCTGGCGGGGGACCGGATCAGGGTCAACTCCGTGCATCCGGGGGCGATCGACACCCCGATGGTCAGCGAGGCCGTCGCGGGGCGGGACTGGTCGCACCTGCCGCTGGGGCGGATCGGGCGGCCCGAGGAGGTCGGGGCGCTGGTCCTCTTCCTCTGCTCGGAGGGGTCCTCGTACATCACGGGCGCGGAGTTCACGGTCGACGGCGGGATGACGGCGCGATGAGCGGCGCCGGCACCGGTTCCCTGTCCCCGGCGGCCCGCGGGCTGTGCGACGCGATGGCCGCGGTCTTCCCCGGACCGGGGGACGCGGCGGCCCTGCGGGCGGCCGCGGCCGGCTCCCGCGGTGGCGGCGCGGAGGTGGCCTCCGTACGGGACGCGGTCGCGGACGGCGTCCCCGTCCGGATCTACGACCCGGCGCCGGGCGCCGGGGGCCGCCCGCTGACGGTGTTCTTCCACGGCGGGGGCTGGGTGATGTGCGGCCTGGACACCCACGACGCGCTGTGCCGGGCGCTGGCCGCGGCCTCGGGCGCGGTGGTGGTCTCCGCGGACTACCGACTCGCCCCGGAACACCCGTGGCCGGCGGCGCCCGACGACGCGCTGACGGTGCTGCTGTGGGCCCGGGCGCGGGCGGCCGAACTGGGCTGCGACCCGGCGCGGCTGGTCGTCGCCGGGGACTCCAGCGGTGGCAACCTCGCGGCCGTGACGGCCCTGCGGGCCCCCGAACTGGTCGCAGGGCAACTGCTGTTCTACCCGCCGCTGGACGCCTCGATGGACCACCCCTCCGTAGCCGAGTTCGCGGAGGGGTACTTCCACACGGCCGCCCACATGGCCTGGTACTGGGACCAGTACGGAGGCGACCCGGCCCACCCCCACGTCTCCCCACTGCGGGCCCCCGACCTCTCGGGGCTGCCGCGCACCCTGCTGGTCCTGGCCGACTGCGACGTCCTGCGGGACGAGGGCCTGGCCTACGGGCGCCGGCTGGGGGAGGCGGGAGTCGACTGCGGGATCCACCTGGTCCCCGGGGTCTTCCACGGCTTCCTGGGTCTGCCGCTCCCCGCCGCCGCGGCCGCGATCGGGGCGGCGGGAGCGTGGGTGGCGGCGACGGCCGCGAAGTAGGGGGAGGGGGGCTGGGCGGCCGGATTCGAACCGGCGTCCTCCTCCATGCTGTGTAGGCGCACTACCTCTGTGCTACGACCCAGCCCTTGACCGGGATCCTAGGCGCGGCCCCGGCGGGTGCGCACGCGAATATCCCCGGCATGATGTGCGCATGTCGATATCGGTCCCGGGGGCGCTGGCGCGCAACTCCCTCGCCCTCGCAGCGGAGTTCGCCGCCGCCCTGCTGCTGCGCGGCTCCCAGCCGCACTGGCTGCCGGTCATGCTGGGGCTGGTCGCCCTCGTGTCCGGAGTGCCGCACGGCACCGAGGCCGGCTTCGTCCACCGGATCGTGCTCGCGGTCGGCGCGGTGGCGATCGCCCTGTCCGCGGCCCAGGCCCTGGACGCCCCCGACCCGCTCCTCTGGCAGATCCTGACCGGAGCCCTGCTCCTGACCCAGACGGTCTCCCTGACCCGGCTCTCCCGCCGCCCCGCCGCCTGAAAAGTGCTGGTCGGGGCCGTGTCCGCCCGCCTACGCTGCGCCCATGTCCCCTACAACGACCACGCTGTGGCGCCCGACGGGCCCGGTGGAGCTCGACCTCGTCCGCGGCCTCGACTGGCGCGCCTGGCCGCCGCGGCTGCCGGAGCAGCCCATCTTCTACCCGGTGATGAACTTTACCGACCGCTGGTAGCGCTGCCCGTGATGTCCGGCTGGGCCTGTGACCAAGACGTCATGGGCTCGTTTACCGACCGGGTCCGGAGCGTCCGTCATGTTCCGGCGTCGGTACGGAGGACGAGG
>NZ_JBWJVM010000038.1:0-79554 GCF_056428985.1 Streptomyces sp. CA189 | reverse complement strand
CCGTGACGTCATGAACGAGGCCCTCGCCGTCGGCGGCACCAGCTTCGACAGCCTCTACGTCAACGTCAACGGGGAGTCCGGCTACTTCGACCGCTCCCTCGACGCCTACGGGCGGGAGGACGAGCCCCGTCGCCGCTGCTAGAAGCCGAAGTTCTGGGTCCACCAGGGGCCGCCGGCGGCGTTGTACACGCCGACGCCCAGGGTGCGGAACTCGCAGTTGAGGATGTTGGCCTTGTGGCCGGGGCTGTTCATCCAGGCCTTCATCACGGCCGCCGCGTCGCCCTGGCCGCGGGCGATGTTCTCGCCGCCCATCCCCGATATGCCGGCCTTGGTGGCACGGTCCCACGGGGTGTTGCCGTCGGGGTCGGTGTGGTCGAAGAAGCCCCGGACGGCCATGTCCTTGCTGAAGGCTCCGGCCAGCGCCGCCAGCGGCGGGTTCGCCCGGACCGGAACGCAGCCGGCCTGCGCGCGCTCCTGGTTCACCAGGGTGAGCACGGCGGTCTCCTCGGCGGAGTGGCCGGCCGAGGTGGGCGGGGCCGTCGGGGCCGCGGGGGCGGAGGGCTTCGGAGCGGAAGGCTTCGGCGCGGAAGGCTTCGGCTTCACCGGGGTCGGGGTGGGGCTCGCCACCGGGGTCTTCGACGGCTCCGTGGAGGGAGACGGGGAAGGGGTGGCCGACGGGGACGGCGAGGCGGAGGGGGAGGGGGCGGAAGAAGGGGTGCCCGCTCCTGTGGAAGCCCGGCCGGAGAGGTTGGCGAGGCCGCCCTGCTGCTGCAGCGCGCTCTCGGGGCTGGGCGAGGCCTTGGCCTTGGACTCCGCCGTCTTCGCGTCGGAGCTCGCGGCCGTGACCCCTACGTAGGGGAAGGAGGAGCCGACCGGGACGACGCCCGTGGTGACGGCCGCCGTGCCGAGGACCACGGCCACGGATGCGCCGAGCAGTCCGCCTCGCAGGGCGGTGCGGCGCTTGCCGCCGCGGCGGGGCGCGGCGTGGAGTCGGTGGCGTCCCATCGCGGCTCACCTTCCTGGGGTTCGAGATCAACGCTTCAAGATCAACCTTTACTCACCCAAATGGGTGAGCTCATTGCTGCGCGACTGTACGCCATGGCGACAGGGGGTGAGGTGCCCCGGATTTGTTTGCCCGGTTAGCGTTCAGGCATGAACGAAGATGTGCGGATGACCGCCTGGGTGCGCGGCCGTGTACAGGGAGTGGGCTTCCGCTGGTTCACCAGGGCCAACGCCATGGAGATCGGCGGAGTGACCGGCTTCGCGCTCAACCTGGACGACGGGCGAGTACAGGTGGTGGCCGAAGGTCAACGTGAGAATTGCCACCGGCTCCTGGAGTGGCTGCACGGCGCCGACACGCCCGGGAGGGTGGACGGGGTGACAGAGATCTGGGGCACACCGCGCGGCGGCTACGACGGGTTCGCGATCCGGTGAGCGATCGACTGATCATGCACTGAACACATCGCCGGATGGTCCGCATGCGGTCGGAACTGCGCATTCATCGCCGACGCGTTGCCGACGGGGCGGATCCGTGGAAGGCTCGGAGACGAGGATGATCTCCACGCCCCTTGCGGGGGCCGGGATGCCCGCCGATACGGGGCGTGATCGTGTTGACCGTCAAACTTTTTGGTGAGACGCTGGAAGCCCCGCGCACCTGAGCTGTTTGGCAGTGCTGGCAGTACACAGTGTCAGCCAAAGATCGATGCAGTGACTGACAGTCGCTGCCGGACATCCGCGGGTGCGATTCCCTCACGACCCACACCGCTTCGGTCGGTCACTCAGTGTGGAGGACCATCCATCATGGCAAAGGCGCTTCTCGGTTACGTCGGCGGTTCCGACCCGCGACTCCTCGCCGAGATGCGACGGCTTCAGCAGCGCGTCCAGGACCTCGAGTCCGAGCTCGGACGAATCCAGTCCGAAAACGACGCTCTGAACGCGGCCGCCGCACAGCACGGAGACTCGCTGCTTGACAGCATCGACCTCGACGTACCCCAGGCGGAGCCTGCGCTCACCTGATCCGCGCTCCCTCGTCGCTCGATCAACAGAACCGCATGATCTGCAAGGGACGCTTCGGCGTCCCTTCTTTCTTTCCGTCCCGTTCCCGCTCCGTATGCCGCTCTTCCCACCCGCGGACGCGGCTGCCGGGCGGCGTTGCGCCAGGTGGGGGGCCCATTCCTTTAACGTCTGATGTGCCCTGCACCTTCATGGGCGAAACCGAACGTGAAAGGTAGAGTCCGGCGGCGTGCACCTCAAGTCCCTGACCCTGCGTGGCTTCAAATCCTTCGCCTCCGCGACCACCCTGCGCTTCGAGCCGGGCATCACCTGTGTCGTGGGCCCCAACGGCTCCGGCAAGTCCAATGTGGTGGACGCGCTCTCCTGGGTCATGGGCGAACAAGGGGCCAAGTCCCTGCGCGGCGGGAAGATGGAAGACGTCATCTTCGCCGGCACGACCGGCCGCCCGCCGCTCGGCCGCGCCGAGGTCTCGCTCACCATCGACAACTCCGACGGCGCGCTGCCCATCGAGTACGCCGAAGTCACGATCACGCGGATCATGTTCCGCGGCGGCAGCAGCGAGTATCAGATCAACGGCGACACCTGCCGCCTCCTCGACATCCAGGAACTGCTCTCCGACTCCGGCATCGGCCGCGAGATGCACGTCATCGTCGGACAGGGCCAGCTGGACTCCGTACTGCACGCCGATCCGATGGGCCGCCGCGCCTTCATCGAGGAGGCGGCCGGAGTGCTCAAGCACCGCAAGCGCAAGGAGAAGGCGCTGCGGAAGCTGGACGCGATGCAGGCCAATCTCGCGCGCGTGCAGGACCTCGGCGACGAGCTGCGGCGCCAGCTCAAGCCCCTCGGGCGGCAGGCGGCCGTGGCCCGGCGGGCGGCCGTGATCCAGGCGGACCTGCGGGACGCACGGCTGCGGCTGCTCGCCGACGACCTCGTGACGCTGAAGGGCGCGCTCGACGCGGAGATCGCGGACGAGGCGGCGCTGAAGGAACGCAAGGACGCGGCCGAGGCGCAGCTCGCGGCGGCGGTACGGCGGGAATCCGAACTGGAGGAGGCCGTACGGGAACTCGCGCCACGGCTCCAGCGGGCGCAGCAGACCTGGTACGAGCTGTCGCAGCTCGCCGAACGGGTGCGCGGGACGGTGTCGCTGGCGGACGCCCGGGTCACCTCGGCCTCGGCGCCGGCCGAGGAGGAGCGGCCGGGCCGGGACCCGGAGGAGATGGAGAAGGAGGCCGCGCGGATCCGCGAGCAGGAGGCGGAGCTGACGGCCGCGCTGGAAGCGGCCGCGCGGGCGCTGGAGGACACGGTCGCCCACCGGGCCGAGCTGGAGCGCTCGCTGGCCGACGAGGAACGGCGGCTACGGGACGTGGCGCGGGCCATCGCCGACCGGCGCGAGGCGCTGGCGCGGCTGACGGGCCGGCTCGGCGCGGCCCGGTCCCGTGCGGGCGCGGCCCAGGCGGAGATCGACCGGCTGGTCGTGGCGCGGGACGGGGCGCGGGCGCGGGCGGAGGAGGCGCGCGAGGAGTACGAGGCGCTGGCGGAGGAAGTCGGGGAGGGAGAGTCTCCCGGGTCGGGCGCGGGGGAGGGCTCTGGTTCCGGCTCGGCTTCCGGATCCCCTTCGGGGCTGGGGGAGTACGAGGCCGCGCGGGCGGAGCTGGCTGCGGCGGAGGCCGGACTCGGGGAGACCCGGGACGCATTGGCCGCGGCGGAGCGTTCGCGGGCGGCGGTGTCGGCGCGACGGGATGCCCTGGCGATGGGGCTGCGCCGCAAGGACGGTACGGCGGAACTGCTCGCCGCGCGGCTGGAGGGGCTGCTGGGGCCGGCGGCGCAGCGGCTGTCCGTGACCCCGGGGTACGAGGTCGCGGTGGCGGCGGCGCTGGGCGCGGCGGCGGACGCGGTGGCCGTCACGTCGACGGCGGCGGCGGCCGGGGCGATCCGGTACCTCCGGGAGGGCGATGCGGGGAGGGCCGCCTTCCTGATCGCTCCGGGCGCGGTGGCCTCCGGCGGTTCGGCGGTGGGGGGCGGGGTCCCGGGCCAGGCGGCGGCCTCCGGCGGTCCGGTGGCGGGGGCCGGGGTCCCCGGCCAGGCGCAAGCCCCGGATTCGGGCACGGCCTCGGCCTCGGCCTCGGCCCAGGTTCAGGCCCGCGATTCGTCCTCGGCTCAGGCGGCCCAAGCCGTGGTGGCTGCTGCGGATCAGGATCGAGCGCCGGGTCCGGCCTCGGTCCAGGGCTCGGTTCAGGGCGCGGCCCACTCCCGGGGCGAGGCCTCGGGCCAGGAGTCGGCCTCGGGCGAGGCCTCGGGCCAGGACCCGGATTCGGCCCAGGACCCGGACTCGGGTCAGGAGTCGGACTCGGGTCAGGAGTCGGCCTCGGCCCAGGACCCGGCCTCGGGTCAGGACCCGGACTCGGCCCAGGACCCGGACTCGGCCCAGGACCCGGGCTTGGGCCAGGGCCAGGGCCAGGGCCAGGGCCCGGGCTCCGGAACCGGTGTCGGGCCCGCGGGCCTGGAGCGGGTTTCCGGGGGCGGCGCGGACGGCGGGGGCGCGGCGGGGGCGGTTTTGCCCCACCCCGCCCCTTCCCGAAACCGGGGCTCCGCCCCGGACTCCGCGTACCCAACGCCGGCGGGGCCGGGTGTGCCGGGGCCGGTGGCTTCCGCTGGGGGCGGGTCCCTGGCTGCGGCGGGTGTGGCCGTCGGCGGGGCTCAGGTGTGGGCTTCGGCGTGCGCGGAGCCGGTGGTTGCCGCCGGGGGGCTCGTGCGGGGGGACGCCGAGGTGGTGCGGGCCGTGGCGTGGGTGTTGCGGGACTTCGTGGTGGTCGGGGGGCTCGACGAGGCCGAGGCGCTCGTCGCCGCGCGGCCCGAGCTGGTGGCCGTGACCGCCGAGGGCGACGTGCTCGGGGCGCACCTCGCGCACGGCGGGTCCGCCGGGGTGCCCAGCCTGATCGAGGTGCGGGCCGCCGTCGACGAGGCCGCCGCGGAGCTGGCCCGGCTGGACGGCCGGTGTCTGGTGCTGGCCGGTGAGAAGGAGGCCGCCGACACGCGCCGGGTGGCGGCCGGGGCCCGGGTCGAGGAGCTCGGGGAGCTCCGGCGGGCCGCCGAGCGTGCCCGAGCCGGCGTCGCGCAGCAGCTCGGGCGGCTCGCCGGGCAGGCGAAGGGGGCGCTGGGCGAAGCCGAACGCGCCGCCGCGGCCGTGGCCACGGCGCAGGATGCGCTGGAGCAGGCGCTGGCCGACGTGGAGGAGTGTGCGGAACGGCTCGCCGTCGCGGAGGAGATGCCTGCGGAGGAGGAGCCGGACACCTCCCGCAGGGACCGGCTCGCGGCCGACGGGGCGAACGCGCGGCAGACCGAGATGGAGGCCCGCCTGCAGCTCAGGACCCATGAGGAGCGGGTGAAGGGGCTCGCGGGCCGGGCCGATTCCCTCGACCGCGGGGCCCGGGCCGAGCGGGAGGCCCGTGCCCGGGCCGAGCGCCGCCGGGAACGGCTGCGGTACGAGGCGCAGGTGGCCGCGGCCGTCGCCGCCGGAGCCCGCCAACTGCTCGCGCACATCGAGGTGTCGCTGACCCGCGCCGTGCGGGAGCGCACGTCCGCCGAGTACGCGAAGGGGCTGCGGGAACGCGAGCTCGACGAGGCCCGGGGACTGGGCCGCGGCCTGAAGGGCGAACTCGACAAGCTCACGGACTCCGTGCACCGCGGCGAGGTGCTCGGCGCCGAGAAGCGCATGCGGATCGAGCAGGTGGAGAGCCGTGCCCTGGAGGAGTTCGGGATGGCGGCGGAGGGTCTCGTCGCCGAGTACGGGCCGGACCAGCCGGTGCCGCCGAGCCCGTCCGCGGACGGGGAGGAGCAGGACGCCGCGGCCGGGGACGCCGGGCCGGAGCCCTTCGTGCGGGCCCGGCAGGAGAAGCGGCTGAAGGCGGCCGAGCGTGCCTACCAGCAGCTCGGCAAGGTCAATCCGCTGGCGCTGGAGGAGTTCGCCGCGCTGGAGGAGCGGCACAAGTTCCTCAGCGAGCAGCTGGAGGACCTGCGCAAGACCAGAGCCGACCTCCTTCAGGTCGTGAAGGAGGTCGACGAGCGGGTCGAGCAGGTCTTCACGGAGGCGTACCGGGATACGGCCCGCCAGTTCGAGGGGGTGTTCTCGCGGCTGTTCCCCGGCGGCGAGGGCCGGCTGATCCTGACGGATCCCGACAACATGCTCACCACGGGCGTCGACGTCGAGGCCCGGCCGCCGGGCAAGAAGGTCAAGCGGCTGTCGCTGCTCTCGGGCGGCGAGCGCTCGCTGACCGCCGTGGCCCTGCTGGTCTCCATCTTCAAAGCGCGGCCCAGCCCGTTCTACGTGATGGACGAGGTCGAGGCCGCGCTCGACGACACCAACCTCCAACGGCTGATCCGGATCATGGAGGAGCTGCAGGAGAGCTCACAGCTGATCGTGATCACGCACCAGAAGCGGACGATGGAGGTCGCCGACGCGCTCTACGGGGTCTCGATGCAGGGCGACGGGGTCTCGAAGGTCATCAGCCAGCGCCTGCGGTGACGGGTGACGGGGCGACGGGACGGGGCCTCGCAGGGTGCGGCCGGGGGGTGTGGGCGGGCCCCTGCGGGGCAGGTGCGCCACCGATGGCCCCTCCGGATGGTGCCCGATCTTGACCTGTGCGCCACTGGAAGGGATCACACCCTCAGCCCGTCACCGCGGCCGGCACGCAGGAGCAGACCTTGACCAGCAGCACAGCGCGGGCCTCGGCCTCAGGCAGCGGCCCTGCATCGCAGCCCGACCACCTCGGGCACGTCATCTTCATCACCGCGGCCGCCGCCATGGGTGGATTCCTCTTCGGCTACGACAGCTCCGTCATCAACGGCGCGGTCGTCGCGATCCGGGACCGCTTCGACGTGGGGCCCGCCACCCTCGCCCAGGTGATCGCCGCCGCGCTGATCGGCTGCGCCCTCGGCGCCGCCACGGCCGGCCGCATCGCCGACCGGATCGGCCGTATCCGCTGCATGCAGATCGCGGCCGTCCTCTTCACGGCCAGCGCCATCGGCTCGGCCCTGCCCTTCGCCCTCTGGGACCTGGCGGTGTGGCGGGTCATCGGCGGCTTCGGCATCGGCATGGCCTCGGTCATCGGCCCGGCCTACATCGCCGAGGTGTCCCCGCCCGCGTACCGGGGCCGGCTCGCCTCCTTCCAGCAGGCCGCGATCGTCATCGGCATCGCCGTCTCCCAGCTCGTCAACTGGGGGATCCTCAACCTCGCGGGCGGCGACCAGCGCGGCGAGATCGGCGGCCTGGAAGCCTGGCAGTGGATGCTCGGCGTGATGGTGGTCCCCGCCGTGCTCTACGGGCTGATGTCCTTCGTCATCCCGGAATCCCCACGCTTCCTGATCTCCGTCGGCCGCAACGCCGAGGCCCGGAAGGTGCTCGCCGAGGTCGAGGGCGAGCACGTCGACCTCGACGGGCGCGTCGCGGACATCGAGCACGCCATGCGCTCCGAGCACAAGTCCACCTTCAAGGACCTGCTCGGGAAGCGGGGCTTCCTGCCCATCGTCTGGATCGGCATCGGCCTGTCGGTCTTCCAGCAGCTCGTCGGCATCAACGTGATCTTCTACTACAGCTCCTCGCTGTGGCAGTCGGTCGGCATCGACCCGAGCGCCTCGTTCCTGTACTCCTTCGAGACCTCGGTCGTGAACATCATCGGCACGGTGATCGCGATGATCTTCGTGGACCGGATCGGCCGCAAGCCGCTCGCCCTCATCGGCTCCGTCGGCATGGCGATCTCGCTGGGCCTGGCCGCCTGGGCGTTCTCGTACAAGTCCGGCGCCGGCGACGACATCGCGCTGCCGCACGCCCAGGGCATCGTGGCCCTGGTCGCCGCCAACTGCTTCGTCCTCTTCTTCGCGTTGTCCTGGGGCGTGGTCGTCTGGGTGCTGCTCGGGGAGATGTTCCCCGGCCGGATCCGCGCCGCCGCGCTCGGCGTGGCCGCCGCCGCCCAGTGGATCGCCAACTGGGTCATCACGGTGTCGTTCCCGACCCTGTCGGACTGGAACCTGTCCGGCGCCTACGTCATCTACACGGTCTTCGCCGTGCTCTCGATCCCGTTCATCCTCAAGTGGGTGCCGGAGACCAAGGGCAAGGCGTTGGAGGAGATGGGCTGACCACCCCCGCCAACGCCCCTCTCCTCTCAGAGGAGGTGCTGCCCCGTCTCAGTCCTTGAGGCGGGGCAGCACCTGTTCGCACAGCAGCTGCAGGCTCCGCCAGCCCTCGTCCACGGGCATCCCGCCGCACAGCGGGTGCAGCACCAGGTTCCCCGCCTCGCCGGCGCCGCGGGCGTACGCGACCGCCTCGTCCGGGGTCAGAATGCGGTACACGCCCTCGGCGCGCAGCTCCGCCACCGTGTGGGCGCCCGACCGTACGGCGCTGCGGATGTCCTTGGACTGCCAGGAGGCGTACATCCCGGCCTCGTGCAGGAAGCGCTCGCCGTACTGGTCCCAGGCCCGGTCCGGGTCCTCCGCGATGTGCAGCAGCGGGGTCTCGGCCGCCGGCATCATGCAGAAGCCCTCCGTGCCGTACTCCGCGAGCTTCGCGTTGTAGTACGCCTCCAGCTCGGGCAGGTGCGCGCTCGGGAAGAACGGCAGGCCCAGCCGGGCCGCCCGGCGGGCCGCCGCCTCCGAGCTGCCGCCGACCAGGAGCAGCGGGTGCGGCTGGGTGAAGGGCCGCGGGGTGACCCGTACGGTACGGCCGCGGAACTCGAACGGCTCGCCGGTCCACGCCTTCAGCAGGGTCTCCAGCAGCTCGTCCTGGAGCTTGCCGCGCCGGCCCCACTCCACGCCGTGCTGCTCGTACTCCTCGGGCCGGTAGCCGATGCCGGCCACCGTGACGAGGCGGCCGCCGCTGAGCAGGTCCAGTACGGCGATGTCCTCGGCCACCTTCAGCGGGTCGTACAGCGGGCCGATGATCGCCGAGACGGTGACGGCGATCCGGCGGGTGGCGCCGAAGACCGCGCCCGCGAAGGCGAAGGGGGAGGGCAGCCAGTTGTTGTCGGTGCCGTGGTGCTCCTCGGTCTGGATGGTGTCGATCCCGCGGTCGTCCGCGTACTTCGCCATCTCCAGCGCGGCCTTGTAGCGGGCGGAGAGGGTTTCCGGGGTGCCGTTCGGATCGATGAGGTTGAACCGGGCCACGGTGATGGGCATGGAGAAGTCCCCCTTCGCCGGAGGTGGGTGGGCGGGCGAAGGGGGACGTTAGCTGACGTTGCGTCAGTTGGACAGGGATCCGGCGGGGACCTGCTCCCGCGCCGGGACCTCGGGGGCCTCCGGGCGCTCCGGCGCCGCCGGCGTGCGCGGGAGGACCGCGTACAGCGCGGCCGAGGTGACGATGCCCGCCGCCCAGCCCAGGCCGTTCTGCCCGATCCAGGTGGTGGCCAGCGGACCGCTGAACCAGTCGACCTTCGTGAACAGCAGGCCCACCGCCAGGGCCAGGCCCCAGGCGGTCATGGCCTGCCAGGCGAAACCGCCCTTGTACCAGTACGCGCTGGTCCGCGTGGTGTCCAGGAGCGCGGCCCCGTCGTAGGACGGCCGGCGCAGCATGTCCACGCCGAAGACGCCGATCCAGGCGGAGAAGGCCACGGCCAGCAGGGTCAGGAAGGAGATGAACGAGCCGAAGAAGCTGGTCGCGACCACCATGAGCAGGAAGCCGAAGACCAGGCTGATGACGGCGTTGACGCTGACGGCCGCCGCGCGCGGGACCTTGATGCCGAGGGTCTGGGCGGTGAAGCCCGCCGAGTACATGGACATCGAGTTGATGAGCAGCATGCCGACGAGCGCGATCAGCAGGTACGGGACCGCGATCCAGGTCGGCAGCAGTTCGCCGATGAAGGACACCGGGTCCTGCGCGGTGGCCAGATCGGGGGTGGCGACCGCCATCACCGCGCCCATGAGCACCATCGGGATCACGACGACGGCCGCGCCGCCGATGGTCGCGCCGACCATGCCCCGGGCGGAGGCGGTACGGGGCAGGTAGCGGGTGAAGTCCGGGCCGGACGGGACCCAGCTGATGCCGCCGGCCGCGATGGTGCCGATGCCCGCGATCAACATCGCGGTGGAGCCGGCGGGCTTGGCGAAGACGGCGGACCAGTCGGTCTCGGCGATCAGGTAGCCCAGCACGAGCACGCTGAAGGCGCCGAAGAGGTACGTGGACCACGTGGAGCAGACGCGCAGCGCGTTGATGCCGAGGCCGGAGACGAGGAAGGTGCAGCCGACGAAGAAGAGCAGGGTGACGACGATCAGGGCGGTGTTCTTCTTGATCCCGAAGACCAGGTCGAGGACGGTCAGGACGGCGTAGGCGCCGCTGACCGCGTTGATGGTCTCCCAGCCCCAGCGCGCGACCCAGATCAGGGCGCCGGGGAAGAGGTTGCCGCGCTGGCCGAAGACGGCCCGGGAGAGCGCCATGCCGGGCGAGCCGCCGCGCTTGCCGGCGATGGATATGAGTCCGACGAGCCCGTAGGAGACGACGGGCGCGGCGATCGCGACGACGAGCACCTGCCAGACGTTCAGCTTGTTGAAGATGACGAGACCGGCGCCCATGGTCAGCAGCAGCACGCTGATGTTGGCGGCGACCCAGGTCGGGACGAGCTCGCGAACCCGGCCGCGGCGCTCGGCGTCCGGGACGGGCTCCAGGCCGCGCGACTCGACGGCGGTCTCGGCAGGCATAGGTGTACTCCGTGGGGGGCGGCGGGGCGTGGGGGACTGCTCATCATCGTAGATTCACCGCAAAAAGCACAAATAGAGGCTTACGGCCCTGTAGGGAACTACAGGGCCGTATCTCTAGGCGCGCCGAGTGCGCGCGAACCGGTCCGATACTGGACGGGTTGTGACTCCGCCCCGAAGGGCTTCTCGCCGACGCGCGGTCGGACGACGGGCCAGCCCGGCCCGTGGAGGACATGAGCCTCACCTCCACAAACGAGGCGAGGTCTATGAGGTCACGCATACTGAACGCGTTATGGAAATCCTCATCCTTGCCGTAGTCATCGCCCTGGTCGCGGTCGGTGCGATCAGCGGGCTCGTGGTCAGCAGCCGCAAGAAGAAGCAGCTGCCCCCCACGGCCCCGCCCAGCACGCCGACCATCACTGCCCCGCCCGCCGAACCGCAGGTGGGGGAGGACGCCGCACCGACGGCGGAAGAGCCGCGCCGCACGATCGAAGAGGTCGTGCTGCCCGAGGCCGAGGCCCCGGTCGCGGAGCCCGAAGCCCCCGTCGCCGAGGTTCCGGCCGCGCCCGAGATCGAGGTGCCCGAGCCCACCGCCGGCCGCCTGGTCCGGCTGCGCGCCCGCCTCGCCCGGTCGCAGAACACGCTCGGCAAGGGGCTGCTCACGCTGCTCTCCCGCGAGCACCTCGACGAGGACACCTGGGAGGAGATCGAGGAGACCCTCCTCATCGCCGACGTCGGTGTCGCACCGACCCAGGAGCTGGTGGACCGGCTCCGCGAGCGGGTCAAGGTGCTCGGCACCCGCACCCCCGCCGATCTGCGCGCCCTGCTGAAGGAGGAGCTGATCACGCTCCTCGACACCGACTTCGACCGCGCGGTGAAGACCGAGAGCGGCGTGGACACCCCCGCCGTGATCATGGTCGTCGGCGTGAACGGCACCGGCAAGACGACCACCACCGGCAAGCTCGCCCGCGTGCTCGTCGCCGACGGCCGCAGCGTCGTGCTCGGCGCGGCGGACACCTTCCGCGCAGCCGCCGCCGATCAGCTCCAGACCTGGGGCGAGCGGGTCGGGGCGCGCACCGTGCGCGGCCCGGAGGGCGGCGACCCGGCCTCGATCGCCTACGACGCGGTCAAGGAGGGCATCGCCGAGGGCGCCGACGTGGTCCTCATCGACACGGCCGGCCGGCTGCACACCAAGACCGGTCTGATGGACGAGCTCGGCAAGGTCAAGCGCGTCGTGGAGAAGCACGGCCCGCTCGACGAGATCCTGCTGGTCCTGGACGCCACCACCGGGCAGAACGGCCTGACCCAGGCCCGGGTGTTCGCGGAGGTCGTGGACATCACCGGCATCGTGCTGACGAAGCTCGACGGCACCGCCAAGGGCGGCATCGTCATCGCCGTCCAGCGCGAGCTCGGAGTCCCGGTCAAGCTCATCGGCCTCGGTGAGGGCGCGGACGACCTGGCGCCCTTCGAGCCGGAGGCCTTCGTCGACGCCCTGATCGGCGACTGAACGCCCCGACGCTCCTACGTCGGCCAGTGCCCCCGAGGTCCCCAGGACCCGGGGGCACTGCCATGGGCGGAGTGCGGGTTACGGGCGGCGCAGCCGGTGGCAGAGGTAGGCGAGGGTGCCCAGCAGGAGGCGGGCCTGCGGGGGATCCCCGGCCGAGTCCAGCGCCGGCGGCCGCAGCCAGCTCACCGGGCCGAGGCCCGCGAAGTCCGAGGGCGGGGCGGTGACGTAGGAGCCCTGGCCCAGGGCGCGCAGATCGAGACCGGCGTCGTCCCAGCCCATCCGGTACAGCAGCTGCGGCAGCCCGGCCGCCGCCCCCGGGGCGACGAAGAACTGGGCCCGGCCGTCCGGGGTCGCGGTCACCGGGCCGAGCGGCAGGCCCATCCGCTCCAGCCGGACCAGCGCCCGCCGTCCGGCTTCCTCGGAGACCTCGATGACGTCGAAGGAGCGCCCGACGGGGAGCAGCACCGCGGCTCCCGGGTACCCGCTCCAGGTCTCGGTGACCTCGTCGAGGGTGGCGCCGGCCGGGACCGTCGGAGCGAGGGCCAGCGGATGCGCCCCCGGCGCACCGCAACTCGTATGACCGCAGGAGCAGTCGCGGGCGGGCCCCGCGGCCCGGGCGCCGGGGACCACGTCCCAGCCCCAGAGTCCGGTGTACTCCGCCACCGCCGTGCACTCCGAGGTCCGGCCGCGGCGCCGAGCGCCGGAACGGAACTCCTTGGTGCCGCGGCTGCCGCCGATCGTGAAGCCCATGCCCATGCCCCCTCCAACGGGTCGG
This sequence comes from Streptomyces sp. CA189, assembly GCF_056428985.1. Taxonomy (NCBI): domain Bacteria; kingdom Bacillati; phylum Actinomycetota; class Actinomycetes; order Kitasatosporales; family Streptomycetaceae; genus Streptomyces; species Streptomyces sp. CA189. Next base: position 66,580 of record NZ_JBWJVM010000038.1, on the reverse strand, counting down.
ACGTGCCGGTGGTTACGAGGTCGGCCGGACCGGATGCCCGGCGCACTCCTCGCCGCGCGCGCCCCGTGCGCACTCCTGTCCAACCGATCGGTTCTGCCTTCGTGTCAAGTGAATCGCGCCTGGCCGGTGGCGAGTTCATTCGAAGGGGTGGCGAATGGTGGCGTTTCCGGGATCGACCTCGCCGAAGGGGTGATCGTAGGATTACTTTCGGTGCACGAAGCGCGAAGGAAGACGTGTTCGCGGGTATGCCGGAGGCATGGCGTGAAGGACCTGTGAAGACCGTTTCCCGACTGGGTTTCGTGTAGAAGAGGCTGACGGATGGGGGCGTTCCAGTGAGCGGCAACGGCGCAAGCGGAACGGGTGCGGAGTCCGGCGTGTCGTCCGCCGGGACGCCGGACCGGGACTCCGCGCGGGATTCCGCACAGGATTCCCCGCAGGACGCCACCGTCCGCAACGAGCAGCTGACGTCCTGGTTCGTCCGCAGCGGCTGGTCCAAGGGCGAGCTCGCCCGCCAGGTCAACCGCCGCGCCCGCCAGATGGGCGCCCACCACATCAGCACCGACACCTCGCGGGTCCGCCGCTGGCTCGACGGCGAACAGCCCCGCGAGCCCGTCCCGCGGATCCTGTCCGAGCTCTTCTCCGAGCGCTTCGGCTCCGTCGTCGCCATCGAGCACCTCGGCCTGCGCACCGCCCACCAGACCCCCTCCGTCTCCGGCGTCGACCTGCCCTGGGCCGGACCGCAGACCATCGAGCTGCTCGGCGAGTTCTCCCGCAGCGACCTGATGCTGGCCCGCCGCGGCTTCCTCGGGACCTCGCTCGCCCTGTCCGCCGGCCCCGCCCTCATCGAGCCCATGCAGCGCTGGCTCGTACCGGTCCCGGCCGCCGACCCGGGACCCCGGGAGGCGGGGCCGACGGGCGCCCTGAGCGGCCACCGGCCGCCCCGGCTCTCCGAGCCCGAGGTGGACCTCCTCGAAGCCACCACCGTGATGTTCCGCCAGTGGGACGCCCAGTGCGGCGGCGGACTGCGCCGCAAGGCCGTCGTGGGCCAGCTCCACGAGGTCACCGACCTGCTCCAGGAGAACCACCCGGCGCCGGTCATGAAGCGGCTCTTCAAGGTCGCCGCCGAACTCGCCGAACTCGCCGGCTGGATGAGCTACGACATCGGCCTGCACCCCACCGCGCAGAAGTACTTCGTCCTCGCGCTGCACGCCGCGAAGGAGGGCGGGGACAAGCCGCTGGGCTCGTACATCCTCTCCAGCATGAGTCGCCAGATGATCCACCTGGGCCGCCCCGAGGACGCCCTGGAGCTCATCCACCTGGCCCAGTACGGCAGCCGCGACTGCGCGGGGCCCCGTACCCAGGCCATGCTGTATGCGATGGAGGCCCGCGCCTACGCCAACATGGGCCAGCCCAGCCGCTGCAAGCGGGCCGTGCGGATGGCCGAGGACACCTTCTCCGACGTCGGCTTCGACGCCGAGCCCGAGCCCGACTGGATCCGCTTCTTCTCCGAGGCCGAGCTCAACGGCGAGAACTCCCACTCCTACCGGGACCTGGCCTACGTCGCGGGCCGCAGCCCCATGTACGCCTCCCTCGCCGAACCGGTCATGGAGCGCGCCGTCGAGCTCTTCGAGAAGGACGAGGAGCACCAGCGCTCCTACGCCCTCAACCTCATCGGCATGGCCACCGTCCACCTGCTCCAGCGCGAGCCCGAGCAGGCCACGGTCCTCGTCGGCCGCGCCCTGGACGTGGCGGGAAAGGTGCGGTCCGAACGGGTGAACACCCGGCTGCGCAAGACCGTCGACACCGCCGCGCGTGAGTACGGCGACGTCGCCGACGTGGTGCGGCTGACCGACCACCTCGCCTCCCGCCTCCCCGAGGCCGCGGAGGCCGTCTGACGGCCACCCGGCCGCCCCAAGGCCCCCGGCCGCGGCAGTCACCCCGTGAAGCCCGATCAGGCTCCCCCAGCCAGGTTCCCCGGGTCATCGCCGCGGCCGGGTTCTCACCCGCCACCCTCATGAACCACTCGTTCATGGAGGCGTAACACGCCGGACCTCTTCGTCATCGACGCGAAACACCCAGCGGCGCCGCCGGAAACCGGCCTGCGCGAATCTCAGGGCCAATAACCGGCCAGCCCCCGGGCCGGAACACCCTCAGGCCTGATTCGCACCAGCGCCGCTCAGGTTTTCACGATCGCCCGCACGCGAACGTACCGACGACGAGGAGACGCCGATGGCATCAGCCATCACGACCCTCGCGGCAGACGCCCCCACGCTGTCTTCCGCGAACACCGGGTTCATGCTCATCTGCTCCGCCCTGGTCATGCTGATGACCCCGGGACTCGCCTTCTTCTACGGAGGCATGGTCCGCGTCAAGAGCAGCCTCAACATGCTGATGATGAGCTTCATCAGCCTCGGGATCGTCACGATCCTCTGGGTCCTCTACGGATTCAGCCTCGCCTTCGGCGCCGACTCCGGCTCGCTCATCGGCTGGAGCTCCGACTACGTGGGACTCAGCGGCATCGGCATCACCGAGCTGTGGGACGGCTACACCATCCCCGTCTACGTCTTCGCCGTCTTCCAGCTGATGTTCGCGATCATCACCCCGGCGCTGATAAGCGGCGCACTGGCCGACCGCGTCAAGTTCAGCGCGTGGGCCCTCTTCATCACCCTCTGGGTCACCATCGTCTACTTCCCCGTCGCCCACTGGGTGTGGGGCGCCGGCGGCTGGCTCTTCGAGCTCGGGGTCATCGACTTCGCCGGCGGCACCGCCGTCCACATCAACGCGGGCGCCGCGGCCCTCGGCGTGATCCTGGTCATCGGCAAGCGCGTCGGGTTCAAGAAGGACCCGATGCGCCCGCACAGCCTCCCCCTCGTGATGCTCGGCGCGGGCCTGCTGTGGTTCGGCTGGTTCGGCTTCAACGCGGGCTCCTGGCTCGGCAACGACGACGGCGTCGGCGCGGTCATGTTCGTCAACACGCAGGTCGCCACCGCCGCCGCCATGCTCGCCTGGCTCGGCTACGAGAAGCTGCGCCACGGCTCCTTCACCACCCTCGGCGCCGCCTCCGGCGCGGTCGCGGGCCTCGTCGCCATCACCCCCTCCGGCGGCGCCGTCTCCCCGCTCGGCGCGATCGCCATCGGCGTCATCGCCGGTGTCGTGTGCGCCATGGCCGTCGGCCTGAAGTACAAGTTCGGCTACGACGACTCCCTCGACGTCATCGGAGTCCACCTCGTCGGCGGTGTCATCGGCTCCCTGCTCGTGGGCTTCTTCGCCACCGGCGGGGTCCAGTCCGACGTGGCGGGCCTCTTCTACGGCGGCGGCCTGGAGCAGCTCGGCAAGCAGGCGATCGGAGTCTTCGCCGTCCTCGCCTACTCTCTCGTGGCATCCGCGGTACTCGCCTTCCTCCTCGACAAGACGATCGGGATGCGGGTCACCGAGGACGACGAGGTCTCCGGCATCGACCAGGTCGAACACGCCGAGACCGCCTACGACTTCAGCGGAGCCGGCGGCGGCTCCTCCTCCCGGAGCACCGCCGCCCCCGCCCCTGTTGCCGCCGCGAGCAAGAAGGTTGACGCATGAAGCTCATCACCGCGATCGTGAAGCCGCACCGGCTGGACGAGATCAAGGAAGCCCTGCACCGCTTCGGAGTCCAGGGACTCACCGTCTCCGAGGCCAGCGGATACGGCCGCCAGCGCGGACACACCGAGGTCTACCGGGGTGCCGAGTACACCGTGGACCTCGTACCGAAGATCCGCATAGAGGTGCTCGTCGAGGACGGCGACGCGGACGACGTGATGCGGATCGTCGTCGACGCCGCCCAGACCGGCAAGATCGGCGACGGCAAGGTGTGGAGCATCCCCGTGGACTCGGTCATCCGGGTCCGCACCGGTGAACGTGGCGCTGACGCGCTCTAGGCGATGGGAACCTCTGGGTGACGAGTGTCGAAGAGACCACTGACGGCGGCAACACCGCCGACCAGGGACCCAGCGGATACGCCGCGGCCCGGCTGCGACTCCTCCAGGAGGAGTCGCGGTCCGGGCCTTCCCGGCGTTCCGCCCTGGCCTCCCTGACCGACGACTGGCTCAAGGCGCTGTTCGCCACCGCCGTACGGGAGACGGGCGTGCGGGGCGCCGCCCTCGTCGCCGTCGGCGGCTACGGCCGCGCCGAACTGTCCCCCCGCAGCGACCTCGACCTCGTCCTGCTTCACGACGGCAAGGCCGAACCGCGGGCGCTGGCCGCCCTGGCCGACCGGCTCTGGTACCCCGTCTGGGACCTCGGCCTCGCCCTCGACCACTCGGTGCGCACCCCCGGCGAAGCCCGCAAGACCGCCGCCGAAGACCTCAAGGTGCACCTCGGACTGCTCGACGCCCGGCCCGTCGCGGGCGACGCCGGGCTGCTCGCGGGACTGCGCACCTCCGTCCTGGCGGACTGGCGCAACCACGCCGCCAAACGGCTGCCCCAGCTGCACTCCCTGTGCCGTGAGAGGGCCGAGCGGGCCGGGGAGCTCCGCTTCCTGCTGGAACCCGACCTCAAGGAGGCCCGCGGGGGACTGCGCGACGTCACCGCGCTGCGGGCCGTCGCCGCGTCCTGGCTGGCCGACGCCCCGCGCGAGGGCCTCGCCGAAGCCAGGCGCCGGCTGCTCGACGCACGGGACGCGCTGCACCTGGTGACCGGCCGCGCCACCGAGCGGCTCTCCCTCCAGGAACAGACCCCGGTCGCGGCGCAGCTCGGTCTGCTCGACGCCGACGCCCTGCTCAGGGAGGTGTACGAGGCCGCGCGGGTGGTCTCGTACGCCGGTGACGTGACCTGGCGCGAGGTCGGGCGCGTGCTCCGGGCGCGGTCCGCCCGCCCCCGGCTCCGCGGGCTGCTCGGCACCCGGAGCTCCGTACCGGAGCGGGCGCCGCTCGCCGAAGGCGTCGTCGAGTCCGACGGCGAGGCCGTACTGGCCCTGGCCGCGCGGCCCGACCGGGACCCGGTGCTGCCCCTGCGCTTCGGCGCGGCCGCCGCCCAGGCCGGACTGCCCGTCTCGCTGCACGCCGTACGCCGGCTCGCGGCGCAGGCGAAGCCGCTGCCGGTGCCGTGGCCGGCCGAGGCCCGGGAGCAGCTGCTGACCCTGCTGGGCGCTGGGGAGCCGACGGTGGCCGTGTGGGAGGCCCTGGAGGCCGAGGGGATCATCACGAAGCTGCTGCCCGACTGGGAGCGGGTGCGGTGCCGTCCGCAGCGCAACCCGGTGCACACCTGGACCGTGGACCGCCACCTCGTCGAGACGGCCGTCCGGGCCTCCGAGCTGACCCGCCGGGTGGGCCGCCCCGACCTCCTCCTGATGGCCGCGCTGCTGCACGACATCGGCAAGGGCTGGCCCGGCGACCACTCGGTGGCCGGCGAGACCATCGCCCGCGACATGGCGCTGCGGGTGGGCTTCGACGCCGAGGACGTCGCGGTGCTGGGAGTGCTCGTCCGCCACCACCTGCTGCTGATCGACACCGCGACGCGGCGGGACCTGGACGACCCGGCCACGGTCAAGGCGGTCGCCGAGGCGGTCGGTTCGCCCGGGACGCTGGAGATCCTGCACGCGCTGACGGAGGCCGACGCCCTGGCCACCGGCCCGGCGGCGTGGAGCGCGTGGCGCGGCTCGCTCGTGGCCGACCTGGTCGCGCGGGTCGCCGCCGTGCTGAGCGGGGCCGCCCCGGCGGTGACGGAGCTGGAGATCCCGACCACGGAGCAGGAGCGCCTGGCGGTGGAGGCGCTGCGCACCGGGGAGCCGGTCCTGGCCCTGCACGCCCGGCAGGAGGAGGACGCGGTCGGGGTGGAACTGGTGGTGGCCGTCCCCGACCAGCCGGGAGTCCTGCCCGCGGTGGCCGGAGTGCTGGCACTGCACCGGCTCACCGTGCGCGCGGCCGACCTGCGCTCGATGGAGCTCCCGGACCGGCTGGGTGAGGTACTGGTCCTGCGGTGGCGGGTGGCCGCGGAGTACGGCTCCCTGCCGGAGGCCGCGCGGCTGCGCACCGATCTGGTGCGGGCCCTGGACGGCTCGCTGGACGTCCCGGCGAAGCTGGCCGACCGCGAGGCGGCGTACCCGCGCAGGCGCGGGGTGGTACCGCCGCCGCCCCGGGTCACGGTGGTGCCCGAGGTCTCCTCCCTGGCCACGGTTCTGGAGGTGCGTGCCCCCGACGCGGTCGGGCTGCTGCACCGGATCGGGCGGGCGCTGGAGTCCTCCGGCGTGCGGGTGCGCAGCGCGCACGTGTCCACGCTGGGCGCGAACGCGGTGGACACGGTGTACGTGGTCGACGCGGACGGCAAACCCCTGACGGCGTCGGCGGCGGCAGCCCTGGCGGGCTCGGTCCAGGCGGCCCTGGCGTAGCGGGGGCGGCCGCTGCGCGGGGCCGTCCCCTACCCGCCCTTTCACCGTTTCCCGGGGCTCCGCCCCGGGAAACGGTGAAAGGGCGGGTAGGGGGAATGCCGCCCGCAGGGCCAGGGGGGTGGCGCGGCCCGATACCCTGGGGGCGACCACACGCCCCCTGACCCGAGGAATCGCGACCACCGTGTTCGATACGCTTTCCGACCGCCTCAGCGCGACCTTCAAGTCCCTCCGGGGCAAAGGCCGCCTCTCCGAGCAGGACATCGACGCTGCGGCGCGGGAAATCCGTATCGCCCTCCTCGAGGCCGACGTCGCCCTCCCCGTCGTCCGCTCCTTCATCGCGAACGTCAAGGAGCGCGCCCGCGGCGAAGAGGTCTCCAAGGCCCTGAACCCGGGCCAGCAGGTCCTCAAGATCGTCAACGACGAGCTGGTCTCCATCCTCGGCGGCGAGACCCGGCGGCTGCGCTTCGCCAAGACCGCGCCCACCGTGATCATGCTCGCCGGCCTCCAGGGCGCCGGTAAGACCACCCTCGCCGGAAAGCTCGGCGTGTGGCTGAAGGGGCAGGGCCACACCCCGCTCCTCGTCGCCTGCGACCTCCAGCGCCCCAACGCCGTCAACCAGCTCAGCGTCGTGGCCGAGCGGGCCGGCGTGGCCGTCTACGCACCCGCGCCGGGCAACGGCGTCGGCGACCCGGTCCAGGTCGCCAAGGACTCCATCGAGTACGCGCGCACCAAGCAGTACGACGTCGTCGTCGTCGACACCGCCGGCCGCCTCGGCATCGACGCCGAGATGATGCAGCAGGCCGCGGACATCCGCGACGCCGTCAGCCCGGACGAGATCCTCTTCGTCGTCGACGCCATGATCGGCCAGGACGCGGTCAACACCGCCGAGGCCTTCCGCGACGGCGTCGGCTTCGACGGCGTCGTGCTCTCCAAGCTCGACGGCGACGCCCGCGGCGGTGCCGCGCTCTCCATCGCGCACGTCACCGGCAAGCAGATCATCTTCGCCTCGAACGGCGAGAAGCTCGACGAGTTCGACGCCTTCCACCCGGACCGCATGGCGGGCCGGATCCTCGACATGGGTGACATGCTCACCCTGATCGAGCAGGCCGAGAAGACCTTCTCGCAGGCCGAGGCCGAGAAGATGGCGGCCAAGCTGCAGAAGGGGCCCAAGGAGTTCACGCTCGACGACTTCCTGGCCCAGATGGAGCAGGTCCGCAAGATGGGCTCCATCTCCAAGCTGCTCGGCATGCTCCCGGGCATGGGGCAGATCAAGGACCAGATCAACAACATCGACGAGCGCGACGTGGACCGCACCGCCGCGATCATCAAGTCGATGACCCCGGCCGAGCGCCAGGACCCGCACCTCATCAACGGTTCGCGCCGCGCCCGTATCGCCAAGGGCTCCGGCACCGAGGTCAGCGCCGTCAAGTCGCTCGTCGAGCGGTTCTTCGAGGCCCGCAAGATGATGTCCCGCATGGCCCAGGGCGGCGGCATGCCGGGCATGCCCGGCATCCCCGGGATGGGCGGCGGCCCCGGCCGGCAGAAGAAGCAGGTCAAGCAGGCCAAGGGCAAGCGCAAGAGCGGCAACCCGATGAAGCGCAAGGAAGAAGAGGCCGCGGCGGCAGCGCGCCGCGAGGCGGGTCCGGAGGCGATCGAGCCCGCCGCCGGCGGCAACCCGTTCGGCCTTCCCACCGGGGGTGCCCAGCCCGGTCAGGACTTCGACCTGCCGGACGAGTTCAAGAAGTTCATGAAGTAGCAGTTCGTGCAGTAGCAGTACGGAGCCACAGGAGCCCCGGCCGGATCCCTCCGGCCGGGGCTTCGCCGTATGGGCTCCCGCCAGGGGCGACGGTCCGGTTTGTCGCTTATGGTCGGCCGGGAGGACGGCAGAAGGAGGCCTACGTGCCCAGCCCCACCCCCGTACCGCCCCGCGACCGGGCCGATACGCCCTGGCGCTCCGAAGGCGCACCCCCCGCCCCGCCGCCGAAGAAGCGGATGCCCGGAGGCTGGCGCGGCCTGATCCTCACCGCCCTGATCGTCTACCTGATCACCAACCTGGTGCTCTCCTTCTTCAACGAGGGCGACGAGCCGACCATCTCGTACACCGAGTTCAGCAAGCAGGTCGCGAACGGCAACGTCTCGAAGATCTACGCCAAGGGCGACGCCATCCAGGGCGAACTGAAGACCGAACAGCCCAAGCCGGACGGGGACGAGGGCGACTACAAGAAGTTCGTCTCCCAGCGCCCCGCCTTCGCCGACGACGACCTGTGGGCCAACCTCACCAAGCAGAACGTCGTCGTCACGGCCTCCCCGGTCGTCGTGCAGCGCAGCTTCCTGGCCAACCTGCTGATCTCCCTGGCCCCGATGCTGCTGCTGGTCCTCCTGTGGGTGGTCATCGCCCGCCGGATGGGATCGGCGATGGGCGGCGGCATGGGCGGGCTCGGGCGCAAGACGCCGCCCAAGCCGGTCGAGCTGGAGGGCGTCAAGCGCACCACCTTCGAGGACGTGGCCGGCATCGACGAGGTCGAGGGCGAGCTCAACGACGTCGTGGACTTCCTCAAGAACCCGGACGAGTACCGCAAGATGGGCGCCCGCATGCCCGGCGGCGTCCTGCTCGCCGGCCCGCCCGGCACCGGCAAGACCCTGCTCGCCCGCGCCCTCGCGGGCGAGGCCGGGGTGCCGTTCTTCTCGGCCTCGGCCTCCGAGTTCATCGAGATGATCGTCGGCGTCGGCGCGTCCCGGGTGCGCGAACTCTTCTCCGAGGCCCGGAAAGTGGCCCCCGCGATCGTCTTCATCGACGAGATCGACACCATCGGGCGGGTGCGCGGCGGCGGCGCGGGCATGGGCGGCCACGACGAGCGCGAGCAGACCCTGAACCAGATCCTCACCGAGATGGACGGCTTCTCCGGCTCCGAAGGCGTGGTCGTCCTCGCCGCGACCAACCGGGCCGACGTCCTGGACCCGGCGCTGACCCGGCCGGGCCGCTTCGACCGCACCGTCGTCGTCTCCCCGCCCGACAAGAGCGGCCGGGAAGCCATCCTCCGCATCCACACCAGGGACATCCCGCTCGCCGACGGCGTCGACCTCGCGCAAGTGGCCCGTACGACGCCGGGCATGACCGGAGCCGAACTGGCCAACCTAGCCAACGAGGCGGCCCTGCTCGCCGTGAAGCGCCAGCAGCAGGAGGTCACCCAGTCGGACCTCTCCGACGCGCTGGAAAAGGTCCAGCTCGGCGCGGAACGGCCGCTGGTCATGTCGGACGAGGATCGCCGCCGCACCGCTTACCACGAGGGCGGGCACGCCCTGCTGGGCATGCTCCAGCCCGGCGCCGACCCGGTCCGCAAGATCACCATCGTGCCGCGCGGCCGGGCGCTCGGCGTGACCCTCTCCACCCCGGACGCGGACCGGTACGCCTACACGGAGGAGTACCTGCGCGGCCGCATCATCGGGGCGCTCGGGGGAATGGCCGCCGAGCACGTCGTCTACGACGTCATCACCACCGGCGCGGAGAACGACCTCGAACAGGTCACCAACATCGCCCGGGGCATGGTCGGCCGCTGGGGCATGAGCGAGCGCATCGGCCGGCTCACCGCCATCCCCTCGGACGGACAGAGCCCCTACGGCCTCTCCGCGGCCCCCGCCACCCTCGACGCGGTGGACCACGAGATGCGCCGGATCGTCGACGAGTGCTACGAGAAGGCCTGCTTCCTGCTCCGCGAGAACCGCGACAAGCTGGACGCCCTCGCGGAAGCCCTGATGGCCAACGAAACGCTGGACGAACCGGCCGCCTACGCCGCCGCGGGCATCACCCGGCTCCACAAGTGAGCGCCGTGCGGGGCCGGCCGGCGGCCCCGCACGGCGACGGTCACCCCGGTTACGCCGTACGGGCGATGACGTACCGGAAGATGTTCGGCAGCCAGACGGCCCCGTCACCCCGTTCGTACGGGTGAAGCGCCTCCGCCAGTTCCTTCTCCACCTGGACCGGGTCGGAGTGCTCGTACAGCCCGGTCGACAGCAGCCCGCGCACCGCGCTGTCCACGTCGGCGTACCCGAAGGGGCAGAACACCCGCCCCGACCCGTCCGGCACCAGCCCGGCGGCGGCCGCCATCCCGTCCAGGTCCCGCGCCGCCGGCCCGCCGCCCAGGACCGAGGGCACCGTGCACCGCTCCGCCGGACCCCAGTCGGCCAGCACCACCGCGCCGCCGGGCCGGCGCAGCGCCGGCAGGGCCGCGGCCAGGGCGCCCGGGGTGGGCGAGAAGGCCAGCAGGACGTCGTAGGGCACCGCGGGTGCGGGCGGAGCCGGGAGGACCTCCAGGAGGCGCTCCCGGGCCAGCGTCCGGCGTGCCGGATCCGTCTCCACACCCGTGGCCAGGGCTCCCCGGCCCGAGGCCAGCAGAAGGGCCAGTCCGGCCCCGCAGCCGAGGCCCAGCAGCCGGTCGCCCGGCCCGACCTCCAGCCGGTCGTAGACCGCCTCGTACAGCGGTACCAGCATCCGTTCCTGGATCTCCGCCCAGTCCCGCGCGACAAGCGTCGCCGTCGGCGTCGGTGTCATCGAAAGAGCGCTCCTGATTCCGTGTCGCCCCCATGCCCCCGTTGCCAGGGAACTCCCGATTCGCCCCCGCGTCCAGAGGAGCGCGCCACCCGATTCGCACCCGATTCACGTTCGGCACTCCGGGCGCCGTACCATTCGCGCCATGGCAAAGGCACCCGTTCTCACCCCTCAGGCGGAGGATTTCCCCCGCTGGTACCAGGATCTGATCAACAAGGCCGAGCTGGCCGACAACGGTCCGGTACGCGGCACCATGGTCATCCGACCGTACGGCTACGGGCTGTGGGAGCGGATGCAGCAGGAGATGGACGCGCGCATCAAGGACGCGGGCGCCCAGAACGCGTACTTCCCGCTGTTCATCCCGCAGTCCTACCTGACGCGGGAAGCGGAGCACGTCGAGGGCTTCGCCCCCGAGCTCGCGGTCGTCACGCACGGCGGCGGCAAGGAGCTGGACGAGCCGGTCGTCGTCCGCCCCACCTCCGAGACGATCGTCAACGAGTACTTCTCCAAGTGGGTCCAGAGCTACCGCGACCTGCCCCTGCTGATCAACCAGTGGGCGAACGTGGTCCGCTGGGAGATGCGCCCGCGCGTGTTCCTCCGTACGAGCGAGTTCCTCTGGCAGGAGGGCCACACGGCCCACCTCTCGTACGAGGACGCCCGCGACTACGCCGCCCGCATCCACACGGACGTGTACGGCGACTTCATGACCAACGTGCTCGGCATCGACGTCGTGCTCGGCCGCAAGACCGCCAAGGAGCGCTTCGCCGGCGCCATCAACACCCTCACCCTCGAGGGCATGATGGGCGACGGCAAGGCCCTGCAGCTCGGCACGAGCCACGAGCTCGGCACCAACTTCGCCAAGGCCTTCAACACGCAGTACCTGTCGAAGGAAGGCAAGCAGGAGCTCGTCTGGCAGACCTCGTGGGGCGTCTCCACCCGCATGGTCGGCGGCCTGATCATGTCGCACGGCGACGACAACGGCCTGCGGGTCCCGCCGCGCCTCGCGCACGTCCAGGTCGTCGTCATGGCGATCAAGGGCGACGAGGCCGTGGCGAAGGTCCGCGAGCTGGGCGCCCAGCTCAAGGCCGCGGGCCTGCGGGTGTTCGTCGACGACCGCGTCGACACCCCCTTCGGCCGCCGCGCCGTGGACTGGGAGCTCAAGGGCGTACCGGTCCGCGTCGAGATCGGCCCCCGCGACCTGGAGGCCGGCACCGCGATGCTGGCCCGCCGGATCCCGGGCGGCAAGGAGGCCGTGCAGATCTCCGACCTCGCCGCCCTGCTGCCCAAGGTGCTGGAGGAGGACCAGGAGCAGCTGCTGCGCGAGTCCCGCGAGCGCCGCATCTCCCGTACCTCCGACGTCTCGACCATCGAGGAGGCCGCCGAGGCCGCCATCGCCGGTGGCTGGGCGCGGATCCCGTGGGCCGACCTCGGCCCCGAGGGCGAGGCCAAGCTCGCCGAGCAGGCCGTCTCCGTGCGCTGCCTGATCGCCGAGGACGGGTCGGTGCCGCAGGCGGACGACGCCCCGGGCAACCTCGCGATCGTCGCGCGCTCGTACTAGCCGGTCCGGCTGACGGCTCTCACACCCCGGCGTGCGGCACTCGCCGCACGCCGGGGGCGTGCGCGTCGCCGCCGGCCGGTAGGCCGCGTTACGTACCGACTCCTCCTGAGATATGCGCACCCGTCCTCGTCGGGACGCATGAGACTGAACTGACTGGTACGTGCAAAAAATTTGGAATGGCCCGGAATCGGAACACCGGGGCACCCCGGCTCGTTGTCACGACGTGAGCACGACACCACCTGTTCTCGCCGCAGAGCTGGCGCAGGCGTGGGCCGATATTCAGCGGTACCACTCCGAGCTGCCTGACCTTGCCGCGCCCGAGTCCCTGATCGGAGAGTCCTCGTCCGCCTGCGGCGCCGAGCTCTCCTTCGAGCGACTGCTCCACGAGGCAGTCCACGGCATCGCCGCAGCCCGCGGAGTGCGTGACACTTCGCGCGCCGGCCGCTACCACAACCGCAGGTTCCTCGCGATCGCCGAGGAGATGGGGCTGGACCACACCGACGAGCCGCACGCGAGCAGCGGCTTCTCCCTGGTCTCGCTCAATCCCGAGGCGAAGAAGCGCTACCGCCCCACCATGGAGCGCCTCCAGCGCGCGCTGAAGGCCCACACGGTCGCCACGGCCGCCGACACCAAGCGCAGCTTCCGCGGTCCGGCCGCCCGGCACGGGTCCTCCGGCGGCGGCGTCCGCGTCAAGGCGGTCTGCGACTGCGGGCGCAATGTGCGCGTGGTCCCGTCCGTGCTGGCTCAGGCCCCGATCGTGTGCGGAGGCTGTATGAAGCCCTTCCGCATCCCGGACGTGGCCATCGCGGTGGCCTCCTGACCCGGCGGGCACGCTCCGCCACCTCCCGGCCGAGCGCGCCGCGGGCGTGTGGCACAATGGACAGCTGTACTCGACAGTCGCATAGGACCCCTCTCTCCTCCGGCTGACGCGTCCATCGGGCACCCGAGTACCGCAACCCCACGTGGCATCTCATGTGCCCAACCACGTCAAGTTCAGGAGACACCACTCCAGTGGCAGTCAAGATCAAGCTCAAGCGCCTCGGCAAGATTCGCCAGCCGCACTACCGCATCGTCGTCGCCGACGCCCGTACCCGTCGGGACGGTCGCGCGATCGAAGAGATCGGTATCTACCACCCGACGTACAACCCGTCGCGCATCGAGGTCAACGCCGAGCGTGCGCAGTACTGGCTGTCGGTCGGCGCCCAGCCCACCGAGGCTGTGCTCGCCATCCTGAAGCTCACCGGTGACTGGCAGGCGCACAAGGGCCTCCCGGCCCCCGCGCCGCTGCTGCAGCCGGCGACGAAGGAGAACAAGCGTCGCTCCTTCGACGAGTTCGCCAAGGCCCTCGAGGGCATCGGCGAGGGCAAGGGCGAAGCCATCACCCAGAAGGCGAAGAAGGCCGACAAGAAGGCGGACGAGGCTGAGGCCGAGACCGCCGAGTCGACCGAGGCCTGAGCATGCTCGAGGAGGCTCTTGAGCACCTCGTGAAGGGCATCGTGGACAACCCCGACGAAGTGCAGGTCGCCTCGCGCAACCTGCGCCGTGGGCAGGTGCTGGAGGTCCGGGTCCACCCCGACGACCTCGGCAAGGTGATCGGCCGCAACGGCCGCACCGCACGTGCTCTGCGTACCGTCGTGGGCGCCATCGGCGGCCGGGGGATCCGCGTCGACCTCGTCGACGTGGACCAGGTTCGCTGAGCAGTTGAATCACCGGCACGGGCCGGGGAGGGCGTTGGTTGCCCCCCCGGCCCGAGTCGTTTTTCCCACGGGTGAGAGCAACCATTAATTGAGCAACCACGACGGAGAGGTACCACCTCCGCGAGAGCGGCGGCGGTTTAGCCGCAAAAAGGGGAGAAATGCAGTGGAGCTGGTAGTCGCGCGGATCGGCCGCGCCCACGGGATCAAGGGTGAGGTCACCGTCGAGGTGCGGACCGACGAGCCCGAGCTGCGGCTCGGACCCGGCGCCGTACTCCGGACCGACCCGGCGTCGGCGGGACCGCTGACGGTCGAGACGGGACGGGTGCACAGCGGGCGGCTGATGCTGCGCTTCGCCGGGGTCAAGGACCGCACCGGCGCCGAGGCCCTGCGCAACATCCTGCTCATCGCCGACGTGGACCCGGCGGAGCTGCCGGCCGAGGACGACGAGTACTACGACCACCAGCTGATGGACCTCGACGTGGTCCTCGCGGACGGCACCGTGATCGGCCGGATCACCGAGATCTCCCACCTGCCCTCGCAGGACCTGTTCATCGTCGAGCGGCCGGACGGCACCGAGGTGATGATCCCCTTCGTCGAGGAGATCGTCGCCGAGATCGACCTCGACGAGCAGCGCTGCGTCATCACCCCGCCGCCCGGTCTCATCGACGAGCGCGAGGCGATCGTCGTCTCCACGCGGGACGAGGACGAGGACGAGGGCGCCGACGCGGATGCGGACGGGGACGCCGACACGGACGGGGAAGACGCCTGATGCGTCTCGACGTCGTCACGATCTTCCCCGAGTACCTGGAACCGCTCAACGTCTCCCTGGTCGGCAAGGCGCGGGCGCGCGGCCAGCTCGACGTACACGTCCACGACCTGCGGGACTGGACGTACGACCGGCACAACACGGTGGACGACACCCCGTACGGCGGCGGTCCCGGCATGGTCATGAAGACCGAGCCCTGGGGCGAGGCCCTGGACGCGGCGCTGGCCGACGGCTACGAGGCGGGCGCGCACGGGCCCGTCATCGTCGTCCCCACTCCCAGCGGCCGGCCGTTCACCCAGGAACTTGCCGTCGAGCTCTCCGAACGCCCCTGGCTGATCTTCACGCCGGCCCGGTACGAGGGCATCGACCGCCGGGTCATGGACGAGTACGCCACGCGCCTCCCGGTCTACGAGGTGTCCATCGGGGACTACGTCCTGGCCGGCGGCGAGGCGGCCGTCCTGGTCGTCACCGAGGCCGTGGCCCGGCTGCTGCCCGGGGTGCTCGGCAACGCCGAATCGCACCGCGACGACTCCTTCGCGCCCGGGGACATGGCCAACCTGCTGGAGGGGCCCGTCTACACCAAGCCCCCGGAGTGGCGCGGCCACGGGATCCCGGACGTGCTGGTCAGCGGCCACCACGGCAAGATCGCCCGCTGGCGCCGTGACGAGGCCTTCCGCCGCACGGCCGCCAACCGCCCGGATCTGATCGAGCGTTGCGAGGCCACCGCCTTCGACAAGAAGGACCGCGAGCTGCTGAGCATCCTCGGCTGGAAGCCGTCTCCCGACGGCCGATTTTGGCGCAGGCCCCAGACCGTGGAAGAATAGGCGGCTGCTGTGTGCTCGCGGACGCCCCTGCCACAGGGGGACCGTCGCCCGCCGAGTCCCGCAGCTCCCGAATTCTCTCCGGAAACCCCGCATCGGCGACCTGTGGCGTCATGCGAAGAAAGCAGACGAATCTCATGTCTCACCTGCTCGATGGCGTCAACGCCGCCACCCTGCGCTCGGACGTCCCGGCCTTCCGCCCGGGTGACACCGTCAACGTTCACGTCCGCGTGATCGAGGGCAACCGCTCCCGTATCCAGCAGTTCAAGGGTGTCGTCATCCGCCGCCAGGGCGCCGGCGTCTCCGAGACCTTCACGGTCCGCAAGGTCTCCTTCAGCGTCGGCGTGGAGCGTACCTTCCCGGTCCACTCCCCGATCTTCGAGAAGATCGAGCTCGTCACCCGCGGTGACGTGCGTCGCGCCAAGCTGTACTTCCTCCGTGAGCTCCGCGGCAAGGCCGCGAAGATCAAGGAGAAGCGCGACCGCTGATCTGCTCCCGGGGTTCAGGGGAAGGCCGGATAGGCTCGCCCCCGATGGACACCGAAGCACCTCACACGCAGCGCGGCCACTCTTCCCCCGACGAGGGGGAGGGGGGGTCGCGTTTCGTGCTTTCCGGAGCGGATCCTGCCCCGGGTCCCGGCCCGGGTCCTGCCCCGGGTCCCGGCCCCGACAAGGCCGGCTGGCTGACCTGGCGGCGCGTCGGGCTGATCGGCGTGGCCTGCGCCGTCTTCCTGCTGCTGTTCAGCAACTTCGTGCTCCAGCCCTTCCTGATCCCGAGCCGCTCGATGGAGCCCACGCTCGCCGTCGGGGACCGGGTGCTGGTCAACAAGCTGGCGTACCGTTTCGGCGGCGCTCCGGAGCGAGGGGACGTCGTGGTCTTCGACGGCACGGGCTCCTTCGTACGGGAGGACCCGGACGGGAATCCGATCGGCGAGGCCCTGCACGGGGCGGCCTCGGCGCTCGGGCTGGCCGAGCCCTCGGACACCGATTTCGTGAAGCGGGTCGTGGGCGTCGGCGGCGACGACGTGGTGTGCGACGAGAACGGCCGGATCGAGGTCAACGGGGTGCTGCTGGACGAGCCGTACCTCTTCCCCGGCGACTCCGGATCGAGAGTGCCGTTCCGTGTCGTCGTGCCCCTCGGGACGCTGTGGGTCATGGGTGACCACCGTTCCCAGTCCCGGGACTCCCGGGACCACCTGGGGGAGCCGGGTGGGGGGATGGTACCGGTGGAGAAGGTGATCGGGCGGGCCGACTGGATCGGCTGGCCGGTGTCGCGCTGGGGTGACGCGGGTTCCGTGGGCGGTGGCCGTGGGTAGCCGCGGGCGCCCGCCGGGCGACCGGTACGAGGACGCGGCCGCCGACCCGGAGCCGGAGCGGGACGCGGGAGCCGAGCCCCCGGAGCCCGGCGGCCGGGCCGAACGGCGTCGCCTCGCCCGCCGCGTCAAGCGCAGACGGCGTACCCGCCGCGTGGGCGAGCTGCCCCTGCTCGTGGTGGTCGCGCTGTGCATCGCCCTGATCCTCAAGACCTTCCTCGTCCAGGCCTTCTTCATCCCGTCGGGATCCATGGAGCAGACGATCCGGATCGGCGACCGGGTCCTGGTGGACAAGCTCACCCCGTGGTTCGGCTCCGAGGTCGAGCGCGGGGACGTCGTCGTGTTCAAGGACCCGGGAGGGTGGCTGGGCGGCGAAAGCGTCCAGCCCGCCGAGGACCCGGTGGGGATCAAGCAGATCAAGCAGACCCTCACCTTCATCGGCCTGCTGCCCTCGGCGAACGAACAGGACCTGATCAAGCGGGTCATCGGCGTCGGCGGGGACAGCGTGAAGTGCTGTGACTCCCGGGGCCGGGTCAGCGTCAACGGATCGCCGCTCGACGAGCCGTACGTGAACCCGGGCAACGCGCCCTCGGAGATCCGCTTCGAGGTGCAGGTGCCGGCCGGACGGATCTTCGTCATGGGCGACCACCGGGCGAACTCCGCCGACTCCCGCTACCACCTCGACGAGGCCTTCCACGGCACGATCGACGAGAAGGACGTGGTCGGCCAGGCCGTGGTGATCGCCTGGCCGTTCGGGCACTGGCACCGGCTGGAACAGCCCGCCACCTTCCGCATGGTTCCCGACCAGGCGCGCGCCGGTCGCCGCGCGCCCCGTGGGCGCCGGAGCGGCTCCTCGTTCGCATAGTGTGTCCTTGGTCTCCCGCGCCTTCGGGAACTCCCGCTCGTTAGGGGAGGGGAGGGCCCGTGCCTCATCAGGCCCGGGCGTCGATTTCCGAACGAGGAGTGGATGTGGGGGACGTGGCGGTTGGTGCACGGTCCGGACGCGACGAGGGTGGCGAGGAGCCGAACGACTCCTCCGGGCCCGATGCCGTAGAGAACGACGGCGACGCGCAGGACGGTGCCGGGGCACGCCCGCACCGTTCGTTCTGGAAGGAGCTGCCGCTCCTGGTCGGCATCGCCCTGTTGCTCGCTCTGCTGATCAAGACCTTCCTGGTGCAGGCGTTCTCGATCCCCTCCGACTCGATGCAGAACACCCTGCAGCGCGGTGACCGGGTCCTCGTGGACAAGCTGACGCCGTGGTTCGGATCCGAGCCCGAGCGCGGTGAGGTCGTGGTCTTCCACGACCCGTCGAACTGGCTGAGCGGGGAGCCCACCCCGGACCCCAACATCGCGCAGAAGGCCCTCAGCTGGATCGGCCTCATGCCGTCCGCCGAGGAGAAGGACCTGATCAAGCGGACGATCGCCATCGGCGGCGACACGATCGAGTGCAAGAAGGGGGGACCGGTCATCGTCAACGGCAAGGAGCTCGACGAGCCGTACATCTTCCCCGGCAACACCCCGTGCGACGACTTCCCCTTCGGTCCGCTCACCGTGCCCCAGGGCAAGATCTGGGTCATGGGCGACCACCGGCAGAACTCGCAGGACTCCCGCTACCACCAGCAGGACGCCACCCAGGGCTTCGTACCCGTCAGCGATGTCGTCGGACGCGCCGTGGTGGTCGCCTGGCCGATCACCCGCTGGTCCACCCTGCCGATTCCGGACACCTACGACCAGCCGGGCATCGGCACGCAGACCAAGGCCGCCGCGCTCGGCCTGGACGCCGCCGGGCTGGCGCCGGTCGGGCTCGGCCCGGCCGCGCTCGGGTTCGCCGGCGCGGTGCCGGTCGTGCTGTGGCGCAGGCGGAGGCTGACCGCGGGGCGTACCGGCAGGTAGGGTGCCGCCCAGGTCGACGATCTCCGAGTGTGGGGGCGCTTGCAATGGGCGGAACACGAGCAATACGAGCAGGTGACGGCGATGGCCGCGGTGCTCTCGGCAGCCTGCTGTCGGGAATCGCCGTGGCCATCGGCTTTGTGCTCTTCCTGGGCGGATTCGTGTGGGGAGCCGTCGTGTACCAGCCGTACACGGTGCCGACCGACTCGATGGTGCCGACCGTGAAGCCCGGAGACCGGGTGCTGGCACAGCGCATCGCCGGCGGGGACGTGCGCCGCGGGGACGTGGTGGTCTTCAAGGACGCGCAGTGGAGCGATTCGCCGATGGTCAAGCGGGTCGTCGGCATCGGCAGGGACACGGTCAAGTGCTGCGGTGACGGCGGCCGGCTCACCGTGAACGGCAAGGAGCTGGACGAGCCGTACATCGAGGCGGAGAAGCTCGATGCGGCGGGCGCTCCGGGCGGGTCCGCCTCCCGGACGGCGTTCGAGGTGACGGTGCCCGAGGGCAACCTCTTCCTGCTCGGCGACCGGCGCGGAGCCTCGCTGGACTCCCGGGCGCACCTGGAGGAGGCCGGCCAGGGGACGGTGCCCCGCACGGCGGTGAACGCCCGTGTCGACGCCCTCGCGTGGCCCGACATGGCGATGCTTGAGCGGCCCCAGGCCTACGCGGCCCTGCCCGGCGGGACCTCGACGGCGGGGCCGCTGCTGCTCCAGGTGGCCGCGGTGGTGGTCGGAGCCGCCCTGGTGGTGCTCGGAGCCGCGTACGGGCCGGTCGTACGGGTGCTCGGGCGCGGGCGGAGGCGGGAGCGGGCCGATGTCCGCTGACGCGACGGCGGGGGCGGGTGGGGCGGGTGGGCCGCGCAAGGTGGCGCGGGTGATCCTGATGGACCCCGAGGACAGGATCCTGCTGCTGCACGGCTTCGAGCCGGGCAACCCGGCGGACGACTGGTGGTTCACCCCGGGCGGCGGTCTGGAAGGGGCCGAGACCCGCGAACAGGCCGCGCTCCGCGAGCTCGCGGAGGAGACCGGGATCACCGACGTGGAACTGGGGCCGGTGCTGTGGCACCGCTACTGCTCGTTCCCCTTCGACGGGCGCCGCTGGGAGCAGGACGAGTGGTACTTCCTCGCCCGGACCACCCAGACGGCGACCGTGCTGGGAGGCCTCACCGAGCTGGAGCGCCGCAGCGTCTCGGGTACCAGGTGGTGGACCTCCGAGGAACTTCTTGCGGCCCATGAGACGGTGTACCCGACCAGACTCGCAGAGCTGCTCCGCAGGCTGCTCGACGACGGTCCCCCGGGTGCGCCCGTGAACCTGGCCCCGGAAATCGTTTAGGGGCGCACGGGCCTGGCGCACAATAGGGGGACGCACGGCTGAAGGGGAACATGCCATGAGTGCCGAGGACCTCGAGAAGTACGAGACCGAGATGGAGCTGAAGCTCTATCGCGAGTACCGCGACGTCGTCGGGCTGTTCAAGTATGTGATCGAGACCGAACGACGCTTCTACCTCACCAACGACTACGAGATGCAGGTGCACTCGGTGCAGGGGGAGGTCTTCTTCGAGGTCTCGATGGCCGATGCGTGGGTCTGGGACATGTACAGACCGGCTCGGTTCGTCAAGCAGGTGCGGGTGCTGACCTTCAAGGACGTGAACATCGAGGAGCTCAACAAGAGCGATCTCGAACTTCCGGGCAGCTGATTTCCCCGTCCGGCTCTTCGCTTGATTCCTTCGCCGGTTCTTCGCCTGATTCCCTCGCCGGGGTGACGCGGCCGTCCACATCGCCCCGACTGTCCACCAAGATCCACTAGGTGGGCGGGGACGCGGGATCGTCGGTGCCGGAGGTGGTGCCGGATGAACGCGAAGGGCGTGGCACAGCAGGCATTGGGGCGGTACGGCGAGGACCTCGCGACGCGGCGGCTCACCGAGGCCGGGATGACCGTGATCGCGAGGAACTGGCGGTGTCGCGGCGGGGAGATCGACATCGTCGCCCGGGACGGGGACGCCCTCGTCGTGTGCGAGGTCAAGACCCGGCGGGCGGGGGAGTTCGAACATCCCATGGCCGCGCTGCGGCCCGCCAAGGCGGAGCGCCTGCGCAGGCTGGCCGGGCGCTGGCTGGCCGACCACGGGGGACCACCTCCGGGCGGGGTGCGCATCGACCTCGTCGGCGTCCTCCTGCCGCGGCGCGGCGGCCCCGTGGTGGAGCACGTCAGGGGGGCGGCCTGATGGGGTTCGCACGAGCCTGCTCGGTCGCCCTCGTGGGCGTCGACGGCGTGGTGGTGGAGGTCCAGGCCGACCTGGAGCCCGGGGTGGCCACCTTCGCCCTGGTGGGCCTGCCCGACAAGACCCTGGTCGAGAGCCGGGACCGGGTCAGGGCGGCCGTGGTGAACTCCGGCGCCGCCTGGCCGCAGAAGAAGCTCACCGTCGGCCTCAGCCCGGCGTCGGTCCCGAAGTCGGGCGCCGGCTTCGACCTGGCCGTGGCCGCCGCCGTCCTGGGCGCCGCCGAAGTGGTCGACCCGAAGGTGATCGCCGATCTCGTCCTCATCGGGGAGCTGGGGCTGGACGGCCGGGTGCGTCCCGTCCGCGGGATCCTGCCGGCCGTGCTCGCCGCCGCCGAGGCCGGATACCGGCAGGTCGTGGTCCCGCAGCAGTGCGCGGCCGAGGCCATGCTCGTCCCGGACGTCTCGGTGCTCGGGGTGCGCAGTCTGCGGCAACTGATCGCGGTGCTCACCGAAGGGGAGGTCCCCGAGGAGGATCCGCCGGATCCGCCGGGGCGCCCGGACCCGATGCTCGCCGGGCTGGTCGTTCCCGGCGCCGGACTCGGCACGGGGGTGGCCCGCGACGGCGACGGGCGGGACTTCCCCGATCTCGCCGACGTCGCCGGACAGCACGCGGCGCGCCGGGCCCTGGAGGTGGCGGCCGCCGGGGGCCACCACCTCTTCCTGAGCGGGCCGCCGGGCGCGGGCAAGACGATGCTGGCCGAGCGGATCCCCTGGATCCTTCCCCCGCTCACCCGACAAGACTCCCTGGAGGTGACGGCCGTCCACTCGGTCGCGGGAATCCTGCCCCCGGGCGAACCGCTCCTCGCCCGGCCCCCGTACTGCGCCCCGCACCACTCGGCGACCATGCAGTCGCTCGTCGGGGGCGGAGCCGGTGTGGCCAGGCCCGGAGCGGTGTCCCTGGCCCACCGGGGGGTGCTGTTCCTCGACGAGGCCGCGGAGTTCAGCACCAAGGCCCTGGACGCCCTGCGGCAGCCCCTCGAGGCGGGACACGTGGTCATCGCCCGGGCCGCCGGGGTGGTACGCCTGCCGGCCCGGTTCCTGATGGTGCTCGCAGCCAACCCCTGTCCGTGCGGGCGGCACACCCTGCACGGGACCGGATGCGACTGTCCGGCCTCGGTGATCCGCCGCTACCAGGCCCGGCTGTCGGGGCCGCTGCTCGACCGGGTGGACCTGCGGGTCGAGGTCGAGCCGGTCACCCGCTCCGATCTGCTGGGGTGCGGCGGCCGCGGCGAAGCCACCGCGGTGGTCGCCGCGCGGGTCCGGGAAGCCCGGGACCGGGCGGTGGCCCGGCTCGGCGGCACACCCTGGAGGCTCAACGCTGAGGTCCCCGGCCACGAGCTGCGGACCCGCTGGCCGGCCGCCCCGGGTGCGCTGGCGCAGGCCGAGCGGGACCTGGAGCGCGGCCTGCTGACCGCGCGGGGGCTCGACCGGGTGCTCCGGGTGGCCTGGACGGTGGCCGACCTGAGGAGCCGGGACCGCCCCGACGCGCTGGACGTGGCGGTCGCCCTCGAACTGCGCACCGGAATCGCCCGCGGAGCCGGGGCGCACCTGGACGCGGCCTCATGACGGCCCCCACGTCGGCTCCCGCGTCGGCCCCGGAACCCGGCCCGGAGCCGGAGGCGGAAATGGAGGGCGAGGTGCTCGCGCGGGCCGCGCTCACCCGGGTCCTGGAGCCCGGGGAGGAGCACGGCGGGCGGTGGCTGCGGGAGTACGGGGCCGTCGGGCTGATACGGCTGCTGACCGGGCCCGCGCCGGAGCCCGGGGTGCTGACCGGGGTCGGCGGCGAGCGGCTCGCCGGATACCGGCGCCGGGCCGCGTCGGCCGCCCCCCGGCGGGACCTGGCGGTGGCCGCCGAGACCGGGTCGCGGTTCGTCTGCCCGGGGTCGGCGGAGTGGCCGAGTCAGCTGGACGACCTCGGTGACGCCCGGCCCGTCGGGCTGTGGGTGCGGGGCAGGCCGAGCCTGCGGGCCTGGGCGCTGCGCTCCGTGGCGGTGGTCGGGGCCCGCGCGTGCACCCCGTACGGGGCACACATGGCCCAGAGCCTGGCCGGTGAACTCGCCGAGCACGGCTGGGTGGTCGTCTCGGGTGCCGCCTACGGGATCGACGGCGCCGCCCACCGCGGGGCCCTCGCCGCCGGCGGAGCCACGGCCGCCGTGCTGGCCTGCGGGGTGGACGTGCCCTACCCGCGCGGGCACGCCGGACTGCTCGGCCGGATCGCCGCCCAGGGGCTGCTCCTCGGCGAGCTGCCGCCCGGCAGCCACCCCACGCCGAGCCGGTTCGTCCTGCGCAACCGCGTCATTGCCGCCCTGACCCGGGGCACGGTCGTCGTGGAGGCGGCCCACCGCAGCGGGTCCCTGGTCACCGCCCGGCGGGCCCAGGCGCTGGGGAGGATCACGATGGGCATCCCCGGCCCGGCCACCAGCGGGCTCTCGGCCGGCGTGCACGAACTGCTGCGCGGCGAGGCCTCACTGGTCACGGACGCGGCGGAGGTCATCGAGCTGGTCGGGAGAATGGGCGAGCTGGCCCCCGAGCGGCGGGGCCCCGTGATCGCCCGGGACCTGCTGGGCCCCGACACGGTCCGGGTGCTCGAAGCCCTCCCGGCGGGGCGCCTCGCCGACCTGGAGGAACTGGCCCTCGCGGCGGGCGCCGGCACTGATGAAGTCATCGGCAGACTGTACGAACTTCACTCTCTGGGGTTTGTCGAACGGCAGGGCGACGGCTGGCAGTTGACCCCGAAGTGGCCGAGAGGAGGCGCATAAAGCGGAGTCACCCGGCGAGGCGGTCGTTGACCTGGGGCGTTCCGGTGAAAGAGTGAAGCCGATGAGAGACGCGGTCTTCCCGGTGGCACCCGCCGGGACCGTGCGCCAGGCGCCGGTCCCGGGTCGCCCGCGCGAGTCGGGGCGCCTTTGCGGGCCCGCGCGATCCCGTACTCTTCGCGCACCGCGACACTTCCGTCACGCTACGCTCCCAAGGAATCCGGCTCCGGCAAAGGCGAAGCATGCCCCAGCACACCTCAGGGTCCGACCGCGCTGCGGTGCCCCCCGCTGCGCGCGGCAGCGAGCGGTCCACCGCGCCCTCGTCCCTGGAGGTGCTGTGGCGCTCGTACAAGGACTCGGGTGACGAGCGGCTGCGGGAGCAGCTGATCCTGCACTACTCGCCCCTCGTGAAGTACGTGGCGGGCCGGGTCAGCGTCGGCCTGCCGCCCAATGTGGAACAGGCCGATTTCGTCTCCTCGGGAGTCTTCGGACTGATCGACGCCATCGAGAAGTTCGACATCGAACGGTCCATCAAGTTCGAGACGTACGCGATCACGCGCATCCGCGGAGCGATGATCGACGAGTTGCGGGCGCTGGACTGGATCCCCCGCTCGGTGCGGCAGAAGGCGCGCGCCGTGGAACGGGCCTACGCCACGCTGGAGGCCCAGCTGCGGCGCACCCCGACCGAGCACGAGGTCGCCGGGGAGATGGGCATCGGCGTGGAGGATCTCCACGCCGTTTTCAGCCAGTTGTCGCTGGCCAACGTGGTCGCCCTCGAAGAGCTGCTGCACGTGGGCGGGGAGGGCGACCGCCTCTCCTTGATGGACACCCTGGAGGACACCGCCGCCGACAACCCGGTGGAGGTCGCCGAGGACCGGGAGTTGCGGCGGCTGCTGGCGCGGGCCATCAACACGCTGCCCGAGCGGGAGAAGACGGTGGTGACGCTCTATTACTACGAGGGCCTCACGCTCGCCGAGATCGGCAACGTCCTCGGGGTCACCGAGAGCCGCGTCAGCCAGATCCACACCAAGTCGGTCCTGCAGCTGCGGGCGAAGCTGGCGGACGTCGGGCGCTGATCCGGGCCACCGGGGCGTGGGGGCGGGGCCGAGAGCGTGCGACGGCCTTGCGGTACATCCGTAGAGTGGACGCGTGCCCAGGATTCGAGCGGCCTCCGTGGCCGAGCACCGGTCGATGCAGCGCGGCGCTTTGTTGGACGCCGCGCGTTCCCTGCTGTCCGAAGGGGGGACGGAAGCACTGACCTTCCCCGCCCTCGCTGAGCGGACCGGCCTCGCCCGGTCCTCCGTGTACGAGTACTTCCGGTCCCGTGCGGCCGTCGTCGAAGAGCTGTGCGCGGTGGACTTCCCCGTGTGGGCGGCCGAGATCGAGGCGGCGATGTCCGAGGCGGAGGCGCCGGAGGCGAAGATCGAGGCGTATGTGCGCAGCCAGCTCGGGCTGGTGGGGGACAAGCGGCACCGGGCGGTGGTGGCGATCTCGGCGAGCGAGCTGGACGCCGGGGCGCGCGAGAAGATCCGCGCGGCGCACGGGAGCCTGATCGCGATGATCGTGGAGGCGTTGGGCGCGCTGGGGCAGGCGGAGCCGAGGCTGGCCGCGATGCTGCTCCAGGGTGTGGTGGATGCCGCCGTCCGGCGGATCGAGGCGGGGGCGGGGGAGGATCCCGTCGTGGTCACGGACGCGGCGGTGGCGATGGCCCTGCGGGGCGTCGGGGGCTGACCCGGCCTGGCCCCGGCTCCGGCCTCGGCCCCGGTTGCCGGTTCTGGCCCCGGCCAGGGGGACCGGTTCTGTGTCGTGGCGGGCCGGTGTAGTGGTCGGCTGCCCTGCGGGGCCGTCCCCTACCCGCCCTTCCTCCGTTCCCAGGGCTCTGCCCTGACCTGGTCCTCAAGCGCCGGACGGGCTGGGAGGGGTGCCGGGCTGCGCCCGGACCCCCTGGGGCTCCGCCCCAGACCCCGGTCCTCAAACGCCGGACGGCTGGAAAGCCTCGGACCCCGGTTCTCAAGCGTCGGACGGCTGAGATGCCCCGGACCCCGGTCCTCAAGCGACGGACGGCTGAGATGCCCCGTCTGGGGCGCCGGACGGCTCAAGGGGAGGAGGCGGGGGGTCGGGTGGGGGAGGAGGGTCAGGGGGTTGAGGTAGGTCTGGGCGTGGAGGAGGCCCCAGTGGAGGCAGGGGCGGGGGCAGTGGGGGCCGTCCGTGAGGAGGGCCACGACCTGGCCCGTCGTGACCTCGGCGCCCTCCGACACCAGGGGGCGGACCGGTTCGTACGTCGTGCGCAGGCCGTTCGGGAGGGTCAGCGAGAGGACTCCGCGGCCCGCGACCGGGCCGGCGTAGTGGACCCGGCCCGGGCCGACCGCGCGGAGCTCCGCGCCCACCGGGGCCGCCAGGTCCACCCCGCGGTGGCCCGCCGCGTACGGGGTCGGGGGCGGGTCCCACCAGCGGACCACCGTCAGGGGTGACGGGAGCGGGCGTCCGCCCGGGGCCTCTGCGGTGCTCGGAGCGCGCCGCAGCTCCGGCGGTGGGGCCAGGGTGAGGCCCAGGGCGAGGATCAGGGTGAGCAGCAGCTTCGTCATGGGGGAAGGGTCCCGTTTCCGGAGCCGGTCCGTCCGGGCCTGTGGACCGGCGGGGCGGTGTGGATGACCGCGTCACCCGGCATACCACCGGGTCCCGTACACTTCTTGTGGCGATCCGGGTCACCGGGTCGACTTCGCACGCCCCAGCACCAGCCCGAAAGGGCCAGGTGACAGCGTCTCTCGGTCCCCTCTTCGGGGGCAGGGCGCGACAGGGGCGTCAGGAACCAAACCGAGAAAACAAGGAGATGGCCATGGCCGTCGTAACGATGCGGGAGCTGCTGGAAAGCGGCGTCCACTTCGGTCACCAGACCCGCCGCTGGAACCCGAAGATGAAGCGCTTCATCTTCACGGAGCGCAACGGCATCTACATCATCGACCTGCTGCAGTCGCTGTCGTACATCGACCGCGCCTACGAGTTCGTGAAGGAGACCGTCGCCCACGGCGGTTCCATCATGTTCGTCGGTACCAAGAAGCAGGCCCAGGAGGCCATCGCCGAGCAGGCGACGCGCGTTGGTATGCCCTACGTCAACCAGCGCTGGCTGGGTGGCATGCTCACCAACTTCTCCACCGTCTACAAGCGCCTTCAGCGTCTGAAGGAGCTTGAGGCGATCGACTTCGAGGACGTCGCCGCCTCGGGTCTCACCAAGAAGGAGCTCCTGGTCCTCTCTCGCGAGAAGATCAAGCTGGAGAAGACCCTCGGTGGTATCCGCGAGATGTCGAAGGTCCCCAGCGCCGTCTGGATCGTCGACACCAAGAAGGAGCACATCGCCGTCGGTGAGGCGCGCAAGCTCCACATCCCGGTCGTCGCGATCCTCGACACCAACTGCGACCCCGACGAGGTCGACTACAAGATCCCGGGCAACGACGACGCGATCCGCTCCGTCGGTCTGCTCACCCGCGTGATCGCCGACGCCGTCGCCGAGGGCCTCATCGCCCGTTCCGGTGCCGCCACTGGCGACTCGAAGCCGGGCGAGAAGGCCGCTGCCGAGCCGCTCGCCGAGTGGGAGCGCGACCTGCTCGAGGGTGAGAAGAAGGCTGACTCCGACGAGTCGGTCGAGGCCGAGGCCGCCCCGGCCGCCGAGGCTGTCGTCGACGCCCCCGCCGTCGAGGCCGAGGCCGCTCCGGCCGCCGAGGCCGAGGTTGTCGCCGAGCCCGTCGTCGAGGCTCCGGCCGCCGACGCCGAGCAGGCCTGACCCACTGAGAGCGCCCGGCGTTCATGCGCCGGGCACTCACAGCACGGACGATGACGGCGGGGGAGCCGCGCCACAAGCGCGCCTCCCCCGCCGTTCACCCGTAGATCTACGACTTCGAGAGAGAATCACAGACTCATGGCGAACTACACCGCCGCTGACGTCAAGAAGCTCCGCGAGCTCACCGGCGTCGGCATGCTGGACTGCAAGAACGCGCTGGTCGAGTCCGACGGCGACGTCGACAAGGCCGTCGAGGCGCTCCGTATCAAGGGTCAGAAGGGCGTCGCCAAGCGCGAAGGCCGTTCTGCCGAGAACGGTGCCGTCGTCTCCGTGATCGCCGACGACAACACCTCCGGTGTCATCGTCGAGCTGAAGTGCGAGACGGACTTCGTCGCCAAGGGCGAGAAGTTCCTGGCCGTCACCAACCAGCTGGCCGAGCACGTTGCCGCGACCTCCCCGGCCGACATCGAGGCGCTCCTCGCGTCCGAGATCGAGCCCGGCAAGACCGTCCAGGCGTTCGTGGACGAGGCCAACGCCAACCTCGGCGAGAAGATCGTCCTGGACCGCTTCGCGCAGTTCACCGGCGGCTACGTCTCGGCGTACATGCACCGCACGATGCCCGACCTGCCGTTCCAGATCGGCGTCCTGGTCGAGCTCGACAAGGAGAACGCCGAGGTCGCCCGCGGCGTCGCGCAGCACATCGCCGCGTTCGCGCCGAAGTGGCTCTCCAAGGACGACGTCCCCGCCGACGTCGTCGAGTCCGAGCGTCGCGTGGCCGAAGAGGTCACCCGCGCCGAGGGCAAGCCGGAGGCCGCGCTGCCGAAGATCGTCGAGGGTCGTGTCAACGGCTTCTTCCGCGACAACACGCTGCTTGGCCAGGCGTACGCCCTGGACGCCAAGAAGTCCGTCCAGAAGGTTCTGGACGAGGCCGGTGTCACCCTGGTGCGCTTCTCGCGCATCAAGGTCGGCATCTGAGTCCGTCCGTACGCGACGGACACCGGACCCCGGTAGGGTCTGAAGCAGTCGCCCGCGTTCGCGCAGGGCGACCGCAGATCTGACGAGGAGGCCATTGCCGTAGAGGGAACCGCGAGGACCCACCGGCAATGGCCTTCTTCGTATGTGCACGAGGAGATCTCCATGAATCAGGGCGTGGACACCCACACCGCTTCCGACGACAAGAGCGACCAGGACAAGAAGGGCCGCCGCTTCATGCTGAAGCTGTCGGGCGAAGCCTTCTCCGGTGGCGGAGGACTGGGCGTCGACCCCGACGTAGTCCACGCCATCGCCCGCGAGATCGCCGCGGTGGTCCGCGACGGCGCGGAGATCGCGATCGTGATCGGCGGTGGCAACTTCTTCCGCGGCGCCGAACTCCAGCAGCGCGGCATGGACCGGGCCCGGTCCGACTACATGGGCATGCTCGGCACGGTCATGAACTGCCTCGCCCTCCAGGACTTCCTGGAGAAGGAAGGCATCGACTCCCGCGTCCAGACGGCCATCACCATGGGCCAGGTCGCCGAGCCGTACATTCCGCTGCGCGCCGTGCGCCACCTGGAGAAGGGCCGCGTGGTCATCTTCGGCGCCGGCATGGGCATGCCCTACTTCTCCACCGACACCACGGCCGCCCAGCGCGCCCTGGAAATCGACGCGGAAGCCCTGCTCATGGGCAAGAACGGCGTCGACGGGGTCTACGACTCCGACCCGAAGAAGAACCCGGACGCGGTGAAGTTCGACGCGCTGGAGTACAGCGAGGTGCTGTCGCGCGACCTCAAGGTCGCCGATGCCACCGCCATCACGCTGTGCCGCGACAACAAGCTGCCCATCCTGGTCTTCGAGCTGCTCGCCGAGGGCAATATCGCGCGCGCCGTCAAGGGTGAGAAGATCGGCACGCTCGTGAGCGACCAGGGCACCCGGGCCTGAGCAGGCCCCGTCCGCCTGAACCATCCATTTCTGACATGCAGGAGCACGTGGTGACCGAAGAGATCCTCCTCGAGGCCGAGGAGAAGATGGAAAAGGCCGTCGTCGTCGCCAAGGAAGACTTCGCCGCGATTCGCACCGGTCGTGCGCACCCGGCGATGTTCAACAAGATCGTGGCGGAGTACTACGGCGCCATCACGCCCATCAACCAGCTCGCCTCCTTCTCGGTCCCCGAGCCGCGCATGGCGATCGTGACCCCGTTCGACAAGAGCGCCCTGCGCAACATCGAGACGGCCATCCGCGACTCGGACCTGGGCGTCAACCCCAGCAACGACGGCAGCATCATCCGGGTGACCTTCCCCGAGCTGACGCAGGACCGCCGCAAGGAGTACATCAAGGTCGCGCGCACCAAGGCCGAGGACTCCAAGGTGTCGATCCGCGCCATCCGCCGCAAGGCGAAGGACGCCCTCGACAAGCTCGTCAAGGACAAGGAAGCCGGCGAGGACGAGGTGCGCCGCGCCGAGAAGGAGCTCGACGACACCACCGCGAAGTACGTCGCGCAGGTGGACGAGCTGCTCAAGCACAAGGAAGCCGAGCTCCTCGAAGTCTGATGAACGACTCTTCCTGGCAGCCGGAGCCGGTTCCGGCGGGTCCCGCCTACGATGCGCTGGTGGGCCCGCACACTCGGCCCATGCCCATCGTGCCCGATGCCGCCGGCCGTGACTTCGACGACCGGGAAGCACGCGATCGGGGGGCCGCCGCTGACGGCGGCCCCCTCTTCCGCGCCGATACGCCGCCGCAGGAGCCCATGCCCAGCCCCCCGCCGACCCCGCCTTCGCCGGCACCGCAGGATGCCTCGCCACCGCCTCAGAAGAAGCGTGCCGGGCGGGACCTGCGTGCCGCCATAGGGGTCGGAGTGGGCCTCGGTGCGGTGATCTTCGCCTCGCTGCTCATCGTCAAGGCGGTCTTCGTCGGCGTCGTCGTCGTGGCGGTCGTGGTCGGCCTGTGGGAGCTCACTTCGCGGCTCCAGGAGAAGAAGGGCATCAAGGCCCCGCTGGTCCCGCTCGCGATCGGCGGTGCGGCGATGGTCATCGCCGGGTACGTCCGCGGGGCCGAGGGCGCCTGGGTGGCCATGGCGCTGACGGTGCTGGCCGTCCTCGTCTGGCGGATGACCGAGCCGCCCGAGGACTACCTCAAGGACGTCACTGCGGGTGCCTTCGCGGCGTTCTACGTGCCCTTCCTGGCCACCTTCGTCGCGATGCTGCTCACCGCCGACGACGGGCCGCAGCGGGTGATCACCTTCCTGCTCCTGACCGTGGTCAGCGACACCGGGGCGTACGCGGTCGGCTGGCGCTTCGGCAAGACCAAGCTCGCCCCGCGCATCAGCCCCGGAAAGACCCGCGAGGGGCTCTTCGGAGCGGTGGCCTTCGCGATGGGGGCCGGCGCGCTGTGCATGGAGTTCCTGATCGACGGGGGCGTCTGGTGGCAGGGCCTGGTGCTCGGCCTCGCCGTCGCGGTCAGCGCCACGCTCGGCGACCTCGGGGAATCCATGATCAAGCGGGATCTCGGGATCAAGGACATGGGCACGCTGCTGCCGGGCCACGGCGGCATCATGGACCGGCTGGACTCCCTGCTTCCGACGGCCCCGGTGGTCTGGCTGCTGCTCGCGGCCTTCGTCGGCACCGGCTGACCTGCGAAAAGGCGCCCGTACAGGCGGGGCGGTTACTCTTGGAAGGCGCGCTGCTTCTGCGGCGCGCCTTTCGTCTTACAAGGAGTACCTGCCATGGCCCGCCCAGTCCCGGGAGAGCTCACTTTCGTCGCCCCTCGTGGAGCGAAGAAGCCGCCCCGGCACCTCGCCGACCTCACCCCCGAGGAGCGCCGGGAGGCGGTCGCCGCGATCGGTGAGAAGCCCTTCCGGGCCAAGCAGCTCTCCCAGCACTACTTCGCCCGGTACGCGCACGACCCGGCCGAGTGGACCGACATCCCCGCCGGCTCCCGCGAGAAGCTCCAGCAGGAGCTGCTGCCGGACCTGATGAACGTCATCCGCCACATCTCCTGCGATGACGACACCACGCGCAAGACCCTGTGGAAGCTGCACGACGGCACGCTCGTCGAGTCCGTGCTGATGCGCTACCCGGACCGGGTCACCATGTGCATCTCCTCGCAGGCGGGCTGCGGCATGAACTGCCCGTTCTGCGCCACCGGCCAGGCCGGTCTCGACCGCAACCTGTCGACGGCCGAGATCGTGCACCAGATCGTCGACGGCATGCGCGCCCTGCGCGACGGCGAGGTCCCCGGCGGGCCCGCCCGGCTGTCGAACATCGTCTTCATGGGCATGGGCGAGCCGCTCGCCAACTACAACCGCGTCGTCGGCGCCATCCGCCGCCTCACCGACCCGGAGCCCGACGGCCTGGGCCTGTCCCAGCGCGGGATCACCGTCTCCACCGTGGGCCTGGTCCCGGCGATGCTGCGCTTCTCCGACGAGGGCTTCAAGTGCCGTCTCGCCGTCTCCCTGCACGCCCCGGACGACGAGCTGCGCGACACCCTGGTCCCCGTGAACACCCGCTGGAACGTCCGCGAGGTGCTCGGCGCGGCCTGGGAGTACGCGGAGAAGTCCGGCCGCCGGATCTCCATCGAGTACGCCCTGATCCGCGACATCAACGACCAGGCCTGGCGCGGCGACCTGCTCGGCAAGCTGCTCAAGGGCAAGCGCGTGCACGTCAACCTGATCCCGCTGAACCCGACGCCGGGCTCGAAGTGGACCGCCTCGCGGCCCGAGGACGAGAAGGCGTTCGTGGATGCCATCGCCCGTCACGGGGTGCCGGTGACCGTACGCGACACCCGTGGTCAGGAGATCGACGGCGCGTGCGGCCAGCTCGCCGCCTCGGAGCGCTGATTTCCGCCAGTTAAGGTTTGCATTCGGCCACGGGGTACCCTGTGGCCGAACCAATTTCATATTCCGACAGGGGAGCGCCACAGCGCTGAGAGTGCGGTAACCGTCACCGCAGACCCTCTGAACCTCGCCCCGGTCATTCGGGGTAGGAAGTTCGGTCACCACTCAAGCTGTTGCGCCCTGCCCGGCGTCCGCTCCACAGAGCGCCGGGCAGGGCCGCGTCTTCTCCTGGACATCCCAGGAGGAATGCACCAATGAGCACCACCAAGAAGATGGCGGGCGTCGCGCTCGTGGCCGCGCTCGGCGTCACCACGCTCAGCGCCTGCGGCGGCGGCGCCAAGGACAAGTCCGCAGGGGCGAGCGACGTCCCGAAGTCCAAGACGATCACCCTGGTCTCGCACGACTCCTTCAACGTGACCGACACGGTCCTCAAGGAGTTCGAGGCGCAGAGCGGCTACACCGTCAAGGTCCTGAAGTCGGGCGATGCGGGCGCGGCCCTGAACCAGGAGATCCTCACCAAGGGCTCCCCGCGCGGCGACGTCTTCTTCGGCGTGGACAACACGCTCCTCTCCCGGGCCCTCGACAACGGCATCTTCACGCCGTACGAGGCCAAGGGGCTGGCCGACGTGAAGCCCGAGTTCGTGCTCGACAAGGAGCACCGGGTCACCCCCGTCGACTCCGGCGACATCTGCGTGAACTACGACAAGGCCTACTTCGCCGACAAGAAGCTCGCCCCGCCGCAGACGCTGGACGACCTGATCAAGCCGGAGTACAAGAACCTGCTGGTCACCGAGAACGCCGCGACCTCCTCGCCGGGCCTCGGCTTCCTCCTCGCCACCGTCGGCAAGTACCAGGGCGAGGGCTGGAAGGACTACTGGACCAAGCTCAAGGCCAACGGCGTCGAGGTCGTCGACGGCTGGGAGCAGGCCTACAACGAGCGCTTCTCCGGCTCGGCGGGCGGCAAGAAGGCCAAGGGCGACCGCCCGCTGGTCGTCTCGTACGCCTCCAGCCCGCCGGTCGAGGTGCTCTACGGCGAGCCGCAGCCGGCCGAGGCCCCGACGGGCGTCGCGACGGGCACCTGCTTCCGGCAGACCGAGTTCGCGGGCCTGCTCAAGGGCGCGAAGAACGAGGAGGGCGGCAAGGCGCTCCTGGACTTCCTGATCTCCAAGAAGTTCCAGGAGGACATGCCGCTCCAGATGTTCGTGAACCCGGTGACCAAGGACGCGGCGCTGCCGGAGCTGTTCACCAAGCACGGCGTCGTCATCGAGAAGCCCGAGACGGTCACCCCCGAGGACATCGCCAAGAACCGCGACCAGTGGGTCAAGACGTGGACCACCCTCGTCGTGAAGTAGGACGAGTGAGCAGGGTTCCGAAGGAGAGCGGGCGGGCCACGGCCGCCAGGCTCGGTCTGATGGCCGTGCCGCTCGCCTTCTTCGGGCTGTTCTTCGCGTACCCCGTCGCCGCGATCGTCGGGCGCGGGCTCAAGACCGACGACGGCTGGCAGTTCGGCCGGATCGGCGAGGTGCTGGCCCGGCCCGACATCGGCGACGTGCTCTGGTTCACCACCTGGCAGGCGCTCGCGTCCACGGCGCTCACGCTCCTGATCGCGCTCCCCGGCGCGTACGTCTTCGCGCGCTTCGAGTTCCCCGGCAAACAACTGCTGCGGGCGCTCGTGACGGTGCCGTTCGTGCTGCCGACGGTCGTGGTCGGCACCGCGTTCCTGGCGCTCGTGGGGCGGAACGGCCTTCTTGACGAGGTGTGGGGGATCCGCCTCGACACGACCGTCTGGGCGATCCTGCTCGCGCACGTCTTCTTCAACTACGCCGTGGTCATCCGCACGGTCGGCGGACTGTGGGCGCAGCTCGATCCGCGCCAGGAGGAGGCCGCCCGGGTGCTGGGCGCCGGGCGGTTCGCCGCCTGGCGGCGGGTGACGCTGCCCGCGCTGGTCCCGGCGGTGGCCGCCGCCTCGCTGATGGTGTTCCTGTTCACGTTCTCCTCCTTCGGCGTCGTGCAGATCCTGGGCGGGCCTGCGTACTCCACCCTGGAGGTGGAGGTCTACCGGCAGACCGCGCAGCTCCTGGACCTGCCGACGGCCGCCGTGCTGACGATGGTGCAGTTCGCGGCCATCGGCGCGATCCTCGGCGTGCACGCCTGGACCGTGCGCAAGCGGGAGACCGCGCTGCGGCTCGTGGACCCGGCCCGGACCACGCACCGGGTGCGCGGCTGGGCCCAGCGCACCCTGCTCGGCGGGGTGCTGCTGACGGTGGCGCTGCTGATCGTGCTCCCGCTCGGGGTGCTCGTGGAACGCTCCCTCGACGCCCCCGGCGGCTACGGCTTCGGCTTCTACCGGGCGCTCCAGGAGGTGGGCGCCGGCGGCGGAACGTTCCTGGTGCCGCCGCTGGAGGCCATCTGGAACTCCCTGCAGTACGCGCTCGCCGCCACCGCCATCGCGCTGGTCGTCGGCGGGCTCGCGGCCGCGGCGCTGACCCGGCGCGCGGGCCGCTTCGTACGGGGCTTCGACGCGCTGCTGATGCTCCCGCTGGGGGTGTCGGCCGTGACCGTGGGCTTCGGCTTCCTCATCACCCTCGACGAGCCGCCGCTGGACCTGCGGACCTCGTGGATCCTGGTGCCGCTGGCGCAGGCGCTGGTGGGCGTTCCCTTCGTCGTACGGACCATGCTGCCGGTGCTCCGCGCGGTGGACGGGCGGCTGCGGGAGGCCGCCGCCGTGCTCGGGGCCTCACCGCTGCGGGCCTGGCGGGAGGTGGACCTGCCGATGGTGCGGCGGGCCCTGCTGATCGCGGCGGGCTTCGCCTTCGCGGTGTCCCTCGGGGAGTTCGGGGCGACCGTCTTCATCGCGCGGCCCGACCACCCGACGCTGCCGGTCGCCGTGGCCCGGCTGCTGGGGCGGGCCGGGGAGATGAACTACGGGCAGGCGATGGCCCTGAGCACGATCCTGATGCTGACGTGCGCGGTGTCCCTGCTCCTGCTGGAGCGGCTGCGACCCGACAAGACCTCCGGAGAGTTCTGATGACCCTGCTTCAGCTGGAAGGGGTGTCGGTCCGCTTCGGTGAGCGCGCGGTCGTGGACGCCGTCGACCTGGCGGTCACCGAGCACGAGATCGTGTGCGTGCTGGGCCCGAGCGGGAGCGGCAAGTCCACCCTGCTCCGGGTAGTGGCCGGGCTCCAGCCCGTCGCCGCCGGGAGGGTGCTCCTGGGCGGCGCCGACCAGGCCGCAGTGCCCGTACACCGGCGCGGGGTGGGCCTGATGTTCCAGGACCACCAGCTGTTCCCGCACCGGGACGTGGGCGGGAACGTCGCGTTCGGGCTGCGGATGCGGGGGGCTTCGCAGCAGGCCTCCGAGGCCCGGATCACCGAGCTCCTGGAGCTGGTCGGTCTCCCCGGGGCGCAGGGCCGGGCGGTGGCTTCGCTGTCCGGCGGCGAGCAGCAGCGGGTCGCGCTGGCGCGGGCGCTGGCGCCTTCGCCGCGGCTGCTGATGCTGGACGAGCCGCTCGGGCAGCTGGACCGGGGGCTGCGGGAGCGGCTCGTGGTGGAGCTGCAGGGGCTGTTCTCGCGGCTGGGCACGACGGTGCTGGCCGTCACGCACGACCAGGGCGAGGCGTTCGCGCTGGCCGACCGGGTGGTCGTGATGCGGGACGGGCGGATCGCGCAGGCGGGGACCCCGCTGGAGGTGTGGCAGCGGCCGGCGTCGGAGTTCGTGGCGCGGTTCCTGGGCTTCGAGAACGTCGTCCCGGCGGTGGTGTCGGGCGGGGTCGCCGCTACTCCGTGGGGGAAGGTGGCCGTTCCGGCGGGGGCCGTGGCGGGGGAGTGCCAAGTCCTGATCCGGCCGGCGGGGGTTCTGCTGTCGCCCGGGGGGCTGGGGTGCGAAGTGGTGTCGCGGACCTTCCGGGGGACGCACGTCGCGCTGCTGCTGCGGCCCGAGGTGGGGCCGCAGCTGGAGGCCGAGTGTGATTTGGCCGGGGCGCCGGCGGTCGGGGAGCGGGTCGCGGTGATCTTCGCCCCGGGCGAGGTGGTCGTGCTGCCGGGGGAGTAGGGCCGCTGCGCGGGGCGGATTTTCCCGCCGCGACTCTTGCCGCTGCGCGGGGCGGAATTCCCCGCCGCGACTCTTGCCGCTGCGCGGGGCGGAATTCCCCTACCCGCCCTTCCACCGTTCCCCGGGCTCGGCCCGGAGCCCGGTCCTCAAGCGCCGGACGGGCTGGATGGGGAGAGGTCAGGGCTGCGCCCGGACCCCCTGGGGCTCCGCCCCAGACCCCGGTCCTCAAACGCCGGACGGCTGGGAAGACCAACCGCCGGCGATGCCGCCTTCAGCCGACCGGGGCCGGTTCCGGGGTGGGGACGTCTCCGTGGGCGCCCTCGTGGTTGCCGTACCAGGCGACCGCCACCGCGCCGGTCACCGCCAGGACGAAGCCGAGGACCGCGAGCCAGGCCATGCCGGGGCGGGACGCGTCGCCGAGCCAGAGCACGCCGATCGCGCCGGGGAGCACGGTTTCACCGACCACCAGGGCGGCGGTGGCGCCGTTCACCGAGCCGATCTGGAGCGCCACGGTGTGCAGGTACATGCCGCCGACCCCGGCCAGGAGGATGGCGTACAGGGCCGGGTCGGTGAGGAGCGCGGTGAGGGAGAACGGCTCGATGCCGTTCAGGATCCGGACCCCGACGCCCAGCGCGCCGAACGCCAGACCCGACAGCAGGCCCGCCAGGATCGCGGCCCGGGCGCCGAGGAAACGTACCGCCACCGTGCCGCCCACGATGATCAGCATGGTGACCGCCAGGAGCCACCAGTGCGTGGCGGGCGGCGCGTAGTGGCCGCCCTCGTGGCCCGCCGCCGTCGCCAGCAGGACCAGCGCCGCGCAGACGACCCCGATCGAGGTCCATTCCTTGCGGGTCAGCCGGATGCCGAGCAGCTTGACGCTCAGCACGGCCGTGATCACCAGGTTGGCGCTGATGACGGTCTGGGACAGGAAGAGCGGCAGGAGGCGGGCGGCCAGGGCGCCCAGGCCGAAGCCCACGAAGTCCAGGATCGTGCCGACGATGAACTCCCAGGTCATCGCGGCCTTCGCCGTGGAGGTGAGGTTCGGTCCGCCGTGCTGGGTGACCCCGGCGGCGGCGGGCGACATACGGGCCGCCCGCCGTGAGCCCACGGCTTGCAGGACGGATCCCGTGCCGTAGCAGATGGACGCCGCGATAGCGGTCAGCAGGCCTATGAGCACCCGAGGGCTCCGTTCACGTCTGGCAGGTTTTACGTAGTGCGTACCTCTTCCAGACGTGGAAAAGGGGAGCGGAGTTGCCTGACCGGGTCAGGTTGTCCAAGTCAGTTCATCGCGGCGAGGGCCGCCGGGACCTCGGACACCGAGTCGACCAGGGCGATCCGGGACTCCATCGCCCGGCCCCGGGCCAGCGCCTGGAGCAGTGGCCAGGCGGGCAGCCGTTCGGTCCAGTGGGGGCGGTCGACGAGGACCATCGGGGTGGGCTCGCCCCGGGAGGCGTAGTAATTGGGCGTCGCGTTGTCGAATATCTCCTGGACCGTGCCGGCCGCGCCGGGCAGGAACACCACGCCCGCGTTGGACCGGGCGAGCAGCCCGTCCTCCCGGGTGGCGTTCGCGAAGTACTTCGCGATGTGCCCGGCGAAGGGGTTCGGCGGCTCGTGTCCGTAGAACCAGGTCGGGATGCCCACCGAGTCGCCGCCCGTGATCGCCGGCCAGCGTTCCCGTACGGCGAAGGCCGCGCGCGCCCAGTCGGAGACGGACGGGGTGAACGAGGGGGCCTTGGCCAGCATCCGCAGGGCTTCGGGCAGGGCCTCGTCGGGGGCCGGGGCGAGGTACGCGCCGAGGTTGGCCGCCTCCATCGCGCCGGGGCCGCCACCGGTGGCCACGGTCAGCCCGGAGCGGGTCAGGGTCCGGCCGAGCTCGGCCGCGCCCCGGTACGCGTCGCCGCCGCGGGCCATGGCGTGGCCGCCCATCACACCGACCACGCGGGCGCCGGAGAGGTGTTCGTCGAGGGCGTCGGAGATGGCGTCGTCGTGGATGGCTCGCAGCATCGAGGAGTAGATGTCGCCGTCCGCCTTGGTCTCCTGGAACCAGGCGTACGCCTCGGCGTCCGGAGTGGTCTCGTAGCCGGCGGACAGCCCGGTGAAGAGCTCCTCGGCCGTGTAGAGCAGGCCCCGGTACGGGTTGAACGGGAGGTCGGGGACGGGCGGGAAGACCAGGGCGCCGTCCGCGCGCACCTTGACCGAGGCGTCCGGTTCCATCGCGCAGCCCAGGAACACGGCGGCCGAGGTGTCGGCGGACAGCAGCGCGAAGGTCCGCTCCAGCAGGTTGACCGACTGGATCCGGTACCCGCTGAGCGAGCCGCGCGCCACGACCTGGTCGAATTCGGCGAGGGTCTCGATCTCGATGTCTGCGTTGACCATTCGGCCCACCCTAAGGGCTGCTGCCCTCAGCGGGTCGATGCCAGCGACGTCAGCTGTGACACACCCCAGCTGAGCGGCAGGCACACGGCCACCAGTGCCGTGGCCCGTACGGTCGCGGCCGTACGGAGGACCTTGCCGGGGGCGCCGAGCGCGGTCAGGGTCTCGCGGGTGGCGGACCGGGCCTGGCGGACCTCGACGGCCGAGGTGAGCAGGGTGGCGGCCGCGCACAGCGCCACCAGGGCGGCGGCGGGCGCGGTCAGCGGGCCGAGCGGGACCTGGAGCCCGCCGTGATCACGCAGGGCCAGGGCGCTGAGGGCGCCCGCCCCGATGGCGCACAGGACGCCGAGGGGTGCGCCCAGACGGGGGGCCTCCTCCTGGAGGGCCCGCCCGGCCAGCAGCCGGAGCGCGCCCGGGCGGACGGCCTGGACGAGCGCCCCGCAGGCGTAGGCCAGACCCGGACCGGCGAGGGCGAGGCCGAGGGCGGTCAGTGCCCAGCCCGTCGGCACGCCGGCTCCGCCGGGGCGGGCGAAGGCCAGCGCGGCGAGTCCGCAGGCGGTGAGGGCGATGCCCCAGGGCAGTGCGGTCTGCGGCGCGGGCCGGGGGTGCGGGCGCAGGGCGAGGGCGGTGGCGATCGAGGCGGCCAGCGGGAGCAGGGCCAAGAGGGTGAGGGCGGCCGCCACGGGCAGGGGCTGGTCGGCGTGGAGCAGCCGCGCCCCGGCGCCGTCGAAGGGCAGCCCGGTCACGTCCCCGCGCAGGTGGAGGAAGACGGCCAGGGCCACGGCGCTGCCGAGGGCGCAGGCCACGGCGGTGGAGATCGTCGCGACCAGGGTGAGCCGTACGGGTCCCAGCCCGGCGGCGTCCAGCCCTTCGAGGGGCCGGGTCGCGGGGTCGGTACGGGCCACGGCGACGGCGAACTGGACGGTGACGGCGAGGGGGACCAGCGCCCACAGCAGCTGAGGGAACGATCCGGCGGGCCGGGCCGTGGCCTGCGCGAGCACGTACAGCAGCAGGAAGCCGCTGCCGGCCGAGGCGGCGGCGACGAGCAGCCGGCGCAACTGGACCAGCGGCCGGGAGCCGCGGGCTAGGCGGAGAGCGAGCACGCGGCCTGGTCCTCCGGGGGCTGGGGGAAGGAGGTCGGGGAGAGCCCGGCGGCGGCCGCCGGCCTGCCGTCGAGCAGGGCGAACCGCCGGTCGGCGACGGCCGCGGTCTCCTCTTCGTGGGTGGCCAGCAGCACGGTGATGCCGTGGGAGCGGGCGGCCGTGGTGAGCGTGCGCAGCAGCAGGGAGCGCTCGGCGCGGTGCAGTGGGGCCGTGGGCTCGTCGGCGAAGATCACGGCGGGCAGGTTCGCGAGGGCCCGGGCGAGGGCGACGCGCTGGGACTCGGATCGGTTGAGGGCGCCGGGGTGCTTGCGGGCGAAGGCGCCGATGTCGAGGCGGTCCAGCCATTCGCAGGCGGCCCGTTTCGCGGTGCGGTGGGGCACGCCCGCGATCAGCAGCGGCAGGGCGGCGTTCTCCCACACCCGGAGCTCGGGCAGCAGCCGCGGCTCGGGGCCGATCCAGCCGAAGCGGTCGCGGCGCAGCCGCTCGCGGGCCAGGGTGCCCATGGTGTGCACGGGGACGCTGTTGAACCAGACCTCGCCCTGCTCGGGGCGCACCTGTCCGGACAGGCAGCTCAGCAGCGTGGTCTTGCCGCTGCCGCGGGGGCCCGTGACGGCGAGGATCTCTCCCGCGCGGACGCCGATCGAGACCCCGATGAGTCCCGGCGAACCTCCGTGGGAGTAGTGAAGGGACCGTGCCCAGAGCAGATCGTCCTGGGGCAGGGCGTTGTCCGGCCGAGCATGGTCCGGTGGAGCGTTGTCCCGTGGAGCCACCATGGCGTACACCTCCGTCCGGGGGAACGAAGCGGAGCCCGCTTGGTCACTGGCACCGCAATGAGATGTAAAGAGATGAACGTCTTGGATGGTGACAGCACACGGCCCGGACCCCCGCGTTCTCACTCGAACGGGGGATCCGGGCCGTGTGGTCCGGCAGTTTGCCGCCTGCGGGACGGTGGGAGGACGCCGGCTGGTTAGAGCTTGGTCCAGGCCTCGGTGAGCACGCGGCGCAGGATGCCCTCGATCTCGTCGAAGGTGCCCTGGTCGGCGGTCAGCGGCGGGGCCAGCTGGATGACCGGGTCGCCACGGTCGTCGGCGCGGCAGTACAGGCCGTTCTCGAAGAGCGCCTTGGAGAGGAAGCCGTAGAGCACGCGCTCCGTCTCCTCGTCCGTGAAGGACTCCTTGGTGACCTTGTCCTTGACGAGCTCGATGCCGTAGAAGTAGCCGTTGCCGCGGACGTCGCCGACGATCGGCAGGTCGTGCAGCTTCTCCAGCGTCGAGCGGAAGGCGTCCTCGTTGTCCAGCACGTGCTGGTTGAGGCCTTCCTTGTCGAAGATGTCGAGGTTGGCGAGCGCCACCGCGGAGGACACCGGGTGTCCACCGAAGGTGTAGCCGTGCAGGAAGGTGTTGTCACCCTTGTAGAACGGCTCGGCGAGGCGGTCCGAGATGATGCAGGCACCGATCGGGGAGTAGCCCGAGGTCATGCCCTTCGCACAGGTGATCATGTCCGGGATGTAGTCGAACTTGTCACAGGCGAACATCGTGCCGAGACGGCCGAAGGCGCAGATCGTCTCGTCGGAGACGAGCAGCACGTCGTACTCGTCGCAGATCTCGCGGACCCGCTGGAAGTACCCGGGCGGCGGCGGGAAGCAGCCGCCGGCGTTCTGCACCGGCTCCAGGAAGACGGCGGCGACGGTGTCGGCGCCCTCGAACAGGATCTCCTGCTCGATCTGGTCGGCGCACCAGCGGCCGTAGGCCTCGGGGTCGTCACCGTAGATCGGGGCGCGGTAGATGTTGGTGTTGACCACCTTGTGCGCGCCGGGGACCAGCGGCTCGAAGGGGGCCTTGAGGGCCGGCAGGCCGGTGATGGACAGGGCGCCCTGCGGGGTGCCGTGGTAGGCGACCGCACGCGAGATGACCTTGTACTTGGTGTGCTTGCCCTGCAGCTTGAAGTACTGCTTGGCGAGCTTCCAGGCGGTCTCGACCGCTTCGCCGCCACCGGTGGTGAAGAAGACCTTGTTCAGGTCGCCCGGGGCGTAGTGCGCGAGGCGCTCGGCGAGCTCGACTGCCTTGGGGTGCGCGTACGACCAAATGGGGAAGAACGCGAGTTCCTGGGCCTGCTTGTACGCGACCTCGGCCAGTTCCTTGCGGCCGTGACCGGCGTTGACCACGAACAGGCCGGCAAGACCGTCCAGGTAGCGCTTGCCCTTGTCGTCGAAGATGTAAGTGCCCTCGCCCCGCACGATGGTGGGTACGGGCGAGTTCTCGTACGACGACATGCGGGTGAAGTGCATCCACAGGTGGTCGTAGGCGGTCTTGGAGAGGTCCTGGCTCACGGCTATCGCGTTCCCCACATGTAGGTCTGCTTCTTCAGCTTCAGGTAAACGAAGCTTTCGGTTGATCGCACGCCGGGGAGCGCACGGATCTTCTTGTTGATCGTTTCGAGCAGGTGGTCGTCGTCCTCGCAGACGATCTCCACCATCAGGTCGAACGAGCCCGCGGTCATCACCACGTACTCGCACTCGGCCATCGCGGTCAGCGCGTCGGCCACCGGGTCGAGGTCTCCCTCGACGTTGATGCCGACCATCGCCTGGCGCCGG
Organism: Streptomyces sp. CA189; assembly: GCF_056428985.1. NCBI lineage: Bacteria > Bacillati > Actinomycetota > Actinomycetes > Kitasatosporales > Streptomycetaceae > Streptomyces > Streptomyces sp. CA189. The sequence goes on along the minus strand of NZ_JBWJVM010000038.1, from coordinate 23,898 downwards.
AGCCCCACGGTGAGCGGGTCGGTGACGGCGACGATCTGCATGACGCCCTGGTCGAGCAGCTTCTGGACCCGCTGGCGCACCGCCGCTTCGGACAGGCCCACGGCCTTGCCGATCGCCGCGTACGGACGCCGGCCGTCTTCTTGCAGTTGCTCGATGATCGCCAGGGACACAGCATCGACCGAAGGGGACGGTTGTCTGTTCCTGGAATCTGCGCTTCGACTGACCACGACCTCACTGTGCACGAGGAGTCGTCTGTTCCGCAAGGCGAGAACGATGTAATTCGTTGTTTGGGGAGTCAGATCTCACTGATTCCGTAGTTCGTGATGTGTAGGCCTGTCGAAAACGGCGTCTGAGAGGCTAGGCTGAGTAGCTGTCTCAACCACTGGACATGTGATCACAGGAGTGTGGCTGTAGTGACCACCGAACTGCGTCGTCTGCGCAACTACATCGGCGGGGAGTTCAAGGACGCCGCCGACGGGCGGACCACCGAGGTGGTCAACCCCGCCACGGGCGAGGCGTACGCGACCGCTCCCCTCTCCGGCCAGGCGGACGTCGACGCCGCCATGGCCGCCGCCGCGGCGGCCTTCCCGGCCTGGCGCGACGCGACCCCCTCCGAGCGCCAGAAGGCTCTGCTGAAGATCGCGGACGCCTTCGAGGCCCGCGCGGACGAGCTGGTCGCCACCGAATCGGAGAACACCGGCAAGCCCCTCGGCCTCACGGCCAGCGAGGAGCTGCCGCCGATGGTGGACCAGATCCGCTTCTTCGCGGGCGCCGCGCGCCTGCTGGAGGGCCGCTCGGCCGGCGAGTACATGGAGGGGATGACCTCGATCGTCCGCCGTGAGCCGGTCGGCGTCTGCGCCCAGGTCGCGCCGTGGAACTACCCGATGATGATGGCCGTCTGGAAGTTCGCCCCGGCGCTGGCCGCGGGCAACACCGTGGTCCTGAAGCCCTCGGACACCACCCCGGCCTCCACCATCCTGATGGCCGAGATCATCGGCTCGATCCTGCCCGCGGGCGTCTTCAACGTCGTCTGCGGCGACCGCGACACCGGCCGGGCCATGGTCGAGCACCGCACTCCGGCGATGGCCTCCATCACCGGCTCGGTGCGCGCGGGCATGCAGGTCGCCGAGAGCGCCTCCAAGGACGTCAAGCGCGTCCACCTGGAGCTGGGCGGCAAGGCCCCCGTCGTCGTCTTCGAGGACGCCGACATCGCCAAGGCCGCCGAGGACATCGCCGTCGCGGGCTTCTTCAACGCAGGCCAGGACTGCACCGCGGCCTGCCGCGTACTGGTCCACGAGTCGATCCACGACGAGTTCGTCGCGGCGCTGGCCAAGAACGCAGCCGACACCAAGACCGGTCAGCCGGACGACGAGGACGTGCTCTACGGCCCGCTGAACAACCCGAACCAGCTCAAGCAGGTCGCGGGCTTCATCGAGCGCCTCCCCGCCCACGCCAAGGTCGAGGCGGGCGGCCACCGGGTCGGCGAGAAGGGCTACTTCTACGCCCCGACCGTGGTCTCCGGCCTCAAGCAGGACGACGAGATCATCCAGAACGAGGTCTTCGGCCCCGTCATCACGGTCCAGTCCTTCACGGACGAGGACCAGGCCCTGGCGTACGCGAACGACGTCGAGTTCGCCCTCGCCTCGTCCGTGTGGACCAAGGATCACGGCCGCGCGATGCGGATGTCCAAGAACCTCGACTTCGGCTGCGTGTGGATCAACACCCACATCCCGCTCGTCGCCGAGATGCCGCACGGCGGATACAAGAAGTCCGGCTACGGCAAGGACCTCTCCGCCTACGGCTTCGAGGACTACACGCGCATCAAGCACGTCATGACCTCGCTCAACGGCTGACCCAGGGCCGGGCGGGCGGCCTGCCGGCCGCCGCATCGACCAGGTCACAGCCTTGAAGGGGCGGGTAGTAGACACCTTGTCTATTGCCCGCCCCTTCGGCGTTCCACAAGGCTCCTCCCATGCCTGAACTCGCCTTTTCCCGTCGCGCGGCGCTGCGCGGCCTCGGTGCCGCGGGGCTGCTGGCCACCCTTCCCGGCTGTGGTGTCCCCGCCGCGTACGTCCCCGAGAGCCGGCGGGAGGGACAGGACCACTCCGAGAGCGACCGGAGCGTCTCCTTCTCCAACTGGCCCCTCTACATCGACACCGACGAAGAGGACGAGAGCAGGCGCCCGACGCTGGACGCCTTCGCGGAGAAGACCGGCATCGAGGTCCGGTACACCGAGGAGATCAACGACAACGACGAGTTCTTCGGCAAGATCAGCCCGTCGCTGATGAACCGCCGGCAGACCGGTCACGACCTGGTCGTGGTCAGCGACTGGATGGCCGCGCGCTTCGTACGCCTGGGCTGGGCCCAGAAGATGGACCGCTCGGCGCAGGCGAACGTGGCCAAGCACCTGGACCCGCAGCTGCGCTCCCCGGCCTTCGACGAGGGCCGGCTGCACACCGTCCCCTGGCAGTCGGGGATCACCGGCATCGCCTACAACCGAAAGGCCCTCGGCCGGGAGATCAAGTCCGTCAAGGACCTGTGGCACCCGGACCTGGCCGGCAAGGTCACGCTCTTCTCCGGCCTCGACGAGTCCTTCTCCCTGCTGATGCAGGGCAACGGCGTCGACGTGACCCAGTGGACCGAATCCGACTTCCACCGGATGTGCGACCAGGTGGAGAGCATGGTGAAGAAGAAGCACATCCGCCGCTTCACCGGCAACGACTACACCTCCGATCTCGGCAAGGGCGACGTACTGGCCTGCCAGGCCTACTCCGGAGACGTGATCCAGCTTCAGGCCGACAACCCCGACATCGAGTTCGTGGTTCCCGAGGAAGGCGGCGAGCTCTGGGCGGAGAGCCTGCTCGTCCCCAACCTCGCCCGGCACAAGGCCAACGCGGAAGCCCTGATCGACTTCTACTACGACCCGGAGGTCGCCGCGCTGCTCGCCGCCTACGTCAACTACGTCTGCCCGGTCCCGGCCGCCCGCGACGTACTGGCCGCCTCCGACGACCAGGAGACCGCCGAACTGGCCGAGAACCCGCTGATCTTCCCGGACGAGGACATGCGCAAGCGGCTCGTCGTGGCCCGCGACATCTCCTCCGCCGAGCGCTCGTCCTTCGCCAAGCGCTGGAACGGCATCGTCGGTCTTTGAGAGCAGGGGCCAGGGGCCTGCTCTCGATCCCGCGTAAGAACTGAACATGTTCAGCAATGCGGTTGAACATGTTCATAAAGCTGCGTAGGCTTCCTTCCATGAGCGAGAGAAGAGCCCTTGAGCAGCGAATCCGTGCCTGGCTTGCCCTGTTCCTCGTCTGCCTGGTGCTGAGCGGACTCACCGCCTTCCCCCTGGTGAGCGAACTCCAGTGGGCCAATGCCCTGGTGGACAACGAGTGGCTCCGCCGTGTCGGCGACGGGCTGGAGCGGGCGGACTCCGAATACCCCTTCCTCCTCTACGGCACGGACTGGCTCGCCTTCGCCCACCTGGTGATCGCCGTCTTCTTCTACGGAGTCCACCGCGACCCCGTCCGCAACATCTGGATCGTCGAGGCCGGAATGATCGCCTGCGCCGGCATCGTTCCGCTGGCCCTGATCTGCGGGCCCATCCGGGGCATCCCGGTCTGGTGGTCGGTGATCGACATGTCGTTCGGCGTCTTCGGGGTGATCCCCCTGCTGGTTCTGCGACGCATGATCAAGCGCCTGGAGGCCATGTCCGAGACGGAGCCGGGAGTCGTGCCCGCCCTGGCTACTTAGCCATGGAGGCGGCGACTATCGCCCCGGTCACCGGACTCGGGTCATCGCTCTTGGCGTCCTTGGAGTTGACCGTGAAGACCACGAGCCGCGACCCGTCCTTGGCGCCGCCGATTCCGGTGCTGTAGCCGGGACGGGCCCCGGACTTGCCGTAGACCACGGTGCCGTCCGGGAGCTTCATCCGCTGCATCCCCGCAGTGCGCCAGGCGGGCGTCTCGGTGGTCCCGAACACCAGGGCCTTCTCCGGGACGGTGAACATCTCCTCCAGTTGCGGTCGGGGCACGACCCGCCCGGCGAACAGCTCCTGAGTGAACCGCTCCAGGTCCGCCGTCGAGGAAATGAGGTCACCCGCGGCCCAGCGGTCGGACTGGTTCCACACGCTGACATCGCGCAGTTCCGTGTTCCCGTCCGGCAGCGGCACCGCCTGGTAGCCGAGATTGTGCCGACCGGGGATCCGCGTCTGCGTCCGGCCGGGGAGCGAGGTCTGGTGCAGACCCAGCGGCTTCAGGATCCGCCTCTCGACCGCCTTCTCGTACGTCGAGCCCGTCACCTTCTCGATCAGGACGCCCAGCAAGGTGTAGTTGATGTTCTGGTAGTGCTGGAACTCTCCGGGATCGCTCTCCGGACCCTTCGCCAGGGCGTTCGCGATCTGCGCGTGCGGGTCGATCACGTCGAAGCGGTGCGCCCACTGGCCGGAGAAGGGCCCCGGACCGTCGGCGGCCTGGATGCCGCTCGTGTAGTCCAGCAGCCGGCGCACGGAGATCGGCTGGAAGGCACCCGGGAACAGGCCCGGCAGGTACTCCTGGACCGCCCTGTCGAGGTCGATCTCTCCCTCGGCCGCGAGTTGCAGCACCACCGCCGCCGTGAAGGTCTTGGTCACCGAGCCGGCCCGGAAGCGGCCGTCGGCGATCACCGGCTGCCCCGTGCGGAGGTCCGCGGTGCCCGAGCTGCCCCGCCAGCTGCCGCTCGGACCGCTCACGCGGACCGACGCGGCCGTGGCGTACGGATGGTCCGCTCCGAGGCCGGCGATCGCCCCCCTCAGGGCCGCGGCGTTCGGCGGCGTCGAGATCTGCGGCGCCGGCATCGATGCCGCGACCGAAACCGCGCCCGGCGCCTGCGCGGCCCGGGCGACGGCCGGTCCGGCCGAGACGCCCAGGACCAGCGCGGCGGCGATCAGCGTGCGGGTCGTTGCGTTCATGGTGGGATCCCCCTGTCGGCTCTCCGGGCGACTTCCGCCCCGATGACCTCAATGCTGCTGGTCACAGGGGTAGTTGCGGATCACCACCGAGAGGGGTCTTTGCCGGTACGACAACTCGCCCCCGAGAGCCAGGAGGTACGCCGCGTCTCACTCCCCAGAGGGAGATACCTGAGAGCCAGCCGCGATCAGACCCGTCTCGTACGCGCAGATCACCGCCTGGATCCGGTCCCGCAGCCCCAGCTTCGACAGCACGTTGCCCACATGCGATTTGACCGTGTGCTCGCTCACCATCAGCTCCACCGCGAGCTCCGCGTTCGACAACCCCCGCCCCAGGTGCAGCAGCGTCTCCCGCTCCCGGGCCGTCAGCACCTCCAGCCGCTCCGCGGACAGCGCCTCTCCGGCCGCCGGCCGGGCCGTCGCCGCCGTGTACTCCGCGATCAGCCGCCGGGCCACCGAAGGCGCCAGCAGGGACTCGCCCGCCGCCACCACCCGTACGGCGTGCACCAGATCGTCCCGCCGCACGTCCTTGAGCAGGAACCCGCTGGCCCCCGCGTGCAGCGCCTCGTACACGTACTCGTCCGAGTCGAAGGTCGTCAGCATCACCGTCCGGCAGGAACTCGTCCCCGAGATCTCCCGGCACGCCTCGATCCCGTCCAGCACCGGCATCCGTACGTCCAGCAGCGCCACGTCGGGCGCGAGGGACCGTACCGCCGCGACCGCCGCCGCCCCGTCCCCGACCTCGGCCACCACTTCGATGTCCTCCTGGACGTCCAGGATCATCGCGAAGCCGCTGCGCACCAGTTCCTGGTCGTCGGCCACCACCACACGGATCGTCACCGGATCTCTCCCAGGCTGCCCCAGGCTTCAGCTCGGGGAGGGATGGGTCCTTGGGGTGGAGCCGCGTAGCGGCGGAGTTCGTTGCTCATCTGTTCTGACCTGCACTCTCTTTCGTTGTCAGTGGGGGCGGTTAGGTTGGGGAGCGTGCAGACAGCAGCGATGGACGATGGGGGATCCGGGCAGGCCCGGTACACCTTCCGGCTTCGCGTGTCGTCCACCGCGCTTACCCGGCTTGAAGCGGAGTGGGCGCGGTGCCGGTGGGTGTGGAACGAGTGCGTGGCGATGTCCCGCAAGGTCCACGCCCACAACATGACGGCCGGCGAGAAGGTGACGTGTGGTCCGTCGCAGCTCGACAAGCTGCTGACCGGGGCCCGATGCGCGATGGCGTGGCTGCGTGAGGGCAGCAGCGTTCCGCAGCAGCAGCTCATCCGCGACTTCGCCAAGTCCCGCGCGAAGGCCCTCAAGGACATCAAGGCCCGCTTGCCGATGCGGCAGCGCGCAGGGATGCCGAAGTACAAGAGGGAGCACCTGGTGGATCCGACGCTCAACTACACGCAGCGCGGCTTCCGGTTGAAGGACGGGCGTCTGCATCTGGCCGGGGGTATCAGCGTGACCGTGGTGTGGTCGCGGGATCTGCCCGAGCCGCCGTCGTCGGTGCGCGTGTACCGGGACAGCCTCGGGCACTGGTACGCCAGTTTCGTCGCCCCCACGACCACCGAGACGCTTCCCTCCACGGGCGCGGTGATCGGCATCGACTGGGGCGTGCGGGAGATCGCGACCACCACGTCCGACGACCACGACCTGCTTCACGCCGAACATGGCAGGAAGGCCGCCGGCCGCCTTGCGCACTACCACCGGATGATGGCCCGCCGCCGCGTACCCAAGGGCAAGGCCCAGTCGAAGGGCTACCGTCAAGCGCGGCGGCAGGCCGCGAAGGTGCAGAAGAAGATTGCCCGGCAGCGTCAGGACACCGCCCGCAAGTGGGCCAAGAAGGTGGTCCGTGACCATGACGCCCTCGCGGTGGAGGACTTCAAGCCGAAGTTCCTCGCTAAGTCCACCATGGCCCGTAAAGCGGCAGACGCCGCGATCAGCGGCACGAAGACGGCGCTGATCGAGATGGGCCGCAAGCACGGTCGTGCCGTGCACCTTGTCCACCCCGCGCACACCACCATGGACTGCGCGCAGTGCGGAGCGAGAACCAAGCACGCACTACCCCTCTCGGAACGTACCTATTCGTGCACCGCGTGCGGAGCCGTGTCCCCCAGGGACAAGAACTCCGCACACGTGATGCTCGTCCGGGCTGGTCTCAACCCGGCTGGTGCTGATCGTGTAAGAGCGTGCGGACCGCCGGTCCGCCGCCGACGTGAGCCAGGAATCCCCTCCCTTTAGGGAGGGGAGGATTCAATTCCCCACCTCCGCGCCCGACGTTACAAGCACCACCCGCACCTCGAAGCCGCTGCCGTCCGGGCCGGGACCCGTCCGGGCGGTGCCCCCGTGGGCTGCGGCCCGCTCCTGGATCCCGATCAGGCCGTGCCCGCCCGGTCGAGCCCGCGGCACGGAGCCGGCGCTCGCACCCGCAGCCGCCCCCGTGTCAGGACCCCGCCCGTCGTCCGTGACTTTCACCGTGAGCTCCCGCTCCCCGTACTCCAGGCGCACGGCCACCGCCGAAGCCCCGGCGTGCTTGACCACATTGGTCAGCGCCTCCTGCACCACCCGGTGCACCGTCGCCTCCAGCGCCGCCGGCAGGGCGCGCACCGAGCCCGTGCGCTCGTAGGTCACCTCCGGCCCGCTGCCCCGGACCCGCTCCAGCAGCCCCGCCAGCTCCCCGATGCCGGGCTGCGGGGAGCGGGGCGCCGCCTCGTCCGTGCGCAGCACCCCCAGCATCGTGCGTAGCTGGGCCATCGCGTCCCGGCCCGTCTCCGCGATGGCCTCGAACGCGGCCTCGGCCCGCTCGGGGGCCCTGCGCACGGCCACCGGGCCGGCCTCCGCCTGCACGATCATGATGCTGACCGCGTGCGAGAGGATGTCGTGCATCTCCCGTGCGATCCGGGCCCGTTCGCGTGCGGCCGCCTGCTCCGCCTCGATCCGGTTGGCCCGCTCCAGCTGGGCGGCCCGGTCCAGAAGGGCCGCCGTGTACGCCTGCCGGGTGTGCTGGAGCCGCCCCAGCGCGTACGCGGCGCCGGAGACGAAGAAGGTGAAGAGCAGTTCGCGCGCGGTTCCGGTGTTCCAGTACACCGACAGGGCGACCGTGAGGACCGTGAGCCCGCCGACCGCCAGCCGTACCCGGGTCGTGCACTGCAGGGCGACCGTGTAGAAGGCGAGCAGTCCCGCGTACGGCAGAGGCTGCCCCGGGCCGTCGACCCCCAGGTTGTACACCCCGCCGGCCACCAGGATCGCGGCCAGCACCGTCACCGGAGCCCGCCGCCGCCAGACCAGCGGCAGCACGCCGAGCGTGGTCATCGCGTACGAGGCCCAGTCCGCGGGCGGAGACCCGGCCGGCCGGGGCACCACGAAGGGCATCGTGACGGCCAGTTGCACCAGCAGGGTCAGCCCCAGGTCCTGCCGGCGCGGACCGGCCCGCCGGATCCTTGCTCCGAGCTCCCCCCAGGCCCGTATCACCGGCCGAGCTCGGCCCGTACGGCTCCCAGCGCGTCCACGCGGTTCGTCGTGATCGAGTCCACCCCGGCCCTGACCAGCGCACGCATCGAGCGCTTCGTGTCCGGGGTCCAGGCCGACACCAGCAGGCCGTCCCGGTGCAGGGCGTCCACCAGCTCCGGGCCGACCAGCCCGAAGCGGTAGTTGAGCCAGGTCGGGGCCACCGCGTCGATCAGCACCCGGCGCGGGGGCGCCAGGGTGGTCCACGTGAGCGCGATCTCGGCGCCCGGATCGGCGGCGCGCACCGCCAGCATGGTGGCCGGACCCGCGCAGTAGTACGTACGGTCGCGGGCCCCGCACTCGCGGACCTGGCCGACGACGGTCCGTACGGTCTCGGCCGTCGCACCCGGCAGGTCGACCATGACCCGGCCCGCGCCGGCGGCCGCCAGGGCCTCGCGCAGGGTCGGGATCCCGCCGTCCGTCAGCTCCCGCAGCTGCGGGGCCGTGACGTCTTCGAGCCGCACGTCATGGCCCCACAGCCGCTGGAGATCCTCGTCGTGGAGCAGTACGGGGACCCCGTCGCGGGTCATCCGCACGTCGATCTCCACCGCGTCCGCCCCCCGGTCGAAGGCGGAGCGGATCGAGGGCAGGGTGTTCTCGCGGACGCGGTAGGGATCCCCGCGGTGGCCTACGGCAGTCAGGGTGCGCATGCACCCATTCTGCGCAAGCGTCAGGAAGCCAGCCAGGCGGAGGTGTACGTGTCGATCTCGGCGGTGAGCTTCGCCTTGCCGGCCGGGTCCAGGAAGGAGGCCTCGACGGCGTTCTTCGCGAGCTGGGCGAGGCCGCGCTCGTCCAGGTCCAGCAGCCGCGCGGCCACCGCGTACTCGTTGTTGAGGTCCGAGCCGAACATCGGCGGGTCGTCGCTGTTGATGGTGACGAGCACGCCGGCCGCCACCATCTCCTTGACGGGGTGCTCGTCGAGGGTGGCGACGGCGCGGGTGGCGATGTTGGAGGTGGGGCAGACCTCCAGCGCGATGCGGTGCTCGGCGAGGTAGGCGAGCAGCTCCGGGTCCCGGGTGGCGCTGGTGCCGTGGCCGATGCGCTCGGCGCCCAGCTCGCGGATCGCGTCCCAGATGGTCTCCGGGCCGGTGGTCTCGCCGGCGTGCGGCACGCTGTGCAGTCCGGCGGCGCGGGCGGCGTCGAAGTACGGCTTGAACTGCGGGCGCGGCACCCCGACCTCCGGGCCGCCCAGGCCGAAGGAGACCAGGCCCTCGGGGCGCAGGTCCAGGGCGAGGCGGGCGGTCTCCGCGGCGGCCTCCTGGCCGGCTTCGCCGGGGATGTCGAAGCACCAGCGCAGGATCACGCCGAGCTCGGCCTCGGCGGCCTTGCGGGCGTCCTCGATGGCCTCCATGAAGGCCTTCTCGTCGATCCCTCGGCGGGTGGAGGAGTACGGGGTGATGGTGAGCTCCGCGTACCGGATGTTCTGCCGGGCCATGTCGCGGGCGATCTCGAAGGTGAGGTGGCGCACGTCGTCGGGGGTGCGGACCAGGTCGACGACGGAGAGGTAGACCTCGATGAAGTGCGCGAAGTCGGTGAACGTGAAGTAGTCGGCGATGGCCTCGGGGTCCGTGGGGACCTTGGAGTCCGGGTGCCGGGAAGCGAGTTCGGCCACGATGCGGGGGGAGGCCGAGCCGACGTGGTGGACGTGCAGTTCGGCCTTGGGCAGCCCCGCGATGAAGGGGTGCAGGTCGGACATGAGGGTGCCTCCGGAGGACGCGGTGCGGATGGAGCGGCCTTCATCGTAGGCAGGACCCGCACCGCGGAAGGGGCCTGTCGGAGGGAGCGCTTAGCATGGCCGTACGAGAGGGGGGCGCCGTATGACCGATCAGAGCCCCGAGTCGCGAGACCCCTGGGCGCCGCTGGAGCAGCCCGCGGTCGAACTGGGCAAACAGCAGGGCGGGCCGGGGGCGTCGGGGGCGCCGGTGGTTCCGGGGGTGCACGACCAGCAGACCGTCACGGGGATGCCGGGGGCGGGCGGCCACCCGGGCGGCCACCCGGGCGGCCACCCGGGAGCCCCGCTTCCGGGGCAGACGCCGCCGGCCGGGACCGGCCCGATACCCGCCGGGGCGCCCGCGCCCCAGCCGGGGCAGACGCCCGCCTACGGGTACCCGGCCCAGCCGGATCCCGCGGGGTACGGATATCCCGCCGCGCAGCAGCCGGTTCAGCAGCCCGGATACCAGGGCTACCCCGGTTACGCGGGCTACGCCGGATACCCGGGGGGCGGCGGATACCCGGTGTACCCGCCCAGGAGCAACGGCTTCGGGGTCACCGCGCTCGTGCTCGGGATCCTCTCCGTGGTCACGTGCTACTTCGGCCTCCTGTTCGGCGTTCCGGCCGTCATCTTCGGCGTGCTGGGCCGCGGCAAGGCCAAGCGCGGCGAGGCCGACAACGAGGGCATGGCGCTGGCCGGCATCATCACCGGCGCGGTCGGCATCGTGATCAGCTGCCTGATCATCGCGCTAATCACCTTCGGCGTCATGTTCGGAGACAGCAGCTCCGACTCCGACTCGGGGCCGCGCAATTCGCAGGTCCTCGAAAAGGCCTGAGCCACGCCGGATCCACGGGAGGGCCGGGAGGGGGACAGGTTTATACCTGCCCCCTCCCGGCCCCCCGTCAGGCGTTCCGTCAGACGTCCTGTCAGGCCGCGCTCTCCGCCTGCCCGGTCACCCACGGCCACGTGGCGTCCCGGCCGTCCTCGATCAGGGACACCATGCGGAAGGCCGCGTCGGTGAGCCCGCCGAAGGTGTGCCGGTTCGCGGACCCGGAGGGCGCGTGGCCCACCCGGTATCCGGCGAGGTTCCAGGTGTAGACCGGGACCGTGTCCGGCACCAGGACCGTCGGATCGCCGCCGTAGGCGTACGTGGCCTGCTCGTCGGTGACGATCAGGACCCGGTCGTGCCCGGCGTAGTGCGCGCGCACCGCCTCCGCCGTGCAGGTGCCGCCGAGGTCCTGGAACCGCTCCAGCACCTTCAGCACCGACTCGCCCCGCCGGAACCCGACCACCTTGCTGGTGGTGCCGAACTGCACCAGGTCGGCGTCCTCGGCGCGCAGCGCCAGCGCCGTCCCGAAGACGGCCGCCGCGTCGGCCCGGTTGAGCTGCGAGCGGTCCGACAGCGGCGACCACATCGACCCGGACCGGTCCACCAGGATCAGCGTCCGCCCGGGCAGCGCCGGTACGTGGGCCAGGGAGTGGCCCAGCGCCCGCTCCAGCGGGTACGCCCAGCGCAGCGAGGGGGCGTGCTGGTGGGCGGCCAGGTAGCGGAAGGGGAACTGCCGGGCCCGGGCGACGGTCTCCGCGTCGGAGATCTTCGCCGCGACCCGCTCGGCCACCGCGTCCGACACCCCGGCCTCGTCGAAGTTGCGCAGGTTGCGCAGCAGCGCCATCGCGCCCATGGACGGGATGACCGCCTCCCAGGCGGTCGCGTCCATCGGCCCCTGAAGCCAGCCGGCCAGCGCCTCCCAGGTCATGCCCGCCGCGGCGAGCCGCTCGGCTCCGTCCGCCGCGGTGACCACGGCCCGGCGCTCCGCCACGGGCAGCTCCATCAGGGCCCGGTGCGCGAGCAGGGTGCGGTTGCCCGGCGGGACCTCGGCGGTCTCCGGGTTGTGCCGTCGGTCGAGGGCGTGCCGGAACAGCTCGCCCTGCCAGGGCTTGTCCGGGTCGGGGGAGGCGTGCACGAGGTTGAGGACGTCGCCGAAGCGGTATCCCCGGGAGGCGGTGTCGTACTTCAGCAGGGACTTCCCGGAGTACAGGCGGCGCACCGCGTCGGCGATCCCGCGCTTGACGGGCTTGGGCACGTTCCGCCCGTACGCGGCCGTCCAGTAGGCGAGCAGCTCGCCCGGCTCGTCCGCGCGCAGCAGCACGGAGTCCACGACCTGCCGGTTCGAGGGCCCGCCGGTCGCTCCGGCGTCGAGCCGCGCCTTGACGTACTCGGCGGCGCCGACGAGCGAAGCCGTCCGCATGTTGCCGTCGCGGCGCAGCCAGCCGAGCAGGCCGGCGGTCCACTCGGGATCCTCCACGGCAAGGGTGCGCACGAGCGCGCCGAACCGGCCGTCGCGGGCCTCGCCGGACTCGTAAGCGGTCTGCTGCGTCACGAAGTTGGCGACGGCGAGCAGGAACAGCTCGGAGCGCGGATCGCGGACGAAGCCGGGGCTGCCGTGCGCGTTGGCGGCGCGGCGGCCGGTGGAGCGGACGGGCGAGGCGGGTGCGGTGGACGCAGCGGGTGCGGTGGGCGCCGCCTTGGAGCGGAGCAGGTTGAAGCGAGCCATGAGAATCCCCCCGAATTCAGTGGAAAGCGGGGGAGGCGTGACGTGCGGAATGCCCGAGATCGAAGTCGGCGACGGACTGTGTCGACTGCTCTATCCGACTGAGCTACCGGCCGGAGCCGGGCGGGACTCGAACCCGCGACCTGTTGATCCGGAAGTAACCGTTGCCTGCGCACCGGGCACTCCGCACGTGCGCCTCCCGAGGAAGAAGTGGCCGCGGCGTTGTTTCGTGGAAGAAGTAGCCGTGGCCCGCGCACCGGGAGGTGCGTGAACGTAGGTGTCCAGAGATCGAGTTCGGCGAAACCGCAAGGCGCTCTGCCAACTGAGCTACACCGGCCCGAAGCCGGTGACGGGACTCGAACCCGCGGCCACCCCATTAACAGTGGAAGTAGGTCTCACCTGCGCACCTGGACAAGGATCACGCTAGACGTCCGCTCCGGCGTGCGCGATCGATTAACGCGGCACTACAGCTCCGCCCGCAGCCGCTCGCGCGCCTCCATGAGCGCGAAGCCCAGCAGGTTCAGGCCGCGCCAGCGCGCCGGGTCCAGCGCGCGCTCGTCGTCGGCGGCCAGTCCTATGCCCCAGATCCGGTCCATCGGGCTGGCCTCCACCAGGACCCGCTTCCCGGTCGAGAGCAGGTACGAGGCCAGCGCCGGATCGGAGCCGAACTTGTGCACGCTGCCCTCCACCACCAGCGCGAACCGCTCCCGCTCCCACACCACGTCGTCGAAGCCGCGCACCAGCCGCCCGGCCTTCTTCGCGGCCGCCGGACTCTTCGCCTCCAGAGCCGCCCGCTCGGCCTCGGCATCCTCGAACAGGCGCGCCTTTCCGGCCATCATCCAGTGCTCGGCGGTGGCGTACCGCACGTCACCCACGGTGAACTCGGACGGCCACCACTGACTGAGGCAGCTCGGTCCGAGCGTCCCGTCGGGCCGCGGCCGGTGTCCCCAGAACGGCAGGAACTTCAGCCTCTCACCCCGGCTGACCTGCCCGATCAGTTCCTCGATGTTCTCCATGCATGCGAGTCTCGCAGGAGCACCGGACACTTCGTACGGGATTTCGGGCGCGCCTCGACACATGGTCGACCGATTCCGTCGCGTAATCAAAAGGCAACAACGGAATCACTTGGCCGAGGGGTGTACCTCTGCCAGGATCGGCACTCAATTCGAGCTGTAGCTCGAACTGTAGCTACGGAGAGCGTGAGAGCGTGATGGGCAACCGCTTCCAGGTCAAGGTCCAGGTCAAGGACCGATTCGCCGAAGGCGCGCAGTACATCGACGGGCAGCTGCGGCCCGGCACCTCGGGCCGGTCACACACCGTGATCGACCCCGCCACGGGCGAGGAGGTGCTCACCTACGAGCTGGCCTCCACCGCCGACGTGGACGCCGCCGTCGCCGCCGCCAAGCGGGCCTTCCCGGGCTGGTCCGGGGCCACCCCCGGGGAGCGCTCCGACGCGCTGCACCGGCTGGCCGGAGTGCTGGCCGAGCGGGCCGAGGAATTCGCGTACGCGGAGTCCCTGCAGTGCGGCAAGCCGGTCAAGCTGTCGACCGAGTTCGACGTCCCGGGGACCATCGACAACACCGCCTTCTTCGCGGGCGCCGCGCGCCACCTCCAGGGGCAGGCCGCCGGCGAGTACTCCGGGGACCACACCTCGTACGTGCGCCGCGAGGCGATCGGGGTCGTGGGCTCCATCGCGCCGTGGAACTACCCGCTGCAGATGGCCGCCTGGAAGATCCTTCCGGCGATCGCCGCGGGCAACACCATCGTCCTCAAGCCCGCCGAGCTCACCCCGCTGACCTCCCTGATGTTCGCCCAGGCGGCCAAGGAGGCGGGCCTGCCCGACGGCGTGGTCAACATCGTCACCGGCGCCGGCCGGGACGCGGGCGAGCACCTGGTCGGCCACCCGGACGTGGTCATGACCTCCTTCACCGGGTCCACCGCCATCGGCAAGCGGGTCGCCGAGATCGCCACCGCCACCGTCAAGCGGCTCCACCTGGAGCTCGGCGGCAAGGCCCCCTTCCTCGTCTTCGACGACGCGGACCTGGAGGCCGCCGCCAACGGCGCCGTCGCCGCCTCCCTGATCAACACCGGCCAGGACTGCACGGCCGCCACCCGTGCCTACGTCCAGCGCCCCCTCCACGACGCCTTCGTCGCCCGGGTCGCCGAGCTGATGGAGACCGTCCGCGTCGGAGACCCCTTCGATCCGTCGACCGACCTCGGCCCGCTGGTCTCGCACGCGCACCGCGACCGGGTCGCCGGTTTCGTCGAGCGCGCCCGTGCGTACGCCACCGTCGTCACCGGCGGTGAGATCCCCGGAGCCAGGGAAGAGGAACGCCACCTCGCGGACGGCGCGTACTACCGGCCCACGCTGATCGCCGGCGCCGCCCAGGACAGCGAGGTGGTCCAGTCCGAGATCTTCGGGCCGGTCCTCGTGGTCCTGCCCTTCGACACCGACGACGAGGGCATCGCGCTGGCCAACGACACCCCGTACGGGCTCGCCGCCTCCGCCTGGAGCCGTGACGTGTACCGGGCGAACCGCGCCACCCGCGAGATCCAGGCGGGCTGCGTCTGGGTCAACGACCACATCCCGATCATCAGCGAGATGCCGCACGGGGGCTACAAGGCCAGTGGCTTCGGAAAGGACATGAGCACGTACTCCTTCGAGGAGTACACGCAGGTCAAGCACGTGATGTACGACAACACCGCGGTGGCCGCGAAGGACTGGCACCGCACGATCTTCGGGGACAGAACCTAACACTTCGCGGCTACCGCCGCGGGGCAGTTGCCGCCCGACCAGCGGCCCGCACCCATCCCGAAAGGGCACCTCCCATGGAGCAGTTCGAGCCCGCCCGCCTCTCGGCGGCGCAACTCGCCGCGATGCGGCGCAGCCTCACCACCGGGCGCGGCGCCCTCACCCGCCGCTCCGTGCTGCGCGCCTCCGGAGTCGGAGCGCTCACCCTCGGCGGCCTCTCCGCGCTCGCCGGCTGCGGCATCCCGCCGGCCAAGCGCGCGGAGGGCAACGCCGCGGCCTCCGACGACCACTCGGCCCAGGAGAAGGAGATCAACTTCTCCAACTGGACCGAGTACATGGACACCAGCGAGGACGAGAAGTCCCGTCCCACGCTGGAGGAGTTCACCAAGCGGACCGGTATCAAGGTCAAGTACACCGAGGACATCAACGACAACGTCGAGTTCTTCGGCAAGATCAAGCCCCAGCTCGCGGCCGGCCAGGACACCGGCCGCGACCTGATCGTCGTCACCGACTGGCTCGCCGCGCGCATCATCCGGCTCGGCTGGGCCCAGAAGCTGGACCCCTCCCAGCTCCCGCACGCCTACGCCAACCTGATCCCGCAGTTCCGCAGCCCCGACTGGGACCCGGGCCGCGCGTACAGCTATCCGTGGACCGGCATCAACACCGTCATCGCCTACAACACCAAGGCGACCGGCGGGAAGAAGGTCGACTCCGTCACGCAGATGCTGGACGACCCCTCCCTCAAGGGCCGCGTCGGCTTCCTCACTGAAATGCGCGACAGCGTCGGCATGACCCTGCTCGACCAGGGCAAGGACCCGGCGAAGTTCACCGACGCCGACTACGACGAGGCGATCGGCCGGCTCCAGAAGGGCGTGGACAAGAAGCAGATCCGCCGCTTCACCGGCAACGACTACACCGCGGACCTCGACAAGGGCGACCTCGCAGCCTGCCTGGCCTGGGCCGGCGACGTCATCCAGCTCCAGGCCGGCAACCCGGACATCCAGTACGCGATCCCGGCGCCCGGCTACATCACCTCCAGCGACAACCTGCTGGTCCCCGTGAAGGCCCGGCACAAGGCCAACGCGGAGCGGCTCATCGACTACTACTACGAGCCCCCGGTGGCCGCCCAGCTGGCCGCGTACATCAGCTACGTCTGCCCCGTCGAGGGCGTCAAGGACGAGCTGGCCAAGATCGACCCGGAGCTCGCGGACAACGTCCTGATCGTCCCCGACAAGGCGATGGCCGCCAAGTCGCACGCCTTCCGCTCCCTCACCGGTGAGGAAGAGACGGCGTACGAAGAGAAGTTCGCCAAGCTCATCGGAGCCTGACGGGTCCCGCCGCCGTCCCCGCCGGCGACAGGCACCCGTACCGGCACCTGCCCCTTCCACGACACACCACCGAAGGCCCAGGCCCATGACTGACAAGACCGAAGGCGGCGACGTCCGCCTCGCCGGGATCAGCAAGCACTACGGATCCTTCACCGCCGTGCACCCGCTGGATCTCACCATCCCCCAGGGATCCTTCTTCGCCCTGCTCGGCGCCTCGGGCTGCGGGAAGACCACCACCCTGCGCATGATCGCCGGCCTGGAGGAGCCCTCCACCGGCACCGTCAGCCTCGGCGACCGCGAGGTCACGCACCTGCCGCCGTACAAGCGCCCGGTCAACACGGTCTTCCAGAGCTACGCCCTCTTCCCGCACCTCGACGTCTCGGAGAACATCGCCTTCGGGCTGCGCCGCCGCGGCATCAAGTCGGTCAAGAAGCAGGTCGACGACATGCTGGAGCTGGTCCAGCTCGGCCAGTTCGCCCGGCGCAAGCCGCACCAGCTCTCCGGCGGCCAGCAGCAGCGCGTGGCCGTCGCCCGCGCGCTCATCAACCACCCGCAGGTGCTGCTCCTCGACGAGCCGCTCGGCGCCCTCGACCTCAAGCTGCGCCGCCAGATGCAGCTGGAGCTCAAGCGCATCCAGACCGAGGTCGGCATCACCTTCGTGCACGTCACGCACGACCAGGAGGAGGCCATGACCATGGCCGACACGGTCGCCGTGATGAACGGCGGCCGCGTCGAGCAGCTCGGCGCCCCCGCCGACCTGTACGAGAACCCGAAGACGACCTTCGTGGCGAACTTCCTCGGCACCTCGAACCTCATCGAGGCCGAGGTGCTGGAGGCCGGCGCGTCCGACGTAGTCGTCTCCTCGGCCGGTACGAAGCTGCGCGTCCCGGCGACGCGATGTTCGACCACACCCCGCGCCGGCGGCAAGCTGCTGGTCGGGGTGCGCCCGGAGAAGATCTCCCTGGTCCACGCGGACGCGGAGGGCACGGTCGCGGCCGGCCGCAACAAGGTCGCCGGCAAGATCGCGGCCACCTCCTTCATCGGAGTCTCCACCCAGTTCGTCATCGACAGCCCGGTCTGCCCGGAGCTGGAGGTGTACGTGCAGAACATCGAGCGCGACGCCCGCCTCGTCCCCGGCGCCGACGTCATACTGCACTGGAACCCGGACCACACCTTCGGCCTGGACGCGGCACAGGACATCGACGCCGGCATCGAGACGGTCGAGGAGAGCGCGTGACCGCCCCCGCGACCCTGCCCGAGGTCGCCGTTTCCGCCGAGCCCCCGGTGCACAAGCCGTCCCTGAAGAAGCGCCTGGTCCCGTACTGGCTGCTGCTCCCGGGCATCCTGTGGCTGCTCGTCTTCTTCGTGCTGCCGATGATCTACCAGGCCTCGACCTCGGTGCAGACCGGCTCCCTCGAAGAGGGATTCAAGGTCACCTGGCACTTCCAGACGTACTGGGACGCCTTCACCGAGTACTACCCGCAGTTCCTGCGCTCCCTGCTCTACGCCGGCACCGCGACCGCGCTCTGCCTGCTGCTGGGCTATCCGCTGGCCTACCTGATCGCCTTCAAGGCGGGCCGCTGGCGCAACCTGCTCCTGGTGCTGGTCATCGCCCCGTTCTTCACCAGCTTCCTGATCCGCACCCTGGCCTGGAAGACGATCCTGGCCGACGGCGGCCCGGTGGTCGACGTCCTCAACACGGTCGGCTTCCTGGACGTCACCAGCTGGCTCGGCATGACCGAGGGCGACCGCGTCCTCGCCACGCCGCTCGCGGTCGTCTGCGGTCTGACGTACAACTTCCTCCCCTTCATGATCCTTCCGCTCTACACCTCGCTGGAGCGCATCGACACCCGCCTCCACGAGGCGGCCGGGGACCTGTACGCCCGTCCCGCCACGGTCTTCCGCAAGGTGACCTTCCCGCTGTCCATGCCGGGCGTCGTCTCCGGGACCCTGCTCACCTTCATCCCGGCGAGCGGCGACTACGTCAACGCCGAACTGCTCGGCTCCACGGACACCCGCATGATCGGCAACGTCATCCAGTCGCAGTACCTGCGCATTCTCGACTACCCGACGGCGGCCGCCCTGTCCTTCATCCTCATGGCCATCGTGCTCGTCATGGTCACCATCTACATCCGCCGAGCGGGGACGGAGGACCTGGTCTGATGAAGAGCGCCACCACCTGGCTGCGCCGCAACCTCGTCGTGATCGCGGGGCTCGGCACGCTCGCCTACCTGATCCTGCCGAACGTCGTCGTCACGGTCTTCTCCTTCAACAACCCCACCGGACGGTTCAACTACGCCTGGCAGGAGTTCTCCCTCGACGCGTGGAAGGACCCCTGCGGGGTCGCCGACATGTGCGGGTCCCTGTCCCTCTCGCTCCAGATCGCCCTGTGGGCCACCCTCGGCGCGACCGTGCTGGGCACCGCGATCGCCTTCGCGATGGTCCGCTACCGGTTCCGCGGGCGCGGCGCGGTCAACTCGCTGATCTTCCTGCCGATGGCCATGCCCGAGATCGTGATGGCGGCCTCGCTGCTGGCCCTCTTCCTCAACATGGGCATCCAGCTCGGCTTCTGGACGATCCTGATCGCCCACGTCATGTTCTGCCTCAGCTTCGTCGTCGCCGCCGTCAAGGCCCGGGTGCTCTCCATGGACCCCCGCCTGGAGGAAGCGGCCCGCGATCTCTACGCCGGACCCGTGCAGACCTTCCTGCGCGTCACCCTGCCGATCGCGGCCCCGGGCATCGCGGCGGGCGCGCTGCTCTCCTTCGCGCTCTCGTTCGACGACTTCATCATCACCAATTTCAACTCGGGCAACACCGTCACCTTCCCCATGTTCGTGTGGGGATCGGCCCAGCGCGGTACGCCTGTACAGATCAACGTCATCGGCACCGCGATGTTCGTCATCGCGGTCCTGGTGGTGCTGGCCGGCCAGATGGTCGCCAACCGCCGCAAGAAAGCACAGCCCAAGTAACACCTGTAGGGAGTTGGAAGACATGGCCCCAGACGCCATGCGCACCGCTGCACGATCTCTTTCCGAAGCGAAGCCGGTCTCGTACTGGCTGGACGACCCGGGCAAGCCCGCCGCCGAGCCCGCCCTCACCGGGGACGAGCACTGCGACCTGCTCGTCATCGGCGGCGGCTACAGCGGCCTGTGGACCGCGCTGCTCGCCAAGGAGCGCGACCCCGCCCGGGACGTCGTCCTCATCGAGGGCCACGAGGCGGGCTGGGCCGCCTCGGGCCGCAACGGCGGCTTCTGCGCCGCCTCCCTCACCCACGGCCTCGCCAACGGGATGGCCCGCTGGCCGGACGAGCTCGCCAAGCTGGAAGACCTCGGAGCGCAGAACCTCGACGCCATCGAGGAGGCTGTCGCCCGCTACGGCATCGACTGCGACTTCGAGCGCAGCGGTGAGATCGACGTGGCCACCGAGCCGCACCAGGTCGCGGAGCTCCGCGAGTTCCACGCCGAGGCCGAGCGGCTCGGCCTGGCCGGCCGCTCCGAATGGCTGGATGCGGACGCCGTACGGGCCGAGGTCGACTCCCCGACCTTCCTCGGCGGGATCTGGGACCGCGACGGCGTCGCCATGCTCAACCCGGCGAAGCTCGCCTGGGGCCTGAAGCGGGCCTGCCTGGAGCTGGGCGTACGGATCTACGAGAACACGCGCGGGCTGGACCTGGCCGGCTCGGGGGAGGGGATGGCCGTGCGCACCCCGTACGGCCGGGTCTTCGCCCGCCGGGTGGCGCTGGGCACCAACATCTTCCCGTCGCTGGTCAAGCGGGTGCGCCCGCTGACCGTCCCGGTCTACGACTACGCGCTCATGACGGAGCAGCTCACCGAGGAGCAGCTCGCCTCGATCGGCTGGAAGAACCGGCAGGGCCTCGGCGACAGCGCCAACCAGTTCCACTACTTCCGGATCACCCCCGACCGGCGGATCCTGTGGGGCGGATACGACGCGATCTACCCCTACGGCGGCAAGCTCGACGCCGAGCACGACCACCGGCCCGAGACGTACCTCAAGCTCGCCGAGCACTTCTTCACCTGCTTCCCGCAGCTGGAAGGGGTGAAATTCAGCCACGCCTGGGGCGGGGCGATCGACACCTGCTCGCGCTTCTCCGCCTTCTTCGGCACCGCGCACGCCGGCAAGGTGGCCTACGCGGCCGGCTACACCGGGCTGGGCGTCGGGGCCACCCGCTTCGGCGCCGACGTGATGCTCGACCTGCTCTCCGGGGAGAAGACCGAGCGCACCGAGCTGGAAATGGTCCGCTCCAAGCCGATGCCCTTCCCGCCCGAGCCCTTCGCCTGGACCGGCATCACGATGACGAAGTGGTCGCTGGCCCGGGCCGACCGGCTGGGCGGGCACCGCAACCTGTGGCTGAAGACGCTGGACCGCTTCGGTCTCGGCTTCGACAGCTGAGGCCGCGCGGTCGGCTGCGCACCGGTGTGGTGATCGGGTAAGAGACGCCCGCACGCCCCTGGCGCACCCCGGCCCCGGCGGTGTGACCCGGTTCACCACCAAGGGGTAGGGAAACCCGCGTCATACCTGCGCCCGGCCCCGCTCTCTCCTGTGAGAACGCTTCACCTCACACAGAGAGCGGAGGCCGGGCGATGACGATCCCGGGGGACAAGACGGCAGTGGAATGGCTGGTCTCGGTGGCGCCCGATCCGGACGCCTGCCGGTGGGAGTGGGAGCGCAACCCCCTCGGGGTCGCCCTGCTGCCCGCCGGCCGCCGGTGGGACGTGCTGATCCTGCCGGGGGAGCTGGGACACGCCACCCTCGAAGTACTGGACGCGCTGCTGGACCGGCCCGGCCCGGTGCTCGCCGATTTCGGCGACTCCAGGCTGGGCTTCTTCGTGCCCCCGGGCACGGCGTCCCGCTGGGTCGGGACGGGCGTACGGGGAGTCGGGCACGGGACCTGGATCGTGGTCCCGTACCCCGGCCGGGCCACGGGCGGGGTCCGCTGGCTCGTGGTCCCGGACGGGCAGGGCACGCTCACCGATCCGGTGGTGCTGGAACTCGCGATGCACGAGGCGGCGGCGCGCGTCGTGGGGCGGGGAGGCGGGAAGTCTTGACAAGGGCATTGGTCTGGACCATCTTGGGCGCCGCTGTGCCTTCCCCCACCGCTTCCCCACCCGCGGCCCGGCTCCATCCCCCCATGTACCGGAGGCAGTTGTGCGCTCCAACCGTTCCCATCGCCCCACCCGCCCCGCCAGACCCACCGTCATACGCTCCGCGCTGTCCCTCCTTACCGCCGCCGCCCTCGCGGCCGCCGGCCTCCTCGCCGCCGGCCAGCCGGCCGCGGCGGCCGACGCCGACCTCATCCGCAACGGCGGCTTCGAAGCCGGCCTCGACGGCTGGAGCTGCTCGGCCGGCAGCGGAGCCGCCGTCAGCACCCCCGTGCACGGCGGCGCTTCCGCCCTCAAGGGCACCCCGGCCGGGCAGGACAACGCCCGCTGCTCCCAGACCGTCACCGTCAAGCCCGACTCCGCGTACACGCTGAGCGCCTGGGTGCAGGGCGCGTACGTCTACCTCGGCGCGACCGGCACCGGGACCACGGACCCGCAGACCTGGACGCAGAGCCCGGGTGCCTGGAAGCAGCTCAGCACCAGCTTCCGTACCGGCGCGAGCACCACCTCGGTGACCGTGTACACGCAGGGCTGGTACGGCCAGCCGCCGCAGTTCACCGACGACGTGACCCTCATCGGCCCCGACCCCGGCGGCTCCGGACCCGGCGAGCCCCAGATCCCGGCCGTCCCCGCCGGGCTCACCGCGTCCGCCTCCTCCGCCACCACCGTCGGCCTCTCCTGGGCGGCCGCGACGGGGGCCGCCTCGTACAAGGTCTACCGGGACGGCGCGAACCCGACCACGGTCAGCGGCACTTCGGCGACGGTCACCGGCCTCACCGCCTCCACGACGTACTCCTTCCAGGTCAGCGCGGTCAACGCGGCCGGGGAATCCCCCAAGAGCGCGGCCGTCCCCGTGACCACGCCGAGCGGCGGCGGCAACCCCGGCAACCCGGGCCTGCCCGCCCACGCGCTGGTCGGCTACCTGCACGCCAGCTTCGCCAACGGCTCCGGATACGTCCGGATGGCCGACGTGCCCGCCTCCTGGGACGTCATCAACCTGGCCTTCGGCGAACCCACCTCGGTGACCTCGGGCGACATCCGCTTCCAGCTCTGCCCGGTCAGCGAGTGCCCGACCGTCGAATCGGCCGCGGAGTTCAAGGCGGCCATCAAGGCCAAGCAGGCCGCGGGCAAGAAGGTCCTGATCTCGATCGGCGGCCAGAACGGACAGGTCCAGCTCGGCACCACGGCGGCCCGCGACGCCTTCGTCGCCTCCGTCGGCAAGATCATCGACGAGTACGGGCTCAACGGCCTCGACATCGACTTCGAGGGCCACTCCCTCTCCCTGGCCACGGGCGACACCGACTTCCGCGCCCCCACCACACCGGTGATCGTCAACCTGATCTCGGCCGTGAAGACCCTGAAGGCCAAGTACGGCCCGGACTTCATCCTGACGATGGCCCCCGAGACCTTCTTCGTCCAGCTCGGCTACCAGTTCTACGGATCCGGCCCCTGGGGCGGCCAGGACCCGCGCGCCGGCGCCTACCTCCCGGTCATCCACGCCCTGCGCGACGACCTCACCCTGCTCCACGTCCAGGACTACAACTCGGGCCCGATCATGGGCCTCGACAACCAGTACCACTCCATGGGCGGAGCCGACTTCCACATCGCGATGACGGACATGCTGCTCACGGGCTTCCCGGTGGCCGGCAACACCGCCCGCGTCTTCCCCGCGCTGCGCGCGGACCAGGTGGCCATCGGCCTGCCGGCCACGACCAACGCGGGCAACGGCCACACCCCGCCGGCGGAGGTCGACAAGGCACTGGACTGCCTGACCAAGAAGACCAGCTGTGGGTCGTACCAGACCCACGGCACCTGGCCCGCCCTGCGCGGACTGATGACCTGGTCGATCAACTGGGACCGCTTCGGCAACTGGGAGTTCTCGAAGAACTTCGACGCCTACTTCGGCGGCTGACCGGCGGCTGAGCGGCCATCGGACGTGGGGGGGGCGGGGGGGGGGGGCCCCCCCCCCCCCCCCCAGCGCCCCGCGAGCCCCCGGGGCGG
>NZ_JBWJVM010000037.1:0-81160 GCF_056428985.1 Streptomyces sp. CA189 | reverse complement strand
TATTTTTGCCGGCTAAAAAATGTCGCCCCACGGAAGGCGCCTCGAAGGCACCTCCCTCAGCGCGTCAGGATCAGCCCGCAGCTGTAAGCGCGGGCGTGCCCGAGGCCGTTGGAGAGGGCTGCGGTCAGGGTTTCCGGGTCGGTGATCGTCAGGGAGCCGCGGATCTCCGCGCGGCCGATGCGGACCGGCTTGCGGCGGTGGGCGCTGGAGAGGGTCGGCAGCATGCGGATGCCGAGGCTGTCAGGGTCGGCGGTGGCGCCGATGCGGACCACACCGTCCTCAGCCGTCGCCGGGTCGCCGTCGGGCTGGAGGCGGCGTACGAACCAGCGCTTCACGTGCTCCGGTGTGGTGTGGGCGGTCCGCGTACCGCGGGTCTTCTCCCCGGTGGGGCTGGCCGGCGGGCGGCTGTGGGTCGGGTTGACGACCGTACGGAAGCCCACGGACTCCCCCGCCTTGAAGGTGCGGTCGACGGTGATGATGTGCGGCGGGGCGGTGAAGGCCGCTCGCGGTATCCGGGCCCAGTCCCCCGGGATCCTGGACTGCACGACCAGTACGAGCGCCGCCGCCTTCAGGTCCACCGACCAGGTCGACAGGACGCCCATCTGCGAGCGGGCCTCCGGGTCGCCGTCCTCGACCCAGCCGCGGAATCCGCTCATCACCGTGCGGTGCATCTCCTGGGCGTCGACCAGCGACTTGGCGACGAGCGGGTGGCGGGCGTTGAGGGAGAGGACGGAGTGGGTGGCGACGAAGCGTGCCGTCGTGGCGGCGGTACGGGTGCTGGTCCCGGTGGCCCCCGGGTTCGCGGTGTTCAAGGGATGATGTCCCATTCGGTGGCGTTCGGAGCGATGGTGACGCGCGTACGGGTCTCCCAGCGCGTGGCATGGGCCCGGCGGGCCGGGTCGAAGCTGACGGGCTGGTCGTTGACCTGGGAGGCCCCCCGCGCACCCGAGGCCGCCTGGAGCCAGGCCCAGGGCCGTCGGCCCGAGGTGTCGGGGCCCTCCGGGCCCGGCAGCAGCCGCTTCGCGGCGAAGGCCTCCGCGAGCGTGCCGGGCAGGATGCCGGCGGCCAGCGTGCCGGAGGGCGGACAGGACTTCCGGCCGAGCCACAGCAGCTGCTTCGGGTGCTCCAGGGCGTGCGCGATCTCCTCCAGCAGCGCCCGGTCCTGGTGCTGGAGCCCCACGACGAAGGCTGCGTCCGACAGGTACCAGCGCTCCGTGATCAGCGCCGTACGGGAGAGCTCTCCCGAGACCAGGACCCCGGAGACGGGATCGGCGGCGATCTTCTTCGGCGCCCCGTACCACCCGGCCAGCTCGTGGTGGCCGAAGCCCGGCCCTTCGGCGGCCTCCATGCTCTTGGCCACCGCCGCCGCCCGCCGGTGGTCGGTGATGACATCGCGCGGGCGCAGCGGGTACTTCCCCGCGCCGACGGAGTGGTAGTCACGTACCGGTGTGCCCGGGTGGTCGGCGCGCACGCCGAAGACGAGTCCGGCGAGGTCGTCCACCGGGTCGGTGCGGTCCCGGCCGAGGGCCGCCGCGCACAGGCCGACCACCGCGGACTTGGTGGGCCGGCTGTGGGTGTCGCGGTGGGCGGCGAAGCGGGACACCGCCCCCCACGACTGCAGGGGAGCGGCAAGCCGTACGAGCAGGACGTGCGTCACGCCGTCAGCCCCTTGGCCGAGGTGACGGGCTCCGCTCCGGGGGACTTCAGCGTGCCGAGGAGCTCGTCGATCTGGGGGTCGTAGGTGAGGACGCGGCCCGAGGTGATGTCGGGGCGGCGCGTGCTGACGAAGGCGTGGTGCTTCAGCAGCCGCTTGACCGCGGCCGGACCGGCCGGGCCCTCGCCGCCCTTGTCTTCGGGGTTCTCGTCGATGGGTGCTTGGAAGGCCGCCGCGTAGTTGTACGGGCGCTCGCCCTCGAAGGCGAGGACGAGGGCGGGCAGCGAGCCGGTGGAGGCGGTCGAGTTCTTCTTCGCCTCGGGAAAGGCATCGACGAAGGCGGTGACGAACTCCTCCTCGGCCGCGACCGACGCCTCCTCTGCCTCCTCGACCGTCATGCCGGCGGCCCGGAGGTTCGTACGCAGCTTCACGCGGTCGAGCACGGCGTGCCGGTAGAACGTACCGGTGATCAGGGACTGGTAGCCGGTCATGCCGGCGCCGGCGTCGTCGGCGACATCGAGGAAGTCCAGGGCGTTCTTCTTGCGGTCGAGCTTCGCGTCGTCGGCGGCGGCGTAGAAGTCGTCGACCTGCTCGGCCTCGTGGACGGTGAAGGCGTGGCTGCTCTGGACCGCGCCGTCCACGTTCGGGGAGTCGGCGATCTCGGCGAGGAAGCGGCCGTACAGGGCGATGTCGATGGCGTCGCGCGGGGCGAGGGCCGTGAGGACCGCGGCGCGGGTCGCCTGCGGCAGCGGGGGCAGCTTGGCGTCGGCCGGGGCCGAGGCCGTGTCCTCCGCCGCCTCGTCCAGGTCGGCCGCCTCCTGGGCGGCACTCTTGCGGCCGCCCTTCCTGGGCTTGGGCGCGGCCGCCGCCTGCGCCGCCACGTACTCCGCCGTCCAGGGACGCAGTTCCCCGGCCTGCTCGTGGATGTGGGCGGCGATGCGCGTGCCCGCGTCGGAGGGGGCGAAGAGGAGCACCTTGGTCAGGTTCGCGACGGTCTTCTTGGCCGGGTCGCCGAACTTCAGCCCCGTGGCCTCGATGACGGCGCGGGCCGTACGGACGGCCTCCTCCGCCTCCCAGCCATGCCCCGAGGTCAGGGCCCTGCTGGTGATCAGCGCCCACTCGCGGGTACGGGTGGCGGTGGTCCGGCCGGCCAGGGCGCCGATGCCCTTGTTGGCGCGGTCACGGGTGTGGACCCGTTCGGCACGGCGGCGCGCCTGGCTCGTGATCATGTGGCGCTCGGTGCCGCCGTAGACGATGGACTTGGGCGAGCCGTTCTCGTCGCGTACGGGCAGCACGGCGACCAGGGTCTCCAGGAGGTGCAGGGAGAGGAACTGGCGACCGGTGGAGGGGGCGTTGCTGGTCACGTGGTGGTGCCCTTCTGGGTCGGATCGACGATCGTGCTGGCGGTGCGGGCACCGGCGGCGGCCCGGGAGCGGGCGTTGTGGAAGTCCACGGCCCACTCGTAGGAGATACGGGCCTTGCGGTCGTTCCACTGGCTCAGGTCGTCGGCGAGCCGGGCCCACGAGGGCGGCTTCGCTCCGCAGGCCCGCAGCCGCGCGACGGTGTGCTGGAGGTGGCGCCACGGGATCCGGCGGCTGGACACGATCCGGTCGACGAGACGGGCCGCGCCGGAGTCCTCCGGCCCCTGCTTCTCGCCGCTGCCGATCCTGCGGGCGGCCTCTCCGAGGCTCCCGTAGCCGTAGGCCGGCTCAGACCTGCCCTGGTGGTAGACGGCGAAGAGGAAGGCGACCTGCTCGTAGATCTCCTCCTGCTCCTCGCCCGGGCTGTACCAGATGGCCCGGAAGTGCGGTTCCTTGCGGACCCGGGTGCGCCGGAGGTCGGCGAGGCTCCCGTAGTTGCGGTTGTGTACGAGGCTGGCGAGCCAGGCGGTCAGGGCAGCGCTGGTCGCGCTGCTCTCGGGTCCTGGCCCGGACTTGGGCTCGGCTCGGGTGGTCATGCCCTCTCCCCTCGGATTTCGGCCGGCGCCTTCGGCGAGGCCAGCTCGTCGTCGAACCGCTTCAGCGCCGCCGCCTGCGCCTTGGCGCCCTGCCGGTTCCTCGGCAGCGAGTCAAGGCGTGCGGTGAGGAAGCCGCGGGCGGAGGCGGCCACCGTGGCGGCGTAGTCGAGCAGGCACTCGGGCTCGCCGATGGTGGTCTCGTCCATCAGCAGGTCGAACGGCTCCCGCGTCGCCGCCCAGTGCATGCCGCGCGCGTCGAAGCGCGCGATCTGGCCCGCCTTGTCGGTCGGCTTGGGGTTCGGGTAGACGACGGTCCAGGCCGCGTACGCCGCCCTGCTCAGGGCGGAGGCCACGTACTCGGCGATCTCCGAACCGCGGAAGGAAGCGAGGTAGAGCCGCGCCTCCAGGCCGGGGGCGAAGGGGAACGTCCCGTCGACCCAGGTGATGGCCGTGGTCTGCTTGGCCACGAGTCCGACGGTCCACAGCTCTACGCGGCGGGCGGGCTGCTGGCCGGGCTCGGGGGCGACGTCCTCCGGCGGGAAGAGCGCGAGCCGCCGGTACAGGGTCCTACCGTCGTTCGCGCCGTCGGACGAACGGGCCTCGTTCACGGCGGCGTAGAGGGAGTGCGCGTCACGCCACACGGCGCGGGTCGCCGAGGCCCAGAGGGGCTTGGTCGTGCCGTCCGCCTTCGTGGCGGGAACCGCGTCCTGGAGGTGGTCTTCCGTCAGCGCGAGCAGTTCGCCGGCGCCGAGGAGCACCCGGTCGACGGCATCCCCCTCGGGGGTCGGGCGGAGCAGGACCGACCGGCCGAGGTAGCTGTGCAGGTCCGCGGGCCCGCTGACCGGGCGTGCCTGGGGCTTCGTCGTGAAGCCGCGGCGCTCCTTGCCGACGGTCCAGGAGCGGTTCAGTTCGCCGGGCGGCCCGGAGACGGGTGCCAGGTTCAGGCGGAGGGTCTCGCCGAGGGTCTCGCCGAGTGCGATGACGCGGATCCGGGTCCCGAGGCGGGTGGCGGCGAGGTTGGTGATGGTGGGGCCGAGCGTCTCCTTGCCGGAGATCCGGGCCCGGCCGGCCGGCCCGTACACGTGCTGCGTGAGCATCGCGCGGAAGGCGCGGGCGACGGGTAAGGGGTCGGGGTGGTCCAGGTGGTGGTGGTCGAAGAACTGGTTGTAGTCACCGACCCGCTCGATCACCAGCTGCGCCGGCCCTGCGCCGCGCTGATCGAGGAAGGGGGCGAGGAGGGAGTTCTGCCCGAGCGGCTCGGTGGGGTGGAACAGGTCCCACACCTCGTCCTCGGGCCGCTCGGCGAGCCACTCGGCGGCGGGCCGGAGCCCGTCCTTCGCGTCGACCCAGGCCGGCCACTCGGCGGCGGACGCCGGGTAGGTGCCGGAGGCGAAGCAGATGGCGAGCAGGAACTCGATGACGGCGACCTTCTCCCCCGGCGTGTCCCCTTCCACGCTGCGGAGGCCGTCGGCATCGTGGAGCACGTCGACGAGGCTGAGCTCGACGAGCCGGTCGTCGAGGGTCAGGACCGGCACGCACGGCTGCTGCCGTGGATCCCACCGGGGGCGTATCGCACCGGCGGGCGGGGGGCGTGAATCAGCCAAGTTGCATCGTTCGCTCTCTGCTCTTAACGGTTCCTTGTTGGAATGAGGCAGGACGCTAGCAGGCGAACGGGGGCAGGAGGGCAGGTTCCGGAGATCTCAACTACCGCCAAATTGAACGAACTTGAGCCGACGACCGGGTTGCGTTTGAGTCGGAGTCCGGGTTGCGGGAGGGCGAGCTGCGGGTCCGTCCCCGCGGGCGCCGGGAGCTGATGGGCAGGTCTTCCATGCGCTCGACGTCGCCGGAGTCATCCCCGCGTACGCAGGGAGCAGTGGGTGATCGGCATCCCGTACGTGGCGGCGATCGAGTCATCCCCGCGGACGCGGGGAACAGGCCACGGACGACCGGGGTACTGCCCTGGTCTGAGGGTCATCCACGCGGACGCGGAAACAGGCCTACCGACCTGTGACTCTACGGGCAAGGTCGGGCTCCCTCCGGGTACGTCCGGCCTCCGGAGCGCGGCATCCGGCGGAGCAGTCCGCTCCGCCGGCAGTGCTGGCGTCCGTCATACTTTTGCCGAGGTCTCCGTTCAGGCAGGACCACGCTGATCAGGGGATGTCGACCATGGACGCGCACACATCGACGACCGGCGAGCTCGGGCGGCAGCTGCTCGCCCTGCGCACGCTCGCCGGCCGCAGCCGGGAGGAGCTCGCCCACGCCGCGGGCGTGAGCGTCCGCGCGCTGGCGGACCTGGAACGCGGGCGGACCCGCGGCCCCCAGCGCCGCACCGTGCAGGCCCTGGCCGAAGCCCTGGGGCTGGATCCCTCCGGCGCCGAGAAGCTGGAGCAGGCCGCCGCCCTCGGACGGCCCCGGCCCCACCAGGAGAGCACTGCACCGGCAGCCCACAGCGGCGCCCTGGCCCTGCCCCGTAGCATCCGGGACTTCACCGCTCGTGGCCCGGCCCTCGCCCAGCTGCTCGACCTGGTGGAGAACGCGGACCCCGCGCATCCGCCGGTCACCGTGGTCTCGGGACAGCCCGGCCTGGGCAAGACCTCGTTCGCCGTGTACGCCGCGCACCGCCTGGCGCCGCACTTCCCGGACGGACAGTTCGCCCTCGACCTGCACGGCATGGATCCGGAGCCGGTCACCCCGCGCGACGCACTGGCCCGGCTGCTGAGGGAGCTCGGCGTGGCCGAGAGCGCGATCCCGGCCGCTACGGACGACCGGTCGGGCCTGTTCCGGTCCGTGATCCGTGACCGCCGCTTGCTGCTCCTGCTGGACAACGCGGCGGACGACGCCCAGGTCCGCCCCCTCCTGCCCGGCGCCGGGCACTCGCTGACGATCGTCACCAGCCGTCAGGCCCTGGCCGGACTCGAAGCGGTGCACCGGACCGAACTCACCGTGCTGCGCCGTGAGGAGGCGGTCGAACTGCTGACGCGCATCGTCGGCCCCCAGCGGATCCAGCAGGAGGCCCAGGCCGCCCGCGACCTCGCGGACCTGTGCGGGCACCTGCCGCTGGCCGTCCGGATCGCCGGGCAGAGGCTCGCCGCCAGACCCGGCCAGCGCCTCGGCAGGCTGGTCTCCCAGCTCGCCGCCCACGGGCGCCGGCTGGACACGCTCCAGGCCGGGGGCCTGCAGGTGCGCGCCGCCTTCTCCCTGTCGTACCAGCAGCTGGCCCCGGCCGTGAAGACCCTGTTCCGCCGGGCCGCACTCGCCGCCGGCCCCGACTTCAGCCCCGAGGTCGCCGCCCTGCTGGCGGACCTGCCTCTCGCCGAGGCGGCCCGGTATGCGGAGGAACTGACGGACGCCGGGCTCCTCCAGCCCGACACCACCGCCGAGCGTTACCGCTTCCACGACCTCCTCAAGCTGTACGCCACCGAGCAGCTGGCCGCCGAGGACGGCGCCGAGGTGTGCGAGGCCGCCCGGGACCGGGTCGCGCAGTGGGCGCTGCGCCGGGCCACCGCTGCCGCGCTGCGCTTCGACGCCGACCACCACCACGAGGATGCGCCCGAGGGCGACCCCGACCCGGACAGCGCACCCGTCGACCGCGAACAGGCCCGCGCCTGGCTGGAAGCCGAGCGGGCCCAGTGGCTCGCCGCGCTGCGCCGCGCCGGGGCCGCCGGGCACCACCAGCAGGTCATCGACGCGGCGGAGGCCATGCACTGGTTCTCCGACCTGAACCAGCACTGGGAGCTGTGGGCGGAGGTGTTCCAGTGCGCCGTCGGCGCGGCTCGCGCTCTGGGCAGCAAGCAGGCCGAGGCCGTCCACCTCAACTACCTCGCCTGGGCCTACAACACGTGCGTCCACGACCCCGGCGCAGCACTCACGAGCGCCGACGCCGCCCTGGTGGTGGCGCGCGAGGTCGGGGACCAGCTCCAGGTGGGTTGGGCGCTGGGCTACGGAGCCGGGGCGCTCCACCGGCTCGGCCGCGCCGAGGAGTCCCTCGATCGGCTCCGCGAGGCGGCTGCCTGCCTCGGCGCCCAGACCTGTGCCCCGAGCCGCATGGCCGAGCTCTCCGTGCTGAACGCCCTGGGCCACCGTCTGCGCCAGTCCGGTCGGGCCGAGGAGGCTCTGGTCATCCACCGGCGCAGCGAGGCGGTCTGCCTGGCCGATCTGCCGGGGCAGTCGGCCGAGCTGGTCGCGCTGTACCGGGCGAGCGCGCAGCAGCAGATCGGCAACGACCTGGCGGAGCTCGGCCGCTTGAGCGACGCCGAGGTCGTGCTCCGGGAGGCTCTGGCTCGCTTCGAGGCCGCGCAGATGCGCGCCTGGAGCGAACCCGTACGGCTCGACCTCGGGCTCGTGCTGCGCCGGCTTGGCCGCTACCAGGAGGCGCGGGAGGCCCTGCTCGCCGCTCAGGACGGGCTGGGCAAGCTGAACGGCCCGCGCCAGGCCGAGGTCGCCGCCGAACTCCGCGCGCTCGACCAGCTCGCCAACGGATAAGAGGAAGGGCCCGGGCCGGATGTCCCGACGCGGAGGGCGTCGGGACATCCGGCCCGGGCGGCGCTGCAGCGGAAAGTACGGCAGCAGAAGGTACGGCTAGATGCGAACGCGGTGGCCGGGCGATCCGACGCCTGAGGCGATCACGCCCAGGTCGCTCCATTTGATGACGCCGGCGGCATCGATGGCATTGGCGTAGGCGTGGACGGCGCCGGTGTCGTCGACAACGACGAAGTCGGCGCGGGCGTCACCGTTGACGTCGGCGAACCGGACCTGGCTGCCGAGCCAGCCGGTGGAACCGGTCGCGACGTAGTCCCTGTTGGCCCAGCCGCCGCGGCCGTTGCCCCCCGTGTTGACGAAGGCGCGGGTGGCGCCGTTGGCGTCGACCACGAGGTAGTCGGCGCGGGCGTCACCGCCGACGTCGGCGAACCGCACCTGCTCGCCGGTCCACGCGGCCGATCCGCTGGCGATGACTCCCTGGTCGGCCCATTTGATGACGCCGGTGGTGGCGTCGGTGGTGTTGAGCAGGGCGCGGGTGGCGCCGTTGGCGTCGACGACCAGGTAGTCGGCGTACGCGTCGCCGCCCACGTTGGCGAACCGCACCTGCTCGCCGGTCCACGCGGCCGATCCGCTGGCGATGACTCCCTTGTCCGCCCAGCCGCCGCGGTCGTTGCCGCCGGTGTTGATGAAGGCGCGCACAGCCCCGTTGGGCTCCACGACGAGGTAGTCCGCGCGGGTGTCGCCTCCGACATCGGCGAACCGGACCTGGCTGCCTGTCCAGGCACTGGAACCGCTGGCGACGTACCCCTGCTCGCTCCACTTGCCGGGACCGGTGTTGAGCCAGGCGCGGGTGGCACCGTTGTCGTCGACGACGAGGTAGTCGGCCCGGCCGTCCCCGTTGATGTCGACGTCGTAGTCGCCGAAGGTGTTCGCCCGGCGGGGCGGGGCGGGCTTGACCTCGACGGACTCCTTTACCCAGCCCCGGTTGGCGACCGTTGCGATGCCGCCGTAGAAGGCTGCGGCCATCTTCGTGTAGCCGGCGTTGTTGGGGTGCAGGTTGTCGTTGAGGTCTCCGGTGGTCAACGCGCCCATGGTGACCTGCGAGATCTTGTAGCCGCGCTGGGCACGGTCCGCGACGATCCCCGGTATGGCCTTGTTGTACGTGTCGACGCGGGCCTGGACCGCGGCGTCCGTGGCGGGCACCAGGGAGGCGACGACGACCGTGGTGTCCGGCGAGGCCGCGTGGATCTGGTCGATGAGCCCGCCGAGCCGCTGCGGCGCGGTGCTGACCTGGTAGTCACGGTTCATGTCGTTCGTGCCGATGTGCAGCAGCACGACGTTGGGCTTGGCCTCGGCCATCCAGGTCTCGATCTCCGCCTGGAGCTGGTCGATGCGCCACCCGGAGTGCCCCTCGTGACGGGTGCCGTCGGGGTCCTGCTGCGAGCCGACGAACTCCAGGGCGGCCGCGCCTCCGGTGAGACGGCTCGCCAGCTCCGGACGGTAGCCCGTGCGCGTGCCGCTGCCCACGCCCAGGGTGATCGAGTCGCCCAGCGGCATCACGGCCAGCCGGCGGACGGGCGGCGCGAGGGCGAACTCCGTGTGGTCCGGTACGGTGTTGCCGCCCCGGATGGTGAAGATCAGGGCGGGCAGGCCCTCCCCGGTCGAGGTCATGTCGCCGCTGCCGGGCGTGCTCGCGATCGACTCGTTGAACCCCGTGTTGAAGAGCTCTCCGTTTCCGGTGAACTCCCAGAGCTGGCTGAGGTCGCCGTCGCCGTGGCACGGCTCGACCTCGATCGGGGTGCCGCCGGACAGACAGCCGCCCGTACGGTTGTTCACCACCTGCAGTCCCGGCCGGTTCCCCGCGCTCTGGGTGTGCCACCCCTCCCCGACCTCCCGCGGCAGCGACGTGTCGGACCCGTCCATCACCACATCGACCGACCCGGCCTTGCGTTCGCTGAGCCAGCGGCTGGTGGACGTGTTCCGGAACGACAGGTGCTCGCCCAGCCCGGTGGGGAACCCGAAGGTGTCCCAGTGGGCGAGGTCGACCGATTCGCGCGACCACCCCGGAGCCGCCGTCGGATGCAGGGAAGCGATCAGCCCGTAGGTGCGGTCGTACGTCATCACCGCGTCGTCCCGGTTGATCAGCTGACCGGAAGAGGTGTAGTTCCACAGCTGCGCGTCGGTGGGCGACGCGTGGCAGTCCCCCACCGACATGGCATAGCGCCCGTCGCCGCCGGCGGGAAGGGCCTCCAGGCACTTGTTGACCGTGACGTTGACGAGCTGGGTGTAGAGGTCGCCGTCGACGTAGACCGGTCGCGCCGTCAGCCAGACCTGGGTCCGGTCGTGGCGCCAGTCGGACACGGTCGGCACGAACGTCTTGCTCAGGGGGTCGACGTGCCCGCCGTCGAGGACCCTGCTGACCGAGACGGCGGTGGAGCGGTCGCGGAACCGGAAGCCTTGCTGCGCATCCGTCCCGCCCCCGGCGATCAGGTTGCGGTTGAACTCCACTGCGTGGTGGTCGGAGGCCGGAATCCGGCGCAACCGGGTACTGGCCGGCGGCGCCGGATTACGAGTGAAGGCGTAGTCGAGCTCGCTGTCCCGATCCTCGCCGCCGACGACGGGCGGACCCGGATGTGTGATCTCACCGCTGCGCCGCAGGTGCCCCGGGAACATGTTGTTGCCGTTCCCGACCTGGGAACCGAACGGCTGGCCGTTGATCTGGAGGTTGTAGTTGAAGTCCCCGGCCACCGCCCAGTCCCGCGTACCGGCGTTGCGCTCCGCCGCGAGTACGGCACGGGGGCCGTCGGCTCCGCTTCCGGAGAAGGCGTGCACGCTGTAGAACTGGTCGTTGCCCAGCTGCGCACCGATGATCGGGCGCGGCATGCTGCCGTTGGACATGGTGTCCGGCTGCTCGGCCAGCGGAGTGACCGGCACACCGCCGAGGTTGTCGGTGCGGACGATGATGGCGTTGTTGACGCGGCCGGCATTTCCCGTTCCCTCGCTGGCCGGTCGGCCGATCGCGGGGGGAACGTACGGATTGGCGGCCCGATCACCCGCGGGCAGGTGTCCTCTGGCGTCCGACTGGGACCAGAAGACGGTGTACGTGGCCGAGGGCCGGGTGCCGGATCCGATCCTGATCTCGAATTCCAGCACGTCGAGCTGCGCGCGCCGCACCGGCCGCTGGCCGTCGGGGTCCGTGGGGTCGGAGTAGTCCGTGTACCGGGACGATATGGCGTGACGGCCTCGATAGATCGCCGAAGGGGGCGGGCCGCCCGCCTCCTGCAGCATCACGACGTTGCTGCGCGACACCGTTCCGTCCCCCCATGCGTTGCCGTTGAGGAGCCGGAGAACGTCCTCGTTCCACCTCCTTCCGCCGTCGGATCCCTGCATGTTCCAGCTTGCGAACGCGTAGTGATTGACCGCCGCGTGAGCGGGTGTGGCCCCGCCGATCAGCTGGATGAGCGTGAGCGCCAGCACCAGCGCGCAGACGGCCGCCGTCCAGCCCCTACGGAGTGCTGAGTCGAAAAGGGATAGCAAAACGCCTCGTTCTTCGGTCGGAATGCCTCGGTGTCGGAACCAGCGACCGACACGGGCGATGGACGGGCCCCCTTCCGGCGCGCTGCCGTACCCCCG
The DNA here is from genome assembly GCF_056428985.1 of Streptomyces sp. CA189. NCBI lineage: Bacteria > Bacillati > Actinomycetota > Actinomycetes > Kitasatosporales > Streptomycetaceae > Streptomyces > Streptomyces sp. CA189. The sequence continues at coordinate 69,437 of NZ_JBWJVM010000037.1, read as the reverse complement.
TGGGCCCGCAGGAGGAGCACGGCGGGAGCAGGGCACTACAGGACCCGCCCTCCAACCGGACGCCCCAGTCGACCACCACGGCACCTGCCCGACCAGGCGGTTCCACCGGCAGAACTACCTGGCCCTACTTCTGCCGGAGAGCCGGCCCCCCTCATGGCTGACCGGGTCGAGCTGCGGAAGGTTGGTCAGGCCTCAGGCTCAGCGACTTCGACTGCGGGGTACAAGGTGCGGTAGACGTCGGCATACTCGGCGATGTGGAGCCGGCCGGCTTCGGTCAGCTGCCAACGGAACTCCTTCACGAAGGCGTCTGAGCCGGTCCCTTCGGTGATGGGGACGCTTTCGATGAAGCCTCGGGAGAGGACCCCGCGTCGCGGCCGGAAGCCGGTGCCGAGGTAGAACCGGGACCTCCCCCACATCTCGGTGTCCGCGACACCGTCGGGGCCCGCGCTGGCGACCAGGACGAGGTTCTTCCAGAGCCATTCGGAGAGCAAGGTGCCACGGCGGGAGTCGGACTGTTCTCCGAGGCCGTGGCGGGCACATGCCCGCCCCTCCTTCGTGAGTTCCACCAGGATCCGGGGGACGAAGCCGATCGGGAACACCTCCACCTGGTCCTCTGAAACTGTGACCAGGCCCCGCCGCACGAGGGCGTGCACGCTCGCGCCGGCCCCCGCATCGTGTACGCCCTTGCTCCGCAGCATCTCCTGTACCGCGGTGTAGCCCGTGAAGACCGGGTCGGCCTTCACCGTGAACGGGATCTTCCGCCACACTGCGGCTGGTCCTGGGTCGCCCCACGCGGCGCGTGAGCGGTCCGCTTCGGATTCGGCTGCCTGATCCGCTTGGTAGAACACGGTCAGGTAGGTCCGTTGCCGGCCATTGATCGACTTCCACGCGGCGGCGGGCCTGTCCGTGGAGCGGCCGCCCGGTACCGGCTTCTTCGCATCGTGGCCGGCCGGCCGCAGGAGCGCGGCGTGATGGGGGAAGGCACGGAACCAGGCCGTGCGCAGCGTCTGCGGGCGGACGCAGTAGAACCGTGAGAGGAGGTCGATCAGCTTCCCGAGGGCGTCGGGCGTCGTCCAGTCCGGCACCTCCCTCCCCGACTCGACGGCGGACAGCCGGACGTAGCACGCCTGGGCGCTGGGGCCGGGCACCTTCCCCAGGAGATGGGAGGCCGTCTCCTTGAGGAGGCGACCGCCGCACTGGCGCAAGTCCTTGAGGGTTTCCTCCCCCTCGGGGATCCCCGCGAGCTGCTGGGCAGGAACGTCGAGTGCGACGGCGAGTCTCCGGAGCACGTCGGGCGAGACGCCCTTGCGTCCCCATTCGTACTGGACGTAGGTGGCCCGCGGTACTCCTGCCCGGTCGGCGAGTTCGTCCTGCGTCAGCTCGCGTGCCTCCCGCTGACGGCGCAGCTCGGCCGGCTCGAAGGACGTCCTCTGTCGCGGCATGCCAGCCATGATAGGGACACCCCTGTCTTTATCATGGCTCCTGTGGACGGTTCCCCCTCACGGAGCTACCACCCACAATCGCGGATGGGCCGCACCCTCGGTGCGAGGGGCGGCCCATCGGAAAACAGCGGAACCGAAACTTAGGATTCCGATCCGCCCTCGCCCTCCCTCTCGCTGTCGCCAACGGCCTCAGCCTCGGGATCGGTCCCCACAGCCGTACGCCGGTACTGCGGATGGTCAAGGTCCATCTGCTGCGCCGCGTGCAGCGGCACGGGGTAGCGGGTCCGGTTGCCCCATGACAGCGAGCGCTGGCAGAGCATTCCCGTGAGCCGGGCGAGGCCGGCCCGGTCGATTCCTTCGGCGACTGCGACCGGGAAGATCTCCGTCGCGTTCATCGCGTACCAGTTGTCGGCGACCTCGTTCCGCTCACCCGCCTCGGTCTTGGTCTTCGCCTTCCCGTGCAGGGCGCTCCACCGGGTCTTCTTCTCCCCCAGCCGCCCCGAGCCGGCGCCGTCGAACTGGTGTGGAACGTTCACCAGCAACCACGCCGGATCGCCGAAGTCCGGCACCGTCTCGAAGAGGACCGTCGTGGTGGCGCCCGTCTTCTGCACCGACCCGTCGTCGTCCAGCGTCGTGACGGACAGCGGCTGCGGTACCTCCTCCGGGTCCTTGTTGAGCCGGATCACGGCCAGGGGCCGCTCCTTCGCACGGAGCGTCGACCCCGGCAGCCAGGTCCCCGGGTCCGGATCCGTACCCTGCCGCCTGTTGTGCAAGCCCGCCCACAGCCGCCGCGTGGCGACCCCGTCCACGGTCACCGTGTAGGGCAGGTGCCCGAGGTACTCGACGAGATCCGCGAGGGCTCGGTCCACTTCCCTGGCAACCTTCTTGTACCCGGCCTCGTCGTCGACCAGTTCCGTCATCTTCCCGGCCGGGTAGTCGCTGGCGTGGAAGGCGGCGGTCGCCCTGTTGTACTGCTGCCACTGGGGACGTGTGTACGACCAGCCGCTCAAGGTCCACGCCAGCCCGTCGAGCGAGGGCGGCACCAGCACGGACGCCGTGATGCTGATCTTCGCCGCCTCCCCCTTCTTCCTCGCGTTCTGCACCCGGACGTGCACTCCGCAGTGAGCGACCCCGGTGGGCGCGTACGAACCGATCGGGACCATGGCAGAGTCGATCCGCTGGTCGATGACACCGATCTGACGGGAGGTGAGGTCGAGGAGCGACATGGCCACCTGGTGGTCCACATCCGGCTTCACGGTGCCGTCCTTCGCCGACTTCGGCTTCCGCTTCGGCTCCTTGCGGGCCGCCGTGTACTGGGTGACCATGCCGTGGGTGGCGAGGACCCGGCGGGTCTGGTGCTTGGCGTCCTCCGCCTCCGCTGGTGCCGCCTCCTTCCCCGTCTTGGCCGCCTTCTCCGCATCCGGCCGGCGTGCTGTCTCCCCCGCGGCCGTCTCTTCGGGTCCGTCCCCCTCTTCGGTCTGTCCGTACTCGGTCTCCGCCCACACACCGATCACCGTGCCCTCTTGCGGCGCCAGCCCCGACAGCCCGGACATGAGGGCGGTGCGGTCGATGCCGGTGCCGTGAGCGAGGAATTCGGGGGCCTGGTGGAACACCGCGCCGACACGGCCGTCCACCAGGTCGAGGGGCTCCCCTTCCACGGGGTCCAGCGAAGCGGCGTCAAGCCGGAACAGGTCGGCCAGACCCTTGATCATCCGTAGCCGCATCTCGTCGGTGGTCCAGAGGCACACCAGCCGCATGCGCTCGTGTCCCATGGTGTCGAGGCCGCGCACCACGTACTCGGGTTCCATGAACAGGTTCTTGGCGAGCTCGAACTTGGGGAAGGCGTGCCACGACCGGTAGGCCTCGGGTGACCTGGCCGCGTCCCCGAGCACTTCCCTGATGTGGCGGTCCAGTTCGCGCGCGTGGTGCATGCCCGTGCCCCGGCCGATCGGGAACCGGAAGTTCTTGCCCTGTACCGCCCGGATCTTCGCCTCGCGCTCCGCCGCCGGCCGCCACTTCTCCCCCGCCTCCTCCGCGGCCTGGGCTCCAGCGGTTTCCCTGCGCACCTGCTCCTGAATGCCGTGGAGTACGGAATGGTCCACGCCGATGCGTCCGAGGACGTCCAGGGCGAGCCGGTTGACCGTACGGACCCGCCCGCTGCCGTCCATCTCGACTTCCAGGATCGGCAGTCGTGGATCGGCCTGCTCCGCCAGGACCGTACGGGCGTACCCGAGTCCGGCGCTCAGTCGAGTGACGTTGGAGGAGGTGAGAATGAACGGGTCCTTGTAGTTCGGCAGGGTCTTCATCCGCAACCTGACCCTGTTCACGGCGAACGCCGTGCCCGCCTTGTTTCCGTACGGATGGTCCCAGGCGATCAGTCCTCCGGTGTTGTCTGGCCGGAACGTGATCGTGCGCCCGTCGACCTCCCACGGAACCGCCGCGATCCGGTGGGCGAGGTCCCAGGTCGCCGCGGTGTAGACCCAGTCGCCGGCGTCCGGCTGGCCACCGGAGCCCTGCACGAGGAAGTCGGCGAGCAGGCGCTGCTCCATGGGGCGGGCGACGATCTGTTCGGCGACCAGCGGAGGATCGTTCAGATCGACCTCGTCGGCACTGCGCCCGTTCACGATCCCGTGGAAGAGGGTGAAGACGTCCCGCAGGGTGGCCGGGTCGATCGCCTCCCGCGAGACGAGGTAGCCGCGCCCCTTCTTCGGCGCGAACCAGACGTACCCGCCCGTCCTGGCGCGCAGGGTCGTGGTGATGATGCTCCTGGGCGCTTGCACCTCGTCCCGGCCCCGGTGCCTCTTGTAGGCGTTCTCGATCACCGCCCACGGCGACAGGACCGAGGGGCCGAGTTCGAGGACGTGGACGCTCGCGTCGCCCAGCAGACTGCGGTTCGCCCTCAGGGCGGCCACTTCGAGGCGGTGGCGGTTGGCCATGGGTGTGCGGTCTCCCTTGTGACAGGTGGTCAGGAGTGAGGAGATGGGGCCGGTCAGTGAGTGGTGGGCGCGTCGATGCCCGCGTACGCGAGGAACGCGGCGAGCGCCTCGCGGTAGATCGTGTTCATCTGCCGCCGGACGTCCGGCGTCCATTTGGCGTGCATGCGGGCCAGGATGTGGGCCAGGTCCGATTGCCAGGCGTCCTCGTGGAACGAGTAGTCGACGAGGTGGAGGGTCATGTCGGTGCCGCCCCGGCGCGCACGGCCTGCGAGCTGGATCATGTCGATGATCATTCCCGCGACGATCTCCTCCTGGAGATCCTTGTGCGTGGCGATGAAGCCGGGCGCCGACCGCATGATCAGTCCCAGCCGCTCCCACGCCGCCCGCTGCGCCGTCCTCAGCGCCACGACCGGGTCATGGGTTCCCGCCGCCTCCCATGCCGCGAGCCCCGCGGCATTCACGCTGCCGTACATCTCCGCCGGGTCCGTCAGCAGCGCCAGGGGCCGCGTGCAGAGGTAGACGGGGGTGATCGCCGACTTCAGGTTGACCACGATGTTCAGGCCGCGCGCGATACGGGCCATCGGTACGACGAGAATCCTCCCCCGGTCGGGGAACGTCGTGAACTCATCCGGGGTCAGCTCGACAACGCCGGCCGGAAGCGGGGGCAGGCTGTCCCGACGGGCCCTGTCCGGCGGTACCGCCACGCACAGGCCGTCCCGGTACTGGCTCGATCCGTGGATGCCGAGGGCGATGTAGCGGCAGTGTTCGTAGGAGTTGACGACGACCGCGGCGTGGGCCCTGTCCGGGTCGGTGGCCTCCAGCCGGGCGAGCTCGGCGTGCATCTTGGTGTCATACAGCCGCTCGCCCATGTCGATCAGGACCCGGCGCTTCAGTGCCTGAGGGATACCGGAAATCTTGATCGGCTTGTTCAGGGCGTCGGTGACCGTCTGCTGCCGGGCCCGGATGCTGTCGGGCGCCGCGTCGGTCATCCACCACTTGACCGGCCCGTGGATGTGTTCCCGAACCGCCTGGGGGAAGTACGCCGTTGCCGACAGGCCCAGTACCGGGCGTTCCAGGCCGGCGAGGGCCAGCGAAACGACGCTGCCGAGCTGGGCGGTGTAGGTGTGCGGGTCCCCGGCGATGTTCTGCGAGGTCAGCTCGGCCGACTTCGACGGATCGTCCAACCCCGTCACCCGGTACCCGAACACGGCGCGGCCCAGCATCCCGAAGGGGATGATGTCGCCTGCCACCCCTCCTTCCAGGATCTCGGCCAGCTTGTTCGCCGATACCAGCCCCATGGACCGCAGTTGTGCCGTCTTCGAGCGGAGGGTGGACAGGGCGTGGTCGAGCTCGGAGAGCCAGGTCCGGACGATCAGCAGTTCCACCGCTTCGGCCCGGTCGTGCGGATCGGCCACCACTTCGGCCAGCGCGTCCTCCATGTCCAGCTTGGCGCTGGCGAGCACGTCCTCACCCCTCGGCGCGAGCAGGCCGTCCAGAGCGTCCCGTACGGCCTCCAGGAAGGGTGGAAGGTCGACGGGGTCCTCGTCCTCCAGCAGGTCGCCTTCCTCGAAGGGCGGCGATGGACGCAGGGCGTCCAGGAGGCTGCGCAGTTCCGCCGGGATCTCGGCGTCGTGGGCGACTGCTTCGTCACCGAACAGCAGGGTGAGCAGGCGCCGGTCACGGCCGCCCGCGAGGTGCCATTCGGTGCTGTTCATCCCGGGCCGCTGGCGCGCCGGCCCGCCGCCCTCGTAGTGGCGCAAGTGGATCTGCCCCTCGCAGATGGCGGCAAGGAGGAATTCGGCGAGGTAGCGGGCGTGGCTGACGGTCGGAACGAGGTTCTTGACGGCATCGGTGCCGAGCCGGTCCTTCTCCCCGTCCAGTTCCCGCAGGGGCACTTGGCGGTCCTTGCGGGACGACAGGATGAGTTCGGAGGCGCACCGGTCGACGGCCGTGGACTGGAACTGGTCCACCTCGTCGATCATGACGGTGTGGGAGCGGCGCAGCCCGAATTCCGCGATCGGGAGGCCGCCGGTGGCGCGGCCGCCGAGCAGGACGCTGATGTGGAGGCGCCCCACGAGGAAGTTGTAGTGGTTGGTCACCACGATCGGCGTGACGCAGGCTTCGTACTGCTGTGCGTACTTCCCGCAGGTGGGCATGAACGGGCACACCCGTCGCCCGAACACCGGAGGGAGGGGGGTGAGCGATCGGCAGGACTCCCGACCGGGCGGATAGGGGCGGGCGGCCTCGGTGAAATGGTTGAGGGCGCAGCCGTAGGACAGCTGGTCCAGCTTCCAGGCCTCCTTCGCCGACTGGGCGATGAGCGGGCCTTCGACGCGGACGGCCATCTTCATCGCACGGTCGTGCAGCCCGTTCGGGGACATCAGCGGGGTGCACGCGCCGGGCATGCCGAGGTGGGCGAGATCCTCCCGGATGTCCCAGGAGGCCGACAGTGTGGCTTCCACATTGGGAAGGACGATCATGAGGTTGCGGTCGTTGAGTGCGAACCACGAGGCGGCCACCCGCACGAGGACGCTCTTGCCGGTACCCGTGGGGGCGTTGAACACCTCCAGCGGTCCCGCGCTCATGCGGATCGCCTCGGTGACATCGATGGTGTCCACGGTGTTCAGCTGGTCGAACAAGCCGGAGAGGACCGAGAGGAGGTACCGCTCCTTGGCCGGGTAGCGCTGGTCGATGCGGGCCGCCAGCTCCAGCAGTTCGTTCGTGGGGACACGGACTTCCTCCTGGTACGGGACAGTGGTGACCTCGGGGAGGTCGTGCACGGCGTCGTCATCGCTGCCGGTGAACAGGGGCGTCGCGGGAATCGTCGCCCGCCCCTGGATCAGTCCCTTGCCCGGCTCCCAGACCTTCGCGGTCATCCACACGCCGGGAGTGGCCACCGCCTGGGGCTTCGACCGCTTGTGGTCCTTCGCCGCCCGGTCGAGGACCCGGTCCGCGTAGCCGAGGTAGTCACCGCCGACGCGACCGACGGCCGCCGACGCCTTCGCGGGTCGGCGTCCGACCGCAGCCCACGGCGTCTTCCCTGGATCGCCCTCCTCCAGTGCCAGTAGGACACGGGCCCGGGCGGCAAACACCTTCGGGGAGGCCAGGTCCACCGGGGCGAGCGTGAGCACCGCGCCGATCCGACGCCGCTCCTCGTGCGTGATCTCCCTCCAGCGGGGCCACTTGTCGGCATGGCCGGACAGCAGGAAGGCGGCATGATCGAAGGAGGCGACGGTGCGGCCGTCGTCGTCCTTGTCCGGGAAGTAGTGCGCGGTCAGGGCCAGCGCTGCCGCGATGGCGGCGTCGCTCCGGGACAGTCGCTTCACGCCCATCGGACGCCCTCCTTCTTACAGACCAGATCGCCCAGGTCGCCGGCCGTCATGACTCCCAGGCCGTACTCCCGGCACACGCCGGCCAGGAACTGCACGGTGTTGGCCCGGTAGTCGGGTACCACGAGCCAGTCGGCGTTGTCGTCGCCGCCGTCAGCCTGGATCTTCTTCGCGAGCGCCGTCGGGAAGGAGTAGTCCTTGATGTCGATGCGGTAGGTGGTTCCGCCGGCAGCGACCTCGATGTCGTACGCGTCCATGTCCGGCCACAACCTCGGAGTGAATCCGCGTGCGGACAGGGCTTGGTGGAGGGCCACCTCCACCAAGCCCGGGACCACCGTCCAGCGCCACACGCCGGAGCAGAGCGCACGGTGGCCCTCGGCAAGCTGCGGTTCGGGGATGCCCCCGGTGACATCGGCGAAGAGGACCGCAGCGGTTCCGACCGGCCGGGCCACGGTCCTCGGGGAGGAGAGGGTGGGAGCTCTGCCGGCCTCAGGCAGCCGAAAGGTGTACGAAGCTCCCCGCTCGACGTGGGGGCGATGAAAACACCGGACCGTTCCGGTGCCACGGTTCCGGCCGGTTCCCAGGGTCACCTTCATCGGCCACCGGCAGAGGGGGCAGGCGTACCACCAGCCTTCGTACAGTGCGCCGAAGGAGATCGGCCGGTAGAACTCGGTGATGCTCGCGGGAAGGTTCAGCCGACGGATCTCGGTGTCGGATCCGGAGCTGGTGGTAATGACGGACTGACGCCCGTACTCGTAGTCCTGTTGGCGCCCGCTCTTGGTGAGTGCGAGGAAGAACCGGTCCTGGTCCATCTCCTCGCCCACCTTCGCGGCCGTGGTCGACCGGCCTTCCCGGGTGGTCGCCTTCACTGCTCGGACGACGGCCCTCAGCTCCTGTTCCAAGTCGTCGGCGTCGTCGTTGAACTCACCCCCTTCGTCGATGAGCACGACGCCGGCCATTTCGTCCGCCGGAATGCCGTCGGGCAGCAGAGCCGACACCTCTCCGCGCAGCAAAGTCCGCAATGAGGAAAATGGGAGAGGGCTGGAGGGTCCCCGGGCGGCGAGGAGCCGGCCGTGGGCGTCTGTGAGCTGGGCCAGGCAATACTCGGCGCTCTGATCCGTGCTGGTCAGCGCATGGGCCGCCATGGCGGCCGCCTGCATCACCATGTGCCGGACCTGGATGTCCGACAGCGCGTCGGGCTCCGCGGTGGGTGTGTCCATGCGGGGAACGATAGGGATGCACACTGACAACTGCCCCTAATGGAGCAACTTGCTCAATTCCGACCTCGGAGTCGTAAAGGATTGCCAATGTCCGGCCACAAACGGACAGTTCATTTCACTAATCCAACGCTGTCGAGCCCGCACGGTTCGCCCCCGAGTACGCGGGAGCTTTGCTCTCGTAGCTCACCAGAGCTCTTCCCGGGCTGCCCCTAACACTGGAGAGCCTCGCCCCGAGCTGTCGAGACATACGCCGAGGGGCCCACCGCAAGCGACCTTCGTCGCGGTGGACCCCTCGGCACTGACAGCGGTTGCTGCTGCCCCGTTCAGCTGTTGTCGATCAGGAGCGTCGTGAGCTCCTCGCGGTGCTTGGCCGACATGTTCGCCCAGATCGCCTCGTAGACGGCGGCAGGGTCCTGCCACAGGGCCGCGTCCGTGTCCGTGTCCGCTCCCCTGGCTTGGGGCGGGATGACTCCCTCAGGCTCTCGCGGCTGGACCGGCTCCACGGCGACTGCCTCGGTCCGGTCCGCGACCGGCGAGGGCAGGCTCTCGGGGGCCCGACTTTTGTCCGCGGACAAAGGTTGGTCGGGGGCCGGGGTCTGGTCCGGAGCCTTCGCCGTCGGCTGCGGACTTTTGTCCGCGGACAAAAGTCGGGCCGGCCCGGCCTCCGGCTGGGAGGGCTCCGGGAGGTCCTTGGCTCCCCCGGTCGGGGCGGCCTGCTCGGTCTCTGCCGAGGCCGTCGTGGTCTCCTGGGCCTCGCGCAGGATCTCCCGCTGGGCCGCCTTGACCTGGACTTCCTGCTCCTTGGTCTCCCGGAGGAGACCCAGCAGGTCGGCCGCGCCGGCGTCCGGGCGGTCCTTCGCGGCGCGCGCCAGCACCCGGCCGTCGCGCTCGGGCATCTCCCCCGCGCTCAGCATCGCCTGGATCTCTTCCGGGAGTTCCAGCAGCACCAGCTGGTTCGTCACCCAGGACGGAGATTTGCCCAGCCGCTCGGCCGCCCGCGACTTCGCACCGTGGTCCTTGCCCTGCTCGGCACAGGTCTCCACCAGCTGCTGCACACCGCGTGCCCGCTCGATGACGTCGAAGTCCTCGCGCTCGAGGTTCTCCGCCAGGAGGTGGTCGATGAAGTCCGTGCGGGAGGCCGCGAGGTCGTCCCGTACGACGAAGTCCAGCGACTCCAGCCCCACGTGCAGCGCGCTGCGGAACCGGCGCTCGCCGTTGATCAGGACGTACGAGGCCGACCCGATCCGCGCGTCGTGGTCCGGCCACAGCGCCAAGTAGGCGGTCCTGCCGACGAGGACGCACGCGGAGAGCTGCGTCTGGCGCAGTTCCTCGCCGAAGCGGGTCATCTCCTCGTCCGTGCCGAAGTTGCGGCGCGGGTTCAGGGGAGTGGGGGAGACCTGGTCGAGGGGGACCCGGACCAGTTCGTACGACGGTACGTCGCCCTGCGCTATGGCCTTGGCCCGCCCGCGCTCGCTCCGGCCGCCGGTACGGCGGGCGTTGCTGAAGGCCGCGCCGGTACCGAGGAGGTCGCTCTTGCTCATGCCGACACCTTCCGCGCGATCTCCCGCATGGCCTCGGACTGCTCGCATTCGGGTGCGTAGTGCAGCAGGGGCAGCTTGACGCGTACGGCTTCGCGCTGCTCCTTCAGGTCGCCGATGACCGTGATGACCGGCGGGTCCCCGAACTCCTTCCAGCTGTTGAGGGAGGAGGTGACCACGAAGCCCTTGCGGCTGTCGTAGAGGTTGACCACGAAGCCGAGCTGCGCGATCTCGATGTCGAGGTCGTCGATGAGGTCTTCCAGCTGCTCGCTGAGCATGTCGTAGGCGTCGGCGGAGGTGTCCTCTGCCTGGACCGGGACGATGATGCCGGAGGACTTCTCCGCCTCGCCTTCGCGGGTCCGCGCGTAGTAGAGGGCGGTGTCCATGGTGTAGCCGAGGCTGGGCGGGCAGTCGACCACGATGTAGTCGAACTCCTCCTCCAGCTCCTCCAGCGCCTTCTCCAGCGCGGTCTCCTTCGTCCGCACGTGCCGCGTGGTGGCCAGGCGGGCGTCGAGGAGGAACGCGTCCTTGCAGGAGGGCAGGAGGAAGAGCCGGCCCGCGAAGACCCCGTGCTCGATGGGGACGAGGAGCTCGCGCACCCGGCCCTCGATCTCGCCCAGCATGTGCTTGGCGAGACTGGGCTCCTTGATGCCCAGCATCTCCGCGCCCAGGTGCCGGGTCAGGTGGCCCTGAGGGTCGAAGTCGATGACGCAGACGCGGGCACCGGTCTCGGCGAGGGCCTGGGAGAGCCCGTTGCTGATGGCGCTCTTGCCCACGCCGCCCTTCTGGTTGCAGACCACGATCCGGCGCGCGCCCTCGCTGGACGACCGACGTCGGCCGGCGGGGGAGGGGTGGGTGTCGAGCCACAGCCTGATGGACTGGGCGACGCCCTGGTTGTAGGGGACTTCGCGGACTCGGCAGTCCTCCTTGAAGTCCCCGTACAAGCCGGTGGGGAGGTACGTGGAGAAGGAGGCGGCACCGGAGGTGTCCACCGGGGTCGCCGCGGAGGCGTCGGCACGCCAGGCGTGGATGCCCTCGGTGACGGCGTCCTGGATGTCCACGCCCAACTGGGCTGCGCGGACCTTGAGTTCCTGCCGCAGGGAGGCGGGCAGCTTGGCGACTACCTTTTCCCTGACTTCCGGATCATATGGAGCGGTCATGCGGGTACCTTACTAACCTTCTGGCCGGAAGGTGAAGCGCCACACCGAACATGTCGGCCGGGTATCAGCCTTGTTGTACGGAAAGCGCCTTCCGTCTTCCTACACCCATGCGACATCCGACGGTGCCAGTCGACCGATACGGGGACCCAGGGGGAGCGGGGGACGGTTCACCCGGCGGTGGAGATCTCCACGCTGGACGTGCTCCAGACCGGCCTCGGCTTGGCGGATGCACCCCTTGATTCCCCTTGCTTCACCAGCCGCGTGTTCCCGTGCCGTCGGCGCAGTCGCGGACCGTAGGTGGGGGTTACCCCCTGGGAATTGGGAGGTCACCCGTAGTGAGGGGGTCGGCTGCTCCGCCTAGCGTCTGACGGGTGAGACACATACGACTGGCACCCCCGACCGCGACGCCCCCCTCCCACCGCCCCGAGGAGACCTCGTGATGACCGTGGCCTCGGCCATGCGCCGCACCTCGGCCATGCGCCGCGCCTCCGCCGTGGGCCTCGCTCTCGCCGTCTGCCTCGGGGTCGCCCCCGCCACGGCCACGGCGGTTCCCGGCGCGCCGAAGTCCGCCTCCGGACTCGACCGCTTCTACAACCAGCGACTGGGCTGGGGCAGCTGCGCCGAAGGCCCGGACGACACCGTGGGCCGTGGTCTGGACGCAGCCGGCGTGCAGTGCGCGGACGTCACCGTGCCGCTCGACTACACCGCCCCCCGGGGACGTACGATCACCGTCGCGATATCCCGGCTCAAAGCCACCGACACCCGCCACCGCATCGGCTCGATCCTGCTCAACAACGGCGGTCCCGGCGGCACCGCTTTCGAATCCCCGCCGGAGTTCCACGCCTGGATGAAGAAGACGGGACCGCGGTATGACATCGTCGGTTTCGACCCGCGCTTCGTCGGCCGGAGCACCCCGCTGGACTGCGGCTGGCCCGTCGGCACCAGTCTCTCGTCGGCCGGTCTCGACCGGGCAGCCTTCGAGCGCCAGGTCGTCCTCCAGAAGGACCTGGCCGCCAAGTGCAGTGCCACCGACGGCACCAACACCGCCGCCGTGCTGCCGCACGTCAGCACCCGCAACACGGCCCGCGACATGGACGTCATCCGCGGGGCGCTCGGCGAGCGGAAGATCTCCTACTTCGGCTACTCGTACGGCACCTACCTGGGCACCGTCTACACCCAGATGTTCCCGGGCCGAACCGACCGCATGGTCCTGGACGGAGCCATCGATCCGCGCAAGTTCGGCCCCCGGTTGCTGCGGGAGGCCGTTGGTGAGAACGAGCAGGCGCTCGCCGGCTGGGCCGCGTGGGCTGCGGTCCGCAATGACACCTACGGCCTCGGCCGCACCCGCGACGAGGTCCTCGCGACGATCGACCGCCTCATCGAGCAATCCGCACGCCGCCCGATCACCGTCGGCACCGGCCCGGACACCTTCCACCTCGACGACACCCTGGTCCCGTTCGTTCTCGTCGCCGGGATCGACAGCGACACCGACGCGTCCCGGGCGGCCCTCGGTGAGCAGGTGTTCGTACTGAACCGAGCTGCTGCAGGGCAGCCAACGGAACTGTCGCCGCAGTTCGCGGGGATCCTCCGTCTCGTGACGACCGGCGAGCAGTCGCACCACGGCAGTGTCCAGTCCGCGGTCATCTGCGGGGACGTAGCGGCCCCGAGCGACCCCGAGGTCTACTGGCGCGACATCGAGCGGAGCCGTGCCGCGCACCCGCGCCTCGGTCCGCTGGTGAACAACATCGGTCCGTGCGCCTTCTGGGACCGGCCCCGCGAGGAGCCCACCGAGGTGAAGCGCGACGCCAAGATGCTGATCGTGTCCGCCACCGGAGACCCGCGCACCCCGCACACGGGGGCCGTCGCCCTGCACGGCCTGCTGCCCAGCTCCAAGCTGCTCACCCTGAAGGACGCCAACCGGCACGCGGTCTACGGCCTCTACGAGAACGCCTGCGTCGACGACAAGGTCAACCGGTACCTGGCCACCGGCAAGCTGCCCGCCACTGACCAGACCTGCTCCAAGTAGGCCGACAGGCCGGAGCAGACCAGTGACTCGGCCATCCCTTCCCAGCAATGACCGTGGCTGACGTCGCCTTGTGGGGCCGAGTGGAACGCCAAGTCTCAATTCTTGTGACTGAGCGATTCAGTTGGCCCCATCGGCCATGTAGGGCGCTCAGGCCGCGAGGCTCTGCCCAGGGAAGCGTCCAGCGGCGCATCCGATCCGGAAGGTTGATCTTTGCGGAGACTGCGGTCTGCAGCCGCTGGCCGGTGCCTCTGTTAGGTCTTGCTCCGGACCCGGCGGCGCCGGGCTGGCGGCTGTCGAGACCGGTGGAGGGGGCGACGGTCAGGCAGGGATGCCGAGGGGCGGGTGGTCGAGTACGCGGGGCTTGTACTCGACCAGTTGGATGCGGCCGTCGAAGGTGCGGTGCTGGGTCATCTCGAGGGCGACGTCGGGATAGCCGTCGTAGATGCGTTCTTCGCCGGTGGCCCCGGTGATCACGGGGAACATGACGACCCGGAAGCGGTCGACGAGTCCGGCTCGTAGCAGTGACCGGGACAGGCTGAGGCTGCCGATCGTGCTGAGGAGGCCCGAGCCGCTCGACTTCATGGCGCGGACCGCCTCGACGGCGTCGTCGCGGACGAGCGTGGAGTTGGCCCATGTCAGTGGCTCCTCGAGTGAGGAGGAGAACACCACCTTGGACGCTTGCGTGAGCTCGTCGACGGACGCTTCTTCTTCGGGCCTGAACTCGTCTTGGCCATTGGGGACCTGGCCTGCTGCGAAGCCCGACATGAGGCGGTAGGTGTTCGCTCCCATCAGGTAGGTGGCTGGGGGCTGCTCGCCGAGCCATGCGAGGTACTCCGGGCCCTCGAGGCCCCAGAACCCGGGCCATCCCTCTCCCGATGCGTGGCCGTCGAGGGAGGTGATGAAGTCGACGAGAAGCTCCGACATGGCGGTGTCCTTTCCTGGGCTGTCACGAGCTTGGACTGGCCGCGAGCCACGAACTCATCGGCCGCGCTGTGGAGCAACGAGAAACCCATGACGCTGCAGCCGAACAGATCGGCGGAGCGCCACCCGCGGACGGCCGGGCCAACCGTCAGGCTCAGCCGGGTCAAGTACAACGGTCAGGGGCCAACTGAAACGCTCAGTCCACAGCTCTTCCGATCGAGTGAGTCACGAGCGGTTAGGAGCACCTCCCAAGGGCCGTGAGGCCGTCAGCGCCCCGCTGGCGAGCTTTGAGCGGAGGGAAGGTCACATCACCTGAGGGTGTACGAGATCGGGCCCTCTAGGCCCCGTTCTGTGGGTCGGTTTTTGGATGATCTCGTCCGGAATGACCGAACCAGCACCCCACGCCCCCTCCGTTCGAGGTGCGCGGGGGTCGGCAGCTCCTCAGCCCTGGCGGGCTTGCGGTGCCCCGACGGGGTGGCTGAGCAACGTCGGCGACCGGCGGTTCGGTGGAGTGCAAGACATCGCAACGTGGCAGAGACCGGGGATGGGTTGCCGTGCACACGCGCGCGTGATCGTCCTACCCACCGCATCGTCGTGGCTGACGTTCCGTGGTACCGGTCGGAGAAGGGTCGGAGCGGCGGAAGGTCGGAGCGAGCGAGAACCGAGCGGTCACACCCCTCAGGAACGGGGCCTGGGGTACCCGTCGTCCTGGGCAGCAGAAGTGTGTCGTGAGGAGCGGTTCGCTGCTGATGCACCACCAGACGGCACGTCCCGCAGCTGACGCTGCGCAGGCTGGGTGGGCGCTGAGGCCGTCGCTCCAGTTGCGCTCTTTAATAAGAGGGCTCGGCGTTTTTAAGCCTCTGACCTGCGGGTTTGTCGAGGGGTATGTGTCCCCCAGGACACATTTGGTGCTCCGGAATGTGTATCTGGCGAGCACATTTCGCGGAAAACTCAAGCAGCGGTGTAGTTTCTGGACGCGCCAACGGGCCCTGGATCGCCGCAGGTCAGAGAGTCGGACCGATCGGCGGATCGACCCTCGGCTCGAACGCCGGGAAGCCCGAATGTGTCGCCATCGCGACACACATAAATCAAGGAGCCGTGGACTTTCGGGGCTTGCTCGAAAAATAACTTCACGTACCGTGTACTTTTGGCTCGCCGGTCGAACAGGACCCCACAGGGACTCCACGCAGGGGCTACTTCCGACGCGCCGACGCGTCAAAAGACAAGCACTGCTTGATTTTTTGGATACTCTCGGACCGCCTGAGCAACAAGGAGGTCCTGTGACATCTGATCCGCCCGCCCGTCGTCGGCGCGGGCCCCGGCCTGTCCCCGTCCCCACCGCCGAGGGGAACGAAGCGGAGTACGGCGACATCCTGGCCGTACTCGGTCAGCAGCTCGGAGAGAAGGTGGCCGAGGCCACCGACCCCAGCGGCCGTCGCCGGCTCAAGGGCGTCCACTTCGAGTACGCCGCGGACCCGAAGGCCGTCCACGATATGGCCGGGGGCGCCGGATACAGCCTGGCCAGCAACTGGTTCACGCAGCTGCTCGCTCAGCTGGCCGTCGCGAACAGCATCACCAAGTCGCAGCTGTGCGTCTTCCTCTTCGTGGCCGGGGGACAGGTGCCGGGCACCGGCATCACCCCGTACACGCAGCAGGAGATCACGGACGGACTGAACAAGGTCGCTGCCCAGAAGGGCGGCAAGATGATCACGCGTTCGACGGTAAACCGTGCCGTCCAGGCGCTGTGCGGCTACAACTGGGTGGAGAAGGCCGGCAACGGCCGGATCCAGATCAACGTGCGTCTGTGGTTCCACGGCAACAGCACGGCGCAGCACGAGGTGCTCGCCGACATCGCCGAGAAGCACGACTACGACCCGGAGGCGTTCCCGTACGCGATGGGGCCGGAAGGCGCCCATCAGGAGGAGCTGGATCTCGACTTCGGGGTCGAGGAGAGCTTTGGTACGAATACGAGGAAGAGAACCGGGTGATAGCGCTGCCAGGCCAGTACGGCCCGTACACAGGCGACCGTTCACGAGGAAGGCTGTCCCCCCATGGCTAACGTCATGTCTCCGATCGTCGCGGAGCGCATCTGGGCCCTGCCGCTGTCAGGGTCCGCCGTCAAGTTCCTCCAGTACCTGGTCTCCCGCAGCGACTTCGGGGGAACGCTGCCGGTCCGGCAGAAGGACATGGCGGCCGAGTACGGGGTCACCCCCCAGGCCATCAGCGGGCTCATGGCGCCGCTCTGCGACCTGAACATCGTGCTGCGGCCGCGCAGCGAGGAGCGTACGGGCAACTCGTACCGGCTCCACCCGCTGGCGGCGAAGTACGAGTCCCCGGATGCCATGGAGGCGGCGTTCCGCGCGGCCCTCATCCGCATCCAGGCGGGGGACCTGCCGAACCTGAAGCTGCCCACGTACCACCAGGCCCCGCCCGCCGCGGCCGGCAGGCCGAAGCTGCAGGTCGCCTGAGGTCTCGGCGTCCGCCTGCGGACATGCGAATGGCCCCCACCGATGGTGGGGGCCATTCGTGCCTGAGCAACTTGGTGGGCTCAGTATATTCGCCGCAGCCCGGATGCGGGCGCCGTAATTCCCCGGACCTGTGTTCCGTGTCAGGGAGGCGGGGCCACGGGCGTGAAACCGAGGCCGTTCGGCGCCACGACGTCAGTGCGGGGCGGCACCATCCCCACTGAACTATCACTTCACGGGCCTCGTCTGGGCGACCGGTCTCCGCACCGCGGTCGCCTTCTGGTTCGTTGCTCCCCTGGTGGACCACACGGATGCGGATGCCGCGGGGGAGGGGTGTTCCGCCTCTTCCGGCCGGCGGCGGTGGCCAAGTCGGTCACCCTCCAGGCGGTCCGCACGGTCGCTGCGCTGAGCGCAGACGCGCCGGCCGGCGTGGAGCTCCCCGAGATCAGGCGCCTCGAACAGCGCCTGGAGCACTGCCGCTGCTAGGTCCTGTCCATCCTGCTGCTCTGGACGTTCGCCTGGCTCGGGCCGCTCGTGCCCGTGTTCCTCGCCCTGAACAGCCACGCCGAGGATGGGTATCCGTGGGGGACGCCGCTGCTGGTGGTAGCGATCGCCGGAATCGGCGTACTCGCCGAGGCCGACCGGCGCATGCTGAGCCGCTCCCTGCCCCTCGAGTACACGACCGTGGTGGTCGTCGGAGCCGTCGAGGTGCCGGATGGTGCCGGTGACCGAGCACGACGAGGTATGCAACCTCCACGCGGCCAAGGTGCGGCTCGTCGAGGCCAACCAGGCCGCGCTCACCAACCTGTTCGCCATCCTCGGCTCGCTCCTCGCCCGCACGGTGGCCCCGACCCACCTGAGCCCCGGGCCCTTGGCCTCGGCGGAGCTGCTAACGGCGGACCCCAGCTGGGAAGGCCCGCCGCTGGCGCAACGAGACGATCGGCGCGAAGCTCCTCGGCTACGGCCTCTTCGTCGCCGGCCTGATCGTGGTCGGCAAGCTGCTGTCCCTCCTCAACCTGCCGGAGCCGCTGACCTGGGGCCTGCTCGTCCTCATGGCGGGCGCCAGCCACCGCGGACTCAAGCGCTGGCTCCCCGTACCGACCCTCCCCACGGAACTCCTCCCGTCTCCTGACGCAGCAACTCCGGCCGACCCCGGGCCCGTCGCGGAGCAGGTGGGCACGGACTGGTGCCGGTGAGGTCTCCGACTGACGGTGATGAGGCTCCCTGGATTTCCCCACCCCGTGCTCGGGCGCTCCCCACACCTGCTCACGAGATTCCCCAGCCTGCGGCGCACTGAGCTGCGGACGGACGCCGCTCAGGAGGGGCCGCCCGATAGACGGCCAGGTCCAGGGGCGGGACGGACTGTCCAGGGTGGCCGACGGCCAGCGCGCAGCGCCGCCGCAGGCGCCCTTGCCCGGCCGGCAGGCCCGCACACTGCACGAGCGGGCGGCCCCGGCCCACGATGCTCGTGATGCTCGCTGAGACTGGTTCTGACCGTGCTTCCGTGATGACTACGGCTGAAGAACGATGCGGCTCTTGGCGGAGCGAATGAGGCGCGCCCGTGCCACTTGGCCGGGCTGAACGCTTGAGGTGGCCCGGAGGGTAACGGGGGACCCGCTGACCTTGCCGGGTCTTCGCGAGAAGTCGACCAGGGTCCGAAGGCCCCCGCAGACGGCTATTGCGACGTGCCGAGGTCAGCGAAATGAGTCGATGTTCTCGCATACCCAGTCGTCGTAGGTGCGCAGCGGACGGCCAGTGATGTCCTGCACGGACGGCTGCTGGTCGGCTGTCCACTGAGCGAGTTCGGCGAATCGGGCGCCGTACTCTTCAAGGGCGTACAGCGTCACGTCGATCGCACCGCCAGGCCAGCCAAGATGCTGCCAGATCGTCCGGCTCTCGTCTGGCGTCAGCTCAACGGTATCGATGTCGCGGCTGAGAGCGGCGGCGATGCTCCGTATGCGTGAACGCGTGCTCAGCGGCGGGCCCACCGCCTCGATGACCGTCCCAGCGTAGTCGTCGCTGGTCAGGGCCGCAGCCGCTACGGCGGCGAGGTCCTCCTCGTGGATGAATGGGTAGTGGCCCTGGTTGAGGAAAGCCTCACGGACCACCCCGTCGGCGCGGACGGTGTCAGGCCAGTCTGACCCTGTCGCCGGATAGGTCCCCTCGATGACGGCGCCCATCACAGCCGACGGCCGGATGTGCGTCCAGACGATGTCCGAGTGTTCCACCGCCTTCTCGATCGCCAGCCAGAACCAGGTCTCCGGCGGATTCGCCTCCTCATATTCCGGTCCATGAGACGACAACAGGACGATCTTCCTCGCGGCGGCGTTCCGCATCAGGGTCAGGGCGTCCTGGACCGTGGACGGAAGGGCGCCGGCAAGGAAAGCGGCCTCGATACCGTCGAAGGCTCGGGAGCACTCCAGCGGCCGGGTGATGGAGCCTTCGACCACTTCGACCGTGTCAGGCCAGCCGCCGCACTGGTCCGGCTCGGCGATCACCCGCACATGCCGGCCCGAGGTCAACAGTTGTCGTGCCAGGCACCGGCCGACAATCCCGGTCGGGCTGTTGCCTTCGTCCTTACGCGGGCTGACGGCGGTCAGCAGATAGACGCCTTCGGTATTCGGCACCGTCTCGTTCTGCCCGATCTCTTTCACAGCAAGACCTTTCGACGCGTGAGCGTGGATCTTGCACCTGGCTCGGGCGCGGACGGCTTCTACCGTGCCGTGTGGACGCAGAACCAAGGCTGCGGATCGAGATCGATGAGCTTACCAGGAGCAGTGACAGGCCCGCAGCAGGCCATGGCGTCGAGTTGGGAGACGCTCAGGCTGGCTGCCCGCCCTGGACATGGGCCTTCTTTCTGGCGCAGTTGTCACGGAAGCGCGGTCAGAACCCTGAGACTCCCCACTCAGTTGAAGGCCGGACGGAGCGGGGAACCGTGAGTAGCTCTGGCCGTTTTCCGAGATCCCCATCAACGGGCGGCCCTCGGCACGGGGCCGTCCCTTGGCTGAGGCCGAGCTGGCTTCTGCAACAGCCGGCGTCGGGAGAGCGCCTGACTGCGGCCCGCCTGGGAGTGGAATCTCCTGAATGCCTTGCATGCCCGAATCTTGGGAAGTGATGAAAATGGGCCCGCGGTCGCTGTAACGTGCCAGGTCAGGCAGTCTGCTCCCCGCGCACGCGGGGATGACCCCGCGTACGACGCGACCAACCACCCGACGGAGGTCTGCTCCCCGCGCACGCGGGGATGACCCCGTGAAGGCGGCCCAGCCGATCCAGCCGATGGTCTGCTCCCCGCGCACGCGGGGATGAGCCCGCCGAACTGTCCTTCGGCGGAGTTTGGGTGAACTGCTCCCTGCGCACGCGGGGATGACCCCACGGGCACCCCGCTCGGCACGTCCACGGAACTCTGCTCCCCGCGCACGCCGGGATGACCCCCGGCCCCGTTGGAGGAAGCTCACCGTAAACGCCTGCTACCCGCGCACGCGGGGATGACCCCAGGACAGGGCGGGCTCCACCCGAGGTGATCTGCTGCTCCCCGCGCACGCGGGGATGACTCCGCCTACACGGCGTCAGAAGGCGCAGGCCGGCTCTGTTCCCCGTGTAAGTGGGGATGGCCCCGCGCAGATGCTGTTCGGCGCGGCCGGTGATGTCGGGTCCCCGCGTACGCGGGGATGTCTTTTGCCGTGTCCCGAGAAGGGCAGCAAGCACGGCGGCCGTGGACTTTTGTCCGCGGACAAAAGTCCACGGACAAAACGTGGCCCAGGGCCTCCCGTACTGAAGGAGCTGGAGCGTTCCGTCCTCCAGCCCAGTTCGGGCGGTAGCGGCCCGGGGTTCACGCGGTCGGGCGGCGGTTGCGGAGTCTGGCGAGTGCCTTGGCGGCGCGTGTCGTGGTGGGGCCGGCTTGGGCGAGGCGGGTGAGGAGTTCGACGGCCTCGCCGCGGTGCCCGTCCACCTCGGCCAGGAATTCGGCGGCATCCACACGGGCGGCGCTGTCCCAGGCATCGGGGTCACTGGCGATCCTGGCCAGGGCCCGGGCGCCCTCCTCACGGTGCCTGGATAGCCGGGCGAGGGCGCGGGCCGCCAGCACGGGACCGTAGATGTCGTCCTCGGGGTCGTCGTACACCGACATCGCGGCGAGCGGCCCGGCCACGCGTTCGTCGTCGAGCCAGGCCAGGCCGTGGGCGGCCCTCGCACGGCGGCGAACGGACAGGGCCCTGTTCTCGGTCAGGCGCAAGAGCAGCCTCGTGCCCCGTTCTTCGCCCCAGCCGGCCAGGAGCGTTGCGTAGTCCATGCGCTCGTAGAAATCGCCGTAGAGGGGGAGAGGGTCGAGATCGAGGAGAGAGGTGAACAGCGCGACGGCCTCGTGCCGGTACTCGGTCAGTCCGCCGAGGGCCCGTCCGGCCTTCAGGCGGTCCTTGTGAGGAAGCGCGCTGTCGCCTGCCAGGCGGAGCAGGAGGCCCGCGGCCGCGGGCCTGTAGTCCTTCAATCGCGCCAGTTGCTCGGCCGCCCGTACCCGGTTCTCGAACGTCAGGGCGGTGTCGTCGACGAGCCCGGTGAGCAGCTCGGCGCCCTCCGGCCGGTGCCCGGTGACCATGGCCAGGCACAAGGCGGCCACGATCCGGTAGCCGGCCAGCTCCTTGTTCCGTGAAAGGGCTGCGCAATGACGGGCCGTGACGTCATCGGGCAGACCGGTCCGCAGCATGGTCTGCTGGGAGAAGAGTCGTACGGCGGCAACCGGGTTGCGAGCGGCCAGTTCGTCCAGGACCCGCACGGTATTGGTCGCGATGTGGTCGCCGGGGGCGAGGAGCCCGTGCAGGAGGAAGCCCAGGTAGGACGGGTCGACGGCGGGACGCCGGACGGACGGCGCGGGTACGTGGGAGGGGGCCACGGCGCCTTCGGCCCCGTCGTCTCCGGCGGGGACGGGCCGGCGGGGGAACAGCCGCGCGAACAGCTCGGCGCGGGCCCGGACGTCGCGGGTGGCGTGCCGGGCGGCGTGGTACTCGAGCAGGGTGTGGTGGAGGAAGTGGAAGTCTCCCGCACGCTCGGCCAGGAGGCCGGTGGGCCGCAGGAGATCACCCAGGAACGCGTTCCAGAGCGCGGGCCTGACCTTCTCCGGGCGCTGGACGTGCAGATGGGCGGCGAGGATCTCGATGACCGGGGCGGTGTTCCCGTTGAGCCTTTCGTGTGCCACGTGGTCTATGAGCTCAGGCAGTTCGTCACGGACCAGGCGCGCGGCCTGCTCGGCCGCCTGCTGGTCGCGGGGGATCTGGTGCCGCTCGGTGAGGACACGGATCGCCTCGGCGTGGGTGGCGCGGATGCTCTTGTGGGTGTTCTGCTCGTAGAGCAGCTCGACGAAGGACCGGTAGGCCCCGGTGCGTCCCTCGGGCAGGGACCGAGCCGGGTTCGCCGCGTACAGCGGAGACAGCATGGAAGCCATCAGCGGGGTGCGGGCCAGCTCGTGCAGACCTGATGCCTTCAGTCCTGCGGTGAAGCGACGGGCGTGCAGACGGCGTTCGGGCAGTCGGCGGAAGCACCGTAGGGCGTAGGTATCCAGGTCGTCCTCGGTGAAGGGCAGGAGCTCGAAGCGTCCGACGCCGGGTCCCAGCCGGGCCAGCTCGCCGTCGGGCAGGGGGCGGGTCGCGACGACGAAGCGGTACGTCGACGGCTCCTCGCCGCCCTCCAGGGCCAGGCGCTCCAGCAGGGCGACACGGGTGGCGCGGTCGGAGACCTCGTCGAGGCCGTCGACCATGATCAACCAGGGTGTGCCGGAGGCCGGCGGCCGGGTGAAGAAGTCCGCGGTCGGTGCCTCGCGCAGTCCGTACGGGCGGAGTTCCTCGATGACAGCGGATACGAGGGCCTTGGCCAGGAGGGGCTCGGTGGCCAGGGTGGTCGCGCGGATCAGGACCGGGACGGATTGATCCGACGGATTGTGCTCCCCGCCCGCCAGCAGGAGGGCGGCCCTGTCGGAGAGATGGCGGCGCAGCAGTACGGACTTGCCGCCACCCGCTGTGGCCAGGAGCAGCCGGATGCGGTCGGCCCCGGTGAACACGATCTCGGCGGGCACCCGTTCGCTGGCCGAGCCGGGCACGTCACCGGGCACGTCACCAGGCACGTCACCAGGCACGTCACCAGGCACGTCGCCCGGCGCACGCGCGTCGGGATCGCCGCCCAGGTCCGGAGCGCCGGCCCGCTGGTCCTCGGCGAGCTGGCGCACGTAGACCTCGGTGAGCGGGAACGGGCCGGGGCCCTCGGCAAGGCCGGGGTAGGGGTGCCGGCCGGCACTGCGCGCGGCGGCACGCAGATACGAAGCCAGCAGTACGTCGTGCCCGGGGGCGACATCGCCGGACCCCGGCGTCGTCAGGACGTAGTAGTTGACCTGGTCGGCGTACCCGACCGCGAGGCCACCCCCGGAGGCGGTGATAGAGGTCCGGGCGGTTGCGGGTGGGGCTGGGGCGGCGCCGGGCGCGCTCAGCCCTGGGGCGGGCCCGGCTGCGGAGGGTTTCCCATCGAGACGTTCCCGATGCGCAGGGCGGCCACAGAGCCGTGGTCGGCCCGGATCTCGACGTCACCGCCGACCGCGAGTCCGTCGCCCGTCGAGGACACCCCGCCGGCCCGAGCAGGCGCGTGTGTGTCGAGCAGGGCGCGCAGTGCCTCGGCGGCAGACCTCCGCTCGTGCTCACCGAGCGCAGTGAGGGCCGCTTCGAAACGTGCCTGCCACGCGGCCTGTTCGCCGCGGCGCACGACGTCCGCCTCGGCCCCGTCGGCAGTGACCAGTGCCTGCGCACTACGGTCCAGCGCGATGCGTACGCGCTCCTCGTCCTCGTGACCGAACCACCCGGCCACTACCTGCCGCAGCCCCTGCCAGGCACTGGTTCCCGCGGCCTGCACCACCGCGGTGCCCCCCACCGCTGCCAGCGCGGTCAATGCCTCCGTCAACATCCGCCGTCCCCTCGCTCGTTCATCACCCGACGCTGCGACCGTAACGCCCCGGCCCACAGCTCCACAGCCCCTCTCCCGAACAGAGAGCCCCGTCACCCGCCGCCGAAGGAGTCCCGCGGACAAAGCCGACGCCAGTCCTCGACCTTTGTCCGCGGACAAAGGTCGAGGACTGGCGTGCCCCGGGCAAGACGGACGACAGGCAGGCACGCACGCGCGGTAACCGAGTTTCAAGCGCTGGCTCCCGTACGGCGCCCTCCCCAGGGGCTCCTCCCGTCCTTCCCCGCAGCAACTTCGGCCGACTCTGGGCCCGTCGCGGAGCAGGTGGGCACGGACGGACGCTGGTGAGGGACCTCGGGCCGATGGCTGGAACTCGTCACGGGGCCGTCCTGGCTGAGGGCGAGCTGCTCGCTGCACAGTCGGAGTCTGGATGGCGCGACTGCGGCCATCAGGGAGTGGAGCATCCTTAATGTCTTGGATGCCCGAATCTTGAGAAGCGATGAAAATGGGCCTCTGTCCGCTGTAGCGTGCCAGGTCAGTCAGTCCGCTCCCTGCGCACGCGGGGATGACCCCATCCAGGACCGATCGGTCGCCCTGCACCACCTCTGCTCCCGCGCACGCGGGGATGGCCCCGGCATGGCGATGGCGCAGGGGCTTCTGAATGCCTGCTCCCGGCGTACGCGGGGATGATCCCCCGGAAACCACCGCACCCCACGGGGCGGCGCCCTGCTCCCCGCGCAAGCGGGGATGACCCCAGGCCGCGTAGGACGCCGTGGCTGATGCGGGCCTGCTCCCCGCGCACGCAGGGATGACCCCTGCACGGCGACGTGCGGTTCGTCTCCCGATCCTGCTCACCGCGCACGCGATGATGATCCCTGCTGGGCCGGGCTGGTCGCGGTCGGCACCTACTGCTCCCCGCGCATGTGGGGATGGCCCCTCCGCCTTATAGGGCGTGCCAGCCGTGGTGCACTGCTCCCCGCGCAGGCGGGGATGACCCCACAAGGGGGACGACCCGATCAGACCCGTCGTCCTGCTCCCTGCGCACGCGGGGATCACCGCGCCGAGCGAGGGCAACTCACGAAAGCGTCACGGGTACTCCCGCGCACACGGGGATGGTTCCTGCCGTGTCCCTAGTAGAGCCCGGGCAAAGCGGCCCGGACTTTTGTCCGCGGACAAAAGTCCACGGACAAAACGTGGTCACGGGCTCCCGTAGAAGGCCGGGCGTGGCTGCGTAGGTGAAGTCGGAGAGCGCTTGTAGGCGCGAACCGAGAGCGGTTTGGCCCGGTGTTCCCTGCGCAATGTTGCTAGGAACCGAGATCGGCCGGCCGTGTCGTAACGGGATGACTGTCAGGGTGAGCTCACCGTAGTGGGCGAAAGGCGGTTGCAGTGGAGATCACGGTGCAGTGGGTCAGGACGTCCTGGACGAAGCTTTCCCGGGGCGGGGACGCTGCTGCCCGCAGGAACGCGGTGCCGACTGGCTTCCCGGTATCGCAGGTGCCGCCTTCGTTCGCGCACTTCGTTGAGATGTCGGAGTGGGACGGCTTCGTCCCACATGAGTCGATGAAGGACCTTGGCGAAGGCGGGGTCGACTTGCGCGACGAGGGCGACCGGCTGCGGGTGCTGGCGCGTGAGGAGCGCGTGTACGGTATGCCGTCCCGGTCGCGCAGGCCACCAGCAGTGCGCCTGAGCCCGGGCCAGTGGGTCCGCTGGCAGTTGAACTACCGGTTCAGTGGCATCGGGCGCGGGGACTGGTCGTACTGGCTCGACACGCTCAATGTTGCTTATGGGCCCGTTGAGCCGGACGTGTTCCTGTCGGAGCCGCCTGTGTTGGTCGATGAGTGCGGTCCGGTTCGATAGAGCATGGCCACCGCTCAAGGCGCCCCCTGGGGCCCGCCGTGGTTGCGCCAGGTCGCTGTTTGGTGAACGCCGCAATGTCCGTGCGGTCGAAGCGCTTTCGGACGGCCGGATCCTGGCCACGCTCGACGGAGCGCAGCTGGAATCCTGGCTGCCCTCGGGGGAGCGGTCGTGGATGGTTCCGGACGAGGAGGGCGGGCGCGAGATCGCCATCGCCACGGATGAAGCATCCGCGTGGGTCGGGCTCATACGCCGCCGCGGTGCGCGCGACTCCGTCCCGCAGTCGGTCGTCCTGCTCTCCCTCGTGGACGGGGAACAACTCGACAGCATCGTCCCGTCGTCGTTCGTCTCGCTGGTGCGCTGTGCTGACGGGCGGCCGGCCTTGTCGCCGGATGGGCGCGGTAGTGACCGCAGTCGGCTCCCCATCCGGGGTGGACGCCGCATCTACTTCCGGTCGGTCCTCCGGCCCTCGGGTCAGCCGAACTCCTACGAAGGCGAGTCTTGGGCCGCGGCCATGGACCTGCAAGGGCCCGCGACCGCGAGGCCGGTCGTACCCCTCGCTCAGTCGGCCCGGCGGATGTTCCGGTACTCCTGGGAGCCTGGGGAGACACATTTCGGCGGTCCGGGGGTCGAGGTCGAGGACGGAACCCTGGTCCACGCCGGAACCGTGTACCACGGCCAAGGGCTCCAGCCCGGCGGGTCGTTCGTCGTCCGGCGCGAGACGACCGACGGCCGCCCGCGGTGGGTGTTCCGTACCGACCGGAAAGCCACCGCACTGGACGCTGACGCGGCCACCGTCTACATCGGGTACGACGATGGCGAGGTGGTTGCGCTCGACCTGGGTGACGGCACGGTGCGCTGGCGCCAGTACCTCACCGTCGGTTCGGTCTCCGCCGTACCGACCGCTCTCACAGTCACAGCCACCGGCCGGTTCCTCATCGGCACCAGCGACGGCCGCATCCTCGAATGTTCGGCCGTGTAGCGACCCGCCTCCACGGCGTAGCTGCCGCCGAACTGGAGAAGCGATCCCCAAGTCAACCTGACCGCTTCAGCTGAAGCGGTCAGGCACAGTCAGCAACTGGTTGCGTCTCGATGGGGATCTACTCCGTCTTCAGGCGCCGTCGGCCTCGTCGCCCCCGAGCTTCTGCTCGCTGCCATTTCCCGCCGCCTGGGGCCCGGCGGTGTCCTGACCGTCTCGGTCTCTCATCCGGCACGGGCCGGAAGACATCCATCCGCTGACGGCTCGTCCGCGCGAGGGCGACGAGGACGGACCCTGGGCCCACGCCGTCGCCGGCCTCATCGATGCCGGATACCTCACAGTCACCACCGATGGCGACACCACCCTGGCCGATGACGTCCGGTACAGCCTCCGCGCCATCGACACCGACGACGTCAATCCCTACTGACATCCGCCATGTCGCCGAGCACTAACACTTCCTGTCGTCAGCCACTGACGTTCCTCTGTCGTCCTGGACTTTTGTCCGCGGACAAAAGTCGTGCGCAGAGTGGATGTCAGTACGGCGCAGGCTTTTGTCAGTGGGAGGGCTATCGGTAGTTCGTGTTGGCCGAGTCACGTGTGACGGGCGAGCTCGACCGCGGGGACGAGCAGGATCACGGTCAGTGCGGGGATGAGCACCAGGTCCGAAAACACCCCGAGCCGCAGCCCGCCCAGCACGGCCCCGGCGATTGAGCCGGTGATCACGACCAGCGTGAAGGGTCGGTTGGCACCCCGCACCGCGAAGCTACCGTCACGGTTGTAGCGGGCGACCCCAAGCGGCACCTGCGCGATCAGGGGGAGCGCGAGGGGGTCCTTCTGTACGGCTACTGATGCGTAGGGATTCGCGCTGGTTCCAGGTTGTGCCTGGTCAGCAGGATGGAGCTGTTGGCTGGTTCTGCGTGACAGGTGCCGTGTAAGTATCGGGCTTGCTCTCAGGGTTTGTTGTTGGCGTGCAGTGTGATCTGCGGGGCGAGGTGCGGGTTCGAGAGCGTGCATCACAATGTCTGCCTGTGACGAGCACCTGGATGACCACGGCCATCGCGATCATGGGCACGCTGCTGGGCAGCGGACTGACGGCGTTTGTGACCGCTCGGACTGAGCGGCGGAAGAATGAGGCTCTGGAACGGCAGCAGATACGACAAGAGGCCGCACAGGATCGCACTCAGCTTCGTGAACTACGGGCCGAGCACCAGAAATGGCGCCGGGATCGCCGACAAGCCGCCTACCAGGGCTTGATGGATGCGGCGCATGAAGCACAGGGGGCCATCTGGCAACTGGCACGGCTGACGCTGGAGCCCTACGACCAGCATCGCTATGACACATGGCGTGGTGCAGCCATCGACGCGGTACGGGCGACTCGACAGGCTGCGACCACGGTTGAGCTCGAAGGACCCGCTGGTGTGGCGCTGACTGCCGCCGAGTACGCGGAGGCCGTGGATCGGCACATCCACCCGCCCATTCAGTACCTGATGGAACTGAGCAAGGGGCCGCTGACTGATGAGCAGAAGGACCGCTATCGCTCCTCAGCTGAGGAAACCGGCTTTCTCGTGGAGGACATACGGCGGCGCTTGGTTCCTCTCGCGCGTGAGGCTCTGGACGAGTCGATGGTTGCATGATGGGTGGAGCGGCTGTCGGACAGTCGGCGGTTCGCGGCGCGGGCGGCGAACCGCGACCTGACCCGTGCCCTCAACCAGCGAGGCTGCCGCCAGCAGGTCAGCTCGACGTTCAGGCTGAAAACGTCTGTGGGTCACCCCGCCGGTTCCCGGCCGGTGGCGATGGCTTCGTCGTCCGCGGCGAAGGTGCGGTAGAGGGTGGAGCGGCCGACCCCGAGGTGCCCGGCGATGGCGGTGACGGACTCCTTCGCGTCGCGGCGGCGCAGGGCGACGGCAAGCATGTCGCCGTCGACGGCCGGCGGGCGGCCGCCGTGCTTGCCGTTTGCCGCGGTGGGTTCAGGCCGACCAGGGTCCGCTCGTGGATGAACTCCCGCTCGACCTCTGCCATCGCGGCGAACACGACGGAGAGGACCCTGTCCGCGCCGTGAGGGTCGGCGGTGGCCGCGTTCGGCGAGGTCCTGCGCGCTGGTGATGAGCTCGATCATGTTGCGGCCGAGGCGGTCGAGCATGGTGACGGTCAGGGTGTCGGCCGGCCGGAGGTCGGCGAGGGCGGCGTTGTACTCGGGTCGGATCTTCTCCCGGGTGCCGACCTTCTCGACGTAGATGCGTACGCACTCGGCTTCTTTCAGCGCGGACCTGCCCGGCGAGGTCCTGGCCCTTGCTGGAGACGCGGGCGTAGCCAACGCGGTCGCCGGTGCGCTCCAGCGCGGCGAGCAGGCCCGGGTCGGGCTCGGGGCCCGGCTGCCAGGGCCTGCCCGGGCCGCGGGCGGCTGGGATGCGGATCGCGGGACCGGACTTCAGCCCGGGGATCTTCGCGTACCGGCCGGTGTGGTAGTCGACGGCGACGACGCCGGAGTTGGCTCAGCACGCCGATCCGGGTGCCGCCCCGCAGCGCGGACACGGTTCGCGCTCGACGAGCTCTGCGCGGGCGGTCTCGTCAAGGTCGCCGCTCACGTGTTCCCCTCCCGTCCGGCCGCTCGATGCGGCCGTCCCGAATACCCATCCCGCTTCTCCGTCGCGCCCGCCGGTTTCGGGACGCCTCCCGCGCTCCGGCCGCCGCAGCGGGCGGCCGTCCCGGAATCGACCGATTCCGGGACGCACGGGCGAGCGTCTGTCGTCTGCCACGCGAGCGTCAGTGACCTGCCACCGGAGGCGTCAGCAGGTCGTACGGATGAGGGCGGCCGTCGCGCTCCCCGCCCTCACGGGAGAAGGATTCGTCAGGGAGCCTCGGGGGCCCTGGTGCAGGTGACCACCCGAGTCCGCCCTCTCGCCACGTAGTCGGGGAACGTCAGCACCACCTTGTCCTTGCTGTAGCTGATCTGCATTCTGCGGTAGCCCTCGTCTTGGCCGCCCGAGATGGTGTACGAGCCTGCCAGCACCTTCTCCACATCCTTGGGCACGTCGTGGACTACGTAGGGCTTGCGCCGCTTGATGGCCATCGAGAGGTTGCCAGCAGAGAGGGACCACGTGCCTTCCTCTGACCACGGGTTGTCCACCTCGCCTCCTGTCACCACCCAGCTCCCGCCTTGCGACACCGTGATTTTGGCCCTGTCGCCAGTCTCTGCCTCGAAGTCCCAACTTCCTTGGAGGAACGCATCCAGGGTCTGGAACTTGATGCTGGTGGAGTCGCCGCTACGCGAGCAGGCGGCCATTGTGGCGGCCGCGAATCCGGCCAGCCCGTACCGCAGCGCGGCCCGGCGTCCCACTAGGCGTATGACATCCCGGGTGTCCATCGGATCTTCTCCCCCTGCCTTCGCCGTACACGTCACCAAGTGCGACGTGTACGACTACAACATCGCCGCCTATGCGGACGGGGGCCATAGGAACAGCCTTCGATGACCGAATCCCGCCAGGCAGTCCGGAATGGCGTCATCGAACCACTGGGCCTCACCCTGTCCGACGACGTCCTGTACAGCCTCCGCTTTACGGACTGCGACGACACCACTGCCTACCGACAGAACTCATGGCAGAGCTCCTGACATCCAGTGGCAGAACCCACTGACGTTCTGACGGCAGACGACAACTGTCGTCCTGGACTTTTGTCCGCGGACAAAAGTCCAGGACCTGCCGAGTGTTGGAGAGGATTCCTGCCAATCTCGTTAGCACTCCAGGTATCTTTGATACACGATCATGAGCAGGCTGGAGCTGAAGCACGAGAGGGGGTGGCCAGGTGGGTTACGCGACGCCCATCTACGCCCCCGAGCAGGTCGATTACCGACTCAGCGAAGACTGCGGATGCGACCGGGCTGAGGATGCCCAGGTCGAGTACCGGCTCGCCGGCGAGAGCACGCTGCGGTGGATCGGTGGCGGGCTCGGGGAGCTCGGGCTGGTGGCCGGGGAGCGGGTGGATGCCGTTGCCGCGCACGCGCTGATGGACGGGCGGGACTGGCGTACCGGGGAGCAGCTCGTCGTACGGAAGAAGGCGCTCGATCCGCGCGGGAAGGTCGCCGCGCGGATGCTCGTCGACGCACTGGGCGAGGCGGCCGCCGGGGCCGGAAGGACGGTTGCGGAGTACCTGGGCCGGCCCGCGCTCGCGAAGAGGTTCGCCCGTGCCGAGCGCGGGATCCTGCGGGACGGCGAGGCGCACCTGCTGCCGCTGGCCGATGCCGAGCAGTTGGCCGCGGCCGCGGGGTTGGACCTGGACGGGCTGTACGGGGCCGACGCGGTGGCCGAGGCGCGGAGGTGGATGCGGCACCGCGTCGATGTCGGGCTGCGCGGTGTGGACATCACCCTCGATCTCCCGAAGAGCGTTTCGGCGGGCTACGGGTTGGCCGGGGCGGAGCTCGCCCGGCGGATCGAGGAGGACTGGCTGGCCTCCGTAGGCGAGGCCGTCACGGCGCTGGAGCAGTGGGCGGCGTACGGGATGGCCGGGCACCACGGGGACGGGCAGAGGGCCGAGCGGGTCGAGACGTCTGGGCTGATCGGCTGGACGACGCTGCACCGTTCCGCGCGTCCGGTGGACGGTTCGCCCGGCGATCCGCACCTGCATGTGCATGTGAACGTCGCGCACTTGGCGAAGTGCGCGGACGGCAAGTGGCGCACGATCGCGGGCGGTGGCGAGGACCTGCACCGTTATGCGCACCTCGTCAACGAGATCGCCGAGGGGCGGCTGCGGGCGCGCCTGGAGGAGTCGTACGGGGCCACGTTCGCGCGGTCGGAACGGACCGGGGCGTGGGAGCTGGCCGGGATCGAGGGCAGCGTGCGGGAGGCCTTCTCGCGCAGGCACCGGCAGGTCGTGGAGCTGGCGGGGGCAGGCGCCTCGCGCGAGCGGCAGAAGACGGCGGCCCGCAGGAGCGCGGAGGCCAAGGAGGACGCCGGTCCGGGTGTGCCGCGGGAGGCCTGGCGTACGCGGGCCGCTGCACTGCTCGGTGGTGGCGGGCGTGCGGTCGATGCCATGGTCGCGGCCGCGCTGCCCGGGTGGGGCGGACCCGTGCCGCCGGCCGAGGCCGGTGGTCCCCGGATGCCGGGGCCCGAGGAGATCGCGGCTCAGGTCTGGGATGCCGAGCGCGGGCTCACCGCTTCGCGCAAGGCCGTCTCGCACACGCACGTGCTGGCTGCCGTCGCCAAGACGCTGCCGCGGCTCCGGTCGGTCGCGGAGCTGACGGCGCTCACGGACGAGGTCCTCGCCGTGGGCGGGCACGCGGTCCGGCTGGCGGATTCCAACCGCGGGCACCACACCCACCGCCAGCGGTACACGCACACCACCGTCGTGGCCGCCGAGCAGGCGGTGATCGAGTGCGCCACGGCCGGACTGGACCGGGGCCTGGCCCGGCTCACCGGCGAGGCCGCCGAGATGACGCTCGCGGCGGTCGAAGTCGCCAACTCCTCCGAGGGCCGTCCCTTCGTCTTCAGCGCCGAGCAGCGTGCCGTGCTGATGCGGCTGTTGACCGCCGGGCACGCGGTCGACGCCGTCATCGGCGTGGCCGGCGCGGGCAAGACCACCCTCATGCAGGCCGCCCGGACCGGGTGGGAGGCCGCGGGGCTGCGCGTCGTCGGAGCCTCCACGGCCGCGGTCGCCGCCGCGAACCTGGCCGCCGAGGCGGGCATCGAGTCCCGGACCGTCGCCGCCTGGACCCGGGAGCTCGGCGGGGGCCGGGGCCACGGCCGTGGCCACAGCCGGGGCCTGGACGGGGTTGGCGTACTCGTCGTCGACGAGGCCGCGATGGTCGACGACCGCGCGCTCGCCGCCCTGCTGCGGCACGCCGCCACCACCGGCACCAAGGTCGTCGCCGTCGGCGACCCGCTCCAGCTGCGCGCGGTCGGCATCGGCGGCGGCTTCGCCCGGATCCACCAGCTCGTCGACGGCCTGGAGCTCACCGAGAACCGCCGCCAGCGCGACGTCGTGGAGCGGGCCGCGCTCCAGGACTGGCGGACCGGAGCCCGTACGAGCGCGCTCGCCGCCTTCGCCGCGCACGGCCGCGTGCACGTCGAGGACACCGCCGCCGGGGCACTGACCGCGATGCTCGGCACCTGGAACGAAGCCCGGAGCCGGTGGGCGGGCGACCCGCACGGTCAGGTCGCCGAGCTCCTGCTGCTCGCCGCCCGCCGCGCGGACGTCGCCGCCCTCAACGCCGGGGCCCGGGCAGCCCTCGTAGCCTCCGGGGAACTGGCGCAGGGGCGTACGTACGCGGTCGCGGGCGGGGCCGGACCCGCCGGGGAGCGGATCGCTTTCGCCCCCGGGGACCTGGTCCACATCCGCCGCAACGACTACCGCAGCCGGCGCGACGCGTCCGCGGTCGACGTCCTCAACGGGTTCCGCGGTGTGGTCCTGGCGCTGGACGAGCGCAGGGGCGTACGGGTCCAGTGGCGCAGGCCCGGCCGGGTGGCCGGCGGGTTCGCCACGCACGAGGCCTGGATGTCCGTCCGCGACATCGCCGAGGGCCGTCTCACCCACGCGTACGCGATGACGGTCGCCTCCGCTCAGGGTCTGACGGCCGAAGTCGCCATCGCCTACGGACTGCACGCCGACTCCCGCACCCTCTACCCGGCCCTGTCCCGAGCCCGCCGGGAGAGCCACCTCCACCTCCCGCTGGACGAGCTGGAGGACCACCCCACTCGCGCCGCCCTCGGGCCGGTCCGCTCGGGCGCCGAACGCCTGGAGCGCGCGGTCGCCGCGTACGGGCGCGTCCTGCGGGCGGACACCGGCGACGTCATGGTCACCGACGAGCTCACCCGGATCCCGGCCCCCGCGCAGGAACCGGCTTACGCCTCCTGGCGCGAGCGTCCGTACGGTCACCTCTCCGCGCAGTACCTGATGGCCCGGCAGGCCGACGAGCGCGCGGCGGCGCAGCGGGCCGAGCAGCTCGCGGACTCCTGCGAGCACCGGGCTGCGAAGCAGCTGGGGAAGCTGGATGGCGTCCCCACCCCGGGCGGGGCCTTCGCCATGGCCGCGTACGAGGTACTCGCCGCGGCCTCGGCCCGGGCCGACCTGGCGCGGGAGGAGGCCGGCCGCGCCATGGCGGCGCGGCGGCACGCGGAGTCCGTACGCCGCATCCGCGAGCGCATCGAGGCGTCCGGGCAGAAGGGCCGGCTCGCGCTCCGCCTGGCCGGCACCAGCAGGAGGGAAACCCTCGCGCTCACCGCCCACTACCAACAGCAGTACGAGGCCGCGGTCGCGGAGGCCGCCCGGGCATCGGGTGCCTCGGCCGAGGCGCTGCACGAGGCCGGTCGGACCCTCGCCGCGCACCCTCACGCCTCCCTGCTCGCGCCGGGCGGGAGCTGGGTCCCGCCCAGGGACGCGCAGGAGTTGGCGGCCGTCCTGGAGGCGATGCGGCAGCGCGTCCCGGTGCTGGCCGCCCGTGCGGACGCCGGGATCGCCGAAGACGCCCGGCAACTGCGTACCGAAGCGTCGGCGCAGCGCGGCACGGCCGTACGGCACCACGAGCGCGCGACCGCGATGCGCCGGGAGGCGGCCCTGCGCGAGGAGATGCGCGCTGCGGCCCCCGTACGGCATGCCCGCGAGGCCGAGGAACGAGCCGCAGCCTTGAGCGTCGGCCCGAAGGAGGCTGCGCCCGGACCCGCGGGTGCCGCTCCTGCTGCTGACACTGCTCCGGCCGCGCTGCTGCGCCCCCGGCGCGCGCTGGTCGCAGGCGAGGACGACCGCGGTTCCCGCCTCTCCGGCAGCTGACGGCGGGCATGTTGCGGAGGGCACCGGCCTCCTGGGTCAGGGGCCGGCGTGACCCTGTGCGCGCTGCACGGGCTGCACGGGCTGAGGGGGACGCTGTGGACGGAGACGGGCGTGGTCGCAGCCTGAACACAGCTGCGCCCCACCTCTCGTACGGCGGGAGGCGGGGCGCAGCAGTAGGCGGAGCGGTCAGGACACGTCGGCGCGGACGCTGTCCCCGATCAGTCCGTCGGTGTACGTGACCGTCTTCGCCGTGAAAACACCCTTGCCGGTGATGACGCCGGTGATATTCTCGCCCGGCGCCAGCTCGACGGTGTCGATCTGGTTCTCGTCGACCGCCAGCTCGGCCACGTGCTTGGTGCCGTTGGTGTCGGTGATCGCGAAGTACAGCGGGTTCACGCTGATCGCCTTCGAGCTGTTGTTGGTGATCGTCACCGACAGGCTCGTGTACTCGCTGCTGTCCGCCAGGATGCTCTTCTTGAACTTCGTGTTCTTCGCGACCACGATGACCGCGGACTTCTTCTCGGGCTTCGCCGACGGCGCGGTCTCTGGGGCCTTGGCCGGCGCGGACGACGCGGCCGGGGCCGGTGCCTGGGAGGCGGGTTCCTTCCCCGCCTTCGGGCTGCTCTCGCCGCCGAGCAGCGCACCGGCGATGCCGAGGAGCACGACGAGGCCGACGATGCCGAGGCACGAGAACCCGACGATCTTTCCGACGCTGTTCTTCTTAGGCTGCTGGGGAGGGGGCGGGTAGCCCCAGCCGGGCTGCTGAGGCGGTCCAGGCTGCGGGTACCCGTACCCCGGCTGGGGCTGCTGGCCGGGCTGGCCGGGCGGCGGGAACTGGTTGGACATGCGGAACCCCCACAGGACTGGTGCGAATCAGGTCACCGTATGGGCACATGGGTGCGCATGGGGTGAGGTGTCCGAACCGTGATACTCGCCGCTTCAACTACCTGCTCCGTGAGGACCGCCACCCGCACAACACCCAGTGCCAGGGTGGGGACGAAGAAGTCACCACCCACGTGTGCCAGGGCATGATCGAGCGCATGACACATGGATCCGCCGAAGCCCTGAGCGCCCTTGCCCACCAGCACTTGCCTTCTCCGGTCGCGGAGAAATGGATTGCCCTGCTCCGCCCGGCCGTCCGCTTGGAGACGGGCGCGGCCACGGACATGGCAGTGGGCCAGATCGGTGGACTGCCGAAACTGTCGGCAGATGCGGAGTGGCCGTCGTGGGAAGGCCACGGGCCGCTCTCGTTCATCGCCTCAGTGGACTGCGCCATGCTGCCTGCAGGTGCAGTGGACATCACGCTCCCTGCCTCGGGGACTCTGTCCTTCTTCTACTTCGACGGTCAGTTGGACGACGGCGAGGCCCTCGTACTGGCTGAGGATCGAGCCAGTTGGGCAGGAGCACGCGTCCTCTACACGCCGTCCGAGGAGACCTGCAGTGAGCGTGACGCGCCCGCAGGCCTCCGGCCGTATCCCAGGGTTCCGCTGGCTGCCCGGCCCGGTAGGACCGCGGCCGAACCCTGGCATCCTCAGGTCCGTGATGCCTTCGCCCCCAGAGCTCCGCTGAGCAACCGGTACGACCATGCGGTCTGCGCGCAGGATTTCCTCGACGCGATGTGGGCGCTCGACGAAGAGGCAGGCCACCAGATCGGCGGTCATGCCCACTCGATACAGAACCCGGTGGAGATCGAGATCGCGGAAGCAGTCCTGGACGGGGATGTGTCTTGGGGCGACCCGGCCCTGGACAAGGAGATCGGCAACTGGGTGCTGCTCGCTCAGTTCGACAGCGATGACGCTGCCGACATGATGTGGGGCGATGGCGGCGTTCTGTACTGGCTCATCCGCCCCCAGGACCTGGCCGAGTGCCGCTTCGACCGAGCGATGTTCACCTGGCAGTGCAGCTGATCAGCGCCGATCCACTCTGTGTCGGCGTGCACCCGAACATGCACCGGGCGGCACGAGTCACAGTGCACGCCCTCTGTCCTGCTCTTTCGTCCTGTCTTCTCTCCTGCCTTCAGCGCGTGGCTCGGTCCGCAGCTTGTCGGGTGATGTCGGCGTAGAGGCGGAAGAGGACTGGGCGGGCTTCGCCGCCGTCTCGTTCGCGCAGGGCTGCCCAGCACCGGGCGACGACCTCTCGGGCCTGGGTGCCGGGCCAGGGCTGGGGCAGGAGCTGAGGCGGCAGCAGCGGGTCGGGTTCCAGGGCGCGGGTGAGTTCGGCGGCAAGCTCGACCGCGATGGTGAGGAGTGCGGATGGGGAGAGTCCGGCAGGGCTGGTGAGCCGGGCGAGGCGGGGCCGGGCGATTCGGCTGAGGCGGTGGTAGCGATCGGCGATCTCCGGCAGGGGCCACAGTCGGCGGGCGAGTTCGACGGGCTCGCGGGTATCGCCCTTGCGCAGGTCGGTCGTGGTGAGAAGGGTGAGGGCACTTTGGGCGCCGAGGCGGTGGGCCGCCTCTTCGACGTACGGTTCCCAGGCGTTGGCGCATACGTACAGTCCGCCCTGGAGCGGGGCGCCGCCGAGGTGGACGAGCGTCTCGCGCAGGGCGTCCCGGGTCGTGCGCGCCGATTCGGGCACCGCGAAGGCGGCCAGGTGCCAGACACCGTCCCAGGGAGCGAGCCCGGCGTCCTGCTGGAACGCGTGGCGGAGGAAGTCCGCGTTGGGAGCCAGGGCGCGCGTGGTGTCCGCGGTCGCGTGCAGCTCTGCCTTGCGGCCGCGGCCCTCGTGGGTGAACCGGCCCTCGGCCACGAGGCGTTTGACGCACAGCCGCACCTGCTGGTCGCTCATGCCCAGGGTGTTGGCGACGGTGTAGAGCTCGTCCGCGCCGACGGTGCCGTCCTCGCGGATCAGGGCGTGGACGAGCATGCGGGTGGGGACTTCGACGTGGTCCTCCGTCGTGGTGCTCACCGTTCTCCTGCCCCTCTCGTGGCGACGGCGCGACGCATGGTGGTCACCGTGCCGAATCCCAGCAGCCCGCGCAGGTAGGGCGTGCGCTCGGTCCGCACGGCCGTGAAGCCGCGCCGTTCGTACAGGGCCCTGGCGCGCGAATTGGTGTCGATGACATCCAGTCTGATCTCCCGGCAGTGGTGCTCCGCCGCGACGGCGGCCACTTCCTCGATGAGCAGGCTTCCGACGCCACTGCCGCGCATGGCCGGGTCCACGGCGATGCCGTCCATGACGAGCTGTCCGGGGGCCGGGTGGCGTTCGAACAGGGCGAGGAGCACGAGTCTGGGCAGTCCGCGCAGGTGTCCGTACGCGCGCAGCACGGCGGCGGCCGATCCGCCGGTGAGGGCACGGCCGTCGAGTTGGTAGCCGGCGAGGCCGACGAGCTGCCCGTCGAGGAGCGCGCACACCGCGCGATCGGCGTTCAGGTGGGCGGCGATGAAGGGCACCGCCTTGCCCGGCGGGTTCAGTGCGGGGCCGAGTTTGCGGCCGAAGGCGTCCCAGTACATCTCGGCCGCCCGCCGCTCGGCGCCGGGCGGAAGACCCCGCCGGACCGTCACCGGTCCCGTACCAGTGCCAGTACCGGTGCCCGTCGCGTCCAGTCCCATGCCGTGCCCCCTTCTCCCGCTGCAAACCGAAACTCAAAACTATCATTCTTACGACGGTCGTGTTCAGTCTGTTAGTTTCAGGTTGGCTCACCCGACCAGAGGGAGACGGTCAGATCCCATGCACCCAAAGATCCAGCCCCGATGGCGCGGGCTCCGCATAGCCGTGTGGTCACTCGTCACGGCCCTGGTCGTGGCCGCCGGTCTCGGCGGTGTGGTGCTGTGGCAGCACTCCTACGCCATGGACGAGCAGCGGGTGTCGATCCGCCACGGCAGCCACACCCTCAACGCAGTACTGGCCACCCCCAAGGACAGCCGCAAGCGCCACGGCCTGGTCGTGTACGTACACGGCGACGGCCCCGTCGACGCCACCCATGACGACGGCTACAAGCCCCTGTGGGAAGCGAACGCCAAGGCCGGCTACGCCTCCCTGTCCTGGGACAAGCCCGGCGTGGCGGGCGCGCCCGGGAACTGGCTCGGCCAGTCCATGGACGACCGGGCCGACGAGGCGGCCGCCGCCATCGCCTGGGCGCGCGCCCGCCCGGACATCGACGGCGACCGGATCGGGCTCTGGGGCGCCAGCCAGGCGGGCTGGGTCCTGCCCAAGGTCGCCGCCAAGACACCCGTGAGCTTCGTCATCGCCGTCTCGCCCGCGATCAACTGGCTCCAGCAGGGCCGCTACAACCTCCTCGCCGAGCTGCGCGCCGACGGCGCGTCAGCAGCCCGTACGAGCACGGCGATCGCCAAGAGCGACACCACCCGACGGCTGCTGGAACGGCACGCGACCTTCGAGGAGTACACCCAGGCCATGGGCGGCGACGCGGACGGCATGACCGCCGACCGCTGGGGCTTCATCTCCAAGAACTACACCGCGGACGCCACGCAAGACCTTCCCGCCTTGCGCGGCGTACCGCTCCTGTTGGTCCTCGCGGGCCATGACATCAACGTAGACACCGCCGACACGGAGCGCGTCTACCGCGAGGTGCTGGACGCGGCCGGGGCGATGACGGTCAAGCGCTATCCGGACGCGACCCATTCATTGCTCAAGCAGTCCATCGAGCAGTCAGACCTCAAGATCACGCTCACCGCACTCTTCTCGCCCCGCTCGCTCTTCGCGGACGGATTCCTGGACGGCCAGCGACAGTTCCTCACGGATCTCGACCGAGGCGGCAAGGCCGCTCCGTGACAGTCCAGGACGGTCCAGGCGAGCCGTCGGTAACGTGGTCTGACGGCCCGGACGAGGATGCCGCAGTGCTATGCCACGGGTTCGTCCCCCGTGTCCTTGGAGTACCGGCGGCTTCGCCTGTTCCCCGCTCTCACGGGGACGTCTGCGTCCGGACGAGCAGGCCGGCCCGGTGAGCCCGCCCCGGCGCCCGCGGGATGGCTCCTCCGCCCGCCACCAGGATCGTCCGGCGGCCGGGGCGAGAGCGCTGCCTCAGGCGTCGTCTTCGAGGCCTTGGTTGTGCTCGTGCAGCCGCTGGTCGAGGTCGTCCGTCCAGCGGCGGGCCCAGGTGCGCAGCTCGGCGGTCTCGTCCTCGGTGAGTCCGTACGCGGCGAACTCGTCGTCGTCCGCCCAGTCCGCGCCGGCCAGGCGGTCGCGCAGGTCCTGGAGTCGGAACTCGTCGCGGCCGTGCCGCTCGCCGAGGCGTTCGAGCTCGGTGGCGGGAGGCCGCGTGGACGTCGATGAAGTCGCGGACGGCTCCGCGGTCGGCCAGGGCGCGGACCTTCGTACCGATGACGGAGTCGAAGGCGAGTACCGGCCCGTACTCGGTCTGGGCCGGCGGGTTCCAGAAGTGCTCCTTGAGGACGTCGACCTCGCACTCCTCCCCGGTGTCCGGGTCGACGACCATCAGCCGGGCCGACAGCGGGTCCACGGCGATCACGCGCACCTGCCAGCCCCGGTCCGCCAGGCCCTGCTCCAGCCCGGAGACGATCTCCGCCATCGGGGCCGGGTTCTCGGTGGCGACGTCGAGGTCCTGGCTGAGGCGCTCGACGAGGCCGTGGGCCTGGACGGCGTACCCGCCGGTGATCACGAGCGGGTACGGGGCGCCGATGTCGATCACGGCGGCGAGGAGCCGGCGGTGCAGGTCGGTCAGCTTCACGCGGCGGCGGATCCCGTCGCCGTGAGCAGCTCGGGGAACGCGTCTTCCCAGACCTCGCGTAGGTGTCGGCTGACCAGGGTGCGCAGGACGGGCCACTGCGCGAGGAGGAGGTCGTGGTTCAGGAGGGTGACGAGGTCCTCGTGCTGCCCCTCGGCCAGGACGGTGCGGTAGAGGCCCATGCGCAGGCGCGGGCGGTCCAGGTCGTAGGAACGCAAGCCGGACCAGGCCACGTGCAGCGGCAGCTCGACCACGCCGTGGCGGGGCCCAGCGAGCTTCTCCAAGGAGGCGGGCAGCCGGCCGGCGTACCGGGCGTGGAGCACCTCGGCCGCCGAGGGCGCCGCACTGCTGGAGGAGAGCATGACCATGAACCCGATTATCCCGCGTCCCGCCCGTCCCCGGTACCGCAGACGCGCGTACGGTCCCCACCGGGCGCATGGGGTGTCCTGCGCGGGGCCTATGCGGGCTACGACTGGCGGGGACATCCGCGTACGCGCCCGGGTGCGGGGCGGGCGAGAGGTCCCGGCTACACGCGTGGCACTGCGGTCCGCCGTAGGAGGCTGCGGCGCAGTGGGGCGAGACGGCAGCCGCGGACCGCTGCCGTTGCCTTGCCGATGATGATGATGCGGCTCGGAATCTACAGGTGGCTCCTCTGGCCTCCCCGTCGGAGGGGAGACGGTGTCCGGGCGACCGAGAGGCGGCGCTGGCCGCGGCTTCGTGCCCGGCTGAGGCTAGCCGTGTAAGGGCGGTAGACGATCTTGTCCTATGGATGCGACATGCCGGAGATGTCGTTTTCGGCGAAAGTGCTTCAGAACGCCCGTCTTCCCGCCTAAAGTGGCAGGTCAGTGAGCCTGCTCCCCGCGCACGCGGGGATGGCCCCATCGTGGTGATCTGCTCGATCAACCCGGTCAGCTGCTCCCGCGCGCGGGGATGACCCCGGCTACGCCTGGTACACGGGCACCTGGGCGTTCCTGCTCCGCCGCGCATGCGGGGATGACCCCGGGTAGTAGAGAGAGGTGGCCAGCCCGGCCGACTGCTCCCCGCACGCGCGGGGATGACCCCTCGGCGGGGCCGGAGCTGCTTGGCCCGCGCGAACTTTCCGGCCATGCCCCAGCCGTAGTCAGCCCCCCAGCACCGTGTCGCGCTGGGCGTACCAGCGGAGGGAGTCGTGGATGCCCTCCTCGATGGAGTGCTCTGCCTTCCAGGCGAGGAGTTCCTGGGCGAGGCCGACGCGGGCGTAGGCGCCGACGGAGTCGCCGGGCCTGCGGGCGGTGTCGAGGGTGGGGAGCGGGGTGCCCGTGACGGTTTCGAACGCGGTGACGAGTTCGCGGACGGTGGTGCCTTGGCCGGTGCCGAGGTTGATGACGCGGTAGGGCTCGGTGCGGGTCACCTGGTCGAACTTGGTGATGGCCTTGATGTGGGCGGTGGCGAGGTCCCATACGTGGATGTAGTCGCGGATGCCGGTGCCGTCCACGGTCGGGTAGTCGGTGCCGGTGATGGTGAAGGGCTGCCCGGTGTGGTGGACGTCGATGAGCTTGCCGAGGGCGTGGGTGGGCGTACGGATCTGGAGGCCGGTGCGGAGCTGTGGGTCCGCGCCGATGGGGTTGAAGTAGCGCAGGGAGATGACCCGGA
The DNA here is from genome assembly GCF_056428985.1 of Streptomyces sp. CA189. Classification (NCBI taxonomy): domain Bacteria; kingdom Bacillati; phylum Actinomycetota; class Actinomycetes; order Kitasatosporales; family Streptomycetaceae; genus Streptomyces; species Streptomyces sp. CA189. The sequence goes on along the minus strand of NZ_JBWJVM010000037.1, from coordinate 27,600 downwards.
GGTCGCTGGGGGTGGCGTGGGCGACGTCGCGGAGGACGTCCTCGAACATGGCCTTGGTACGGGCGTACGGGCTCAGGGGCTCGATCGGCGAGGTCTCCTCGACGGAGTGGTCGCCGGCATCGGACCCGTAGATGGAGGCGCTGCTGCTGAAGAGGAGGCGCCGGCATCCGTTGCGGGTCAGGTGGTCGAGGAAGGCGATGCCCTTGGCGAGGTTCTCGCGGTAGTAGGCGAGGGGGTTGGCGACCGAGTCGGGGACGACGATGAGGGCCGCGCAGTCGATGGCGGCCCGGATGTCGGGGTGCTCGGTGAAGATGCGGTCGATGAGCGGCCCGTCGGCGATGTCGCCCTCGTAAAAGGCCCGGCCCTCGGTGAACTCGCGGCGGCCGGTGGCGAGGTTGTCCAGGATGACGGGGGTGATGCCGTTGTCCATGCACGCCGAGGCGATGGTGCTGCCGATGAAACCGGCGCCGCCCGCGATCAGTACCTTCAAGGTGGTTCCTTCCCTTCCTTGCTGCTCTCGTGTGATGTCCCCCTGACCTCCCCTGATGGCCCTGCCCGTACGGCTGGGCGCGGCGGCGCGGAGCGTGAGGCGTGGGGGTCCGCGCCGCCGCACGGGGGCTGCCGGCGGGCGGCTAGACGGTCACGGGGACGGGGCGGCCGAGCTGCTTGACCGTCCAGCCGGCCATGCGCCAGGCGTCCGCGGGGAGCGTGTTGCGGAGGTCGACCATGACCGGGGCGTCGGCCGTCAGGCGGATCAGGGCCTTGGGGTCGGCGTCGCGGAATTCGGGCCATTCGGTGGCCAGGACCACGAGCTCGGCGCCGGTGACCGACTGCTCCATGTCGTCGGCGAAGTCGAGCTCGGGGTGGCGGGTGATGGCCGTCGACATGGCGTACGGGTCGTGGACGGTGACCTTGGCCCCGCGCTGGTGGAGCAGGGCGGCGACGTTGAGCGCGGGTGATTCGCGTACGTCGTTGGTGCCTGCCTTGAAGGCAGCGCCCCACACCGTGACCGCGCAGCCGGTCAGGGGGCGGCGGCCGAGTGTCTTTTCGATCAGCGCCAGGGCAGCAGTGGCACGGGACTCGTTGACCTTCTCCCCGGCGCGCAGGAATGTCGCGGCTTCCGTGGCGCCGAGGGCCTGGGCGGAGGCGGTGAAGGCGCGGACGTCCTTGGGGAGGCAGCCGCCTCCGTAGCCGGGGCCCGCGGACAGGCCGCCGCGGCCGATGCGCGGGTCCAGGCCGATGGCGTCGGCGACCTGGACGATGTCGGCTCCGGAGGCTTCGCACATGTCGGCGACGGCGTTGATGAAGGAGATCTTCATGCCGAGGAAGGCGTTCGCGGAGCCCTTGAGGACTTCGGCGGTCGCGGGATCGGTGACGACGAGCTTGACGCCGGCGGCGCCGCTGCCGCCGATCAGCGGGGCGTAGACCTCCCGGACCGTGTCCTCGGCGCGCTGGGAGGTGAGACCGACGACGATGCGGTCCGGGCGCAGGGTGTCCTCGATGGCGTGGCCCTCGCGGAGGAACTCCGGGTTCCAGATGACCTCGACGTCATGACCGGCGGGGGCGAGGCGGGCGACGAGCTCGGCCAGCTTCTGTGTGGTGCCGACGGTGACGGTGGACTTGCCGATGATGGTGCAGGGCCGGTCCAGGTACGGGGCCAGGGCGCGCGCGGCGCCGTACACCTGGCCCATGTCGTACGTACGGCCGTCGGCGTCGATGGGTGTGCCGACGCCGAGGAAGTGGACGTCGGCGAAGGCGGCGGCCTCGGCGATGTCGGTGGTGAACCGCAGGCGGCCGGAGGCGGTGTGCTCGGCGAGCAGCTCGGGGAGGCCGTCCTCGTGGATGGGGCACTCGCCGCGGTTGAGCCGGTCGATCTTGACGGGGTCGATGTCGACGCCGAGGACTTCGTGGCCGATGGCGGCCATCGCCGCCGCGTGGGGGATTCCCAGGTGGCCGCAGCCGATGACGGATACGCGCATGGTGGTGGGGCTCCTTCCTGCCGGCCGTCCGGATCGGAGGGGATCTGATCCGATGGGATGGGGTCGGGGCCGGTCGCGGGGGCCAACGTAGTGCCCCGCGACCTGGCGGGCCGGCAGTGTGCAGGTGGGTCAGTTCTCGGGGCTGGTCAGGAGGTTGACGAGGTGGGGAAGGGCCTGGGCGGCGGGCAGGTTGCACACGTAGTCGCCGTCCTGCGGCCCTTCGAGCGGGTACGGAACGAAGACGCCCTCGGGGGTGGTGAACCCTTCGGGGTCGAGGTAGATCACCTTCATGCCGCGTTCGCGGGCGCGGGGGGCGACCTTGCGCCGGTCGGCGTGGAGGCCGACGACCAGCAGGGCCTTCGCGCCGTCGACGAAGTCGAAGCGGGGGACCTTCTCGTCGTAGCGGCGCAGGTACTGCTCGCGCAGGCCGAGGCGGGCGGCGAGGGCGTCCCAATTGTTGGTGCCGATGCCGCCGACCAGGTGGCCGGCGTCGGCGAGCTGCTTCAGCGCACGGTAGGCAGGGGTCGGCTCGGCGAGGAAGCAGGCCCGGAACTGCTCGACGACCTCCTCGAACTTGTCCTCGGGCGAGGTCAGGAGCTCGGGGAGCAGCGGGTCGTCGGCAGGGGAGAGGGTGAAGGCGTGGCGGCCCGGGTCGTCGCCCCGGCGGGCGGTGACCCGCCACACCTCGTGGAGGCGGTGCAGGGGCGGGATGCCGGCCTCGGTGGAGGGCCCGCAGCCCAGCTCGACCTGGAAGGGGGTGAGGCTGCGGCAGATGTCGGGGTCGGGGTCGAGTCCGGAGTCGGAGGCACGGTCGCGGTCGGCGAGGATCGACAGGTCCGCGACGTAGGTCGGGTTCCCCCTCCGGTCTTTCTCGCGGACGCCTTCGGCGAGCACCTTCCAGGGGAGGTGGCGCATCGCGTGCTGGGGGGTGAGGTTGGTCGAGGTGATGCTGACGTCCAGGCACCGGTAGCCGTCCGGGAGCGTCCGCCCGGCCAGGCGGTCCTCGGGGTGGCGCTTGTAGGCGGTCAGGGTGCAGCGCAGGTCTCCCCTCTGCCACACGAGCCCGTCGCGGTAGTCCTTCCAGCCACCCATGGAGAGGGCTTCGAGGATCTTCTCCTCGAAGTCGCCGATCTCGGCGGCCGGTGCCGCGGCGGACAGGTAGACGAACAGCTTCTTCACGCCGATCGCCGCCGCGCCTGGCGTCGCGTGCTTGCCGTACTCGATCCAGTAGTGGACGACCCGCCGGCGGGCGTCGCCGTCACCGGTCCAGCGGGACTCGTTGTGGTTGTACGGCTCCTGGCTGCGCCGCCAGATGCCCTGTTCGACGTACCGCGGCCGGTCGGAGTCCTCGGCGTTGTAGAAGCCGTCCCAGAACTCCTCCTGCTCGGGAGTGAGCTGGTCGATGACGGTGAGTGGCAGGTCCATGGTGTTCCCTCCCGTGTGGTTTCAGATGAGTCGGCCCGCCGGGTGCGGCCGTGCGGGCGGCCGCCGGGACGGCGGTCGCCGCGAAGGGGAAAGCCGGACATTCAAGGAGTCAGGACACCCAGGCCCCCCAGCAGTCGCGGGGCAGAGAGGCGCACGCCGTGGACGGGTGCGTCTCCAGCCGGATGCCCGCACGCCCGCACGCAGACGGGCAGGCCCCCGCCGCAAGGCGGCCTGTGGTCAGACCCGCTCAAGGCTGGACGGGTCCTTGACGACCCACTCCGTGCCGCCGCCCTCGGGTCGCACGAAGACGGCGTTGGCGTAGGAGATCCGGGTGGCCGGGTGTTCCCATTCGCCGATGAACTGCACAACGCCCTGCTTGCCCTCCAGCGGGTCGAAGACGCGCGAGCCTTCGCTGACCCACCCGGGGACGGCCTGGCGCTGATGGGGACGGGGGCGGGGGTGGGGATGGGTATGGCGAGTCACGGCGAGCTCCTTCGTACGGGGGTCCTCGACGGCAGCCGGCCACGACGGGGCGTGCGGGACCGGGGCCGGTCGCGGCACGACCGGGCACCCCCTGCCCCAGGGGCATGTGGTGTGTGCCGGGAGGGTGCCGGATGGCTGGTACTCATTCAACGGGGGTACACCGATTGGGAGAACAGGCCATCCTGGGTTGCTCGTTAAATGCGTTGAATGCCAGGGGAGCTGGATATGGGACGCACACCGAACACATCGCTCGCCGCCCTGCTGGCCGAGGCCGACTGGGGAAACGGGCAGCTCGCGCGGGCCGTGAACCGCGTGGGGGCCGAGGCGGGCATGGACCTGAACTACTCGGCGAGCACGGTGACGTACTGGCTGCGGGGCTCGATGCCCCGGCCGGGCGTCCCCCAGGTCATCGCCGAAGCGCTCTCCCGGCGCATCGGGCGCCCGATAGCGTGCGCCGAAGCCGGGTACCCCGGCGTCGGCACGGACACGGTCGCCGACCTGTCCGACCTCGTAAGGGACGACATGGACCCATCACGACGGCGCGTACTGAGCGCCGGACTGTACTCCGCGGCCCTCATGGTGCCGGTCTACTCCGACCTCGGCACCCGCCTCGACGCGGCCGACCAGGATGTCAAAGCCGGGCGCACCGCCCGCGTCGGCGCCGGCGAGGTCGCCACGGTCATCCGGATGACCGACCACATCGCCGGCATCCTCGACGAGCTCGGCGGCGGACACGCCCGCCCGATGGCCGCGGCCTTCCTCGCCAATACCGTGATGCCCTGGATCAAGGCCGAAGCCAGTCCCGCCGTACGGAAGGACCTGCTCGCCGCCTCTGCCGACCTCGTCTACCTCACCGGGTGGATGGCCATGTACGAGCGGGCGCACGGGCTGGGCCAGGAGTACTTCGTACGGGCCCTGGGCCTGGCCAACGACGCCCAGGACCACCTCACCTACTGCCGGACCCTGCGCGGGATGGCACTCCAGGCCTCCAACCTCGGCTACGGCCCCAAAGCCCTGGAACTCGCCGACTCCGCCGCCGAGGCCGCCCCCGCCGCCGGCCCGCGCCTGACCGCCTTCCTGCGCGGCCAGCAGGCCCACGGAGCGGCCATGGTCAAGGACCGCAGGCAGGCCTTCACCCGCCTGCGGGAGACAGAGGACGCCCTCTCCCGCGCCGACGGCCGCAATGACGCGGTCGGCGGCTACGACCGGGCCGCGTACGAGTTCCACGTCGCGCACGTCCTCTACGAACTCGGCGACCTGCCCGGCTCCATCCAGGCGATGCACCGCTCGAACCGGGCCCGGCCCGCAGGCGAACGCCAGGGTCGAGTCCACGCGAACGGCATCCTGGCCGCACGGCAGTGGCAACTCGGCCACCTCGACGCGGCGTGCGCGACGTGGGAGGTGTTCCTCGACGACTACGCCACCCTGTCCACCGCACGCGGCGACGAACACTTCGCGACCCTGAGCACCCACATCAAGTCCCAGCCCGGCAACGGCACAGTCCGCCGCCTCGGCGAGCGGGTCCGGACCCTCGCGATCCAGAAGGCTGCGGCTGCGTAGGCGGGGGCTGGTTGGGCCCGTAAGGGAGGTTTCGGCCTGGTGTTCTCGCCCTTCTGACTGGCAGGTCGGCACGGGTGCTCCTCTACCGGTGAGATGGGGCTATCCGGGATGAGGTGCGCCGTATGCCGGTTTCGGTGAAAGTGCTCGATAGCGGCGAGCTCTCCACCTAAAGTGGCTGGTCAGTAAGTCTGCTCCCCGCACGCGCGGGGATGACCCCGTGTCCGCCGCGAGGCTGGTGGCCGCAGACGCCTGCTCCCCGCACGCGCGGGGATGACCCTGGACTGGAGCGATCCCGAGAAGATCGCCATGGCTGCTCCCCGCACGCGCGGGGATGACCCCGGCAGGAACTCGCCCTGGGACATAGGTGACGCCTGCTCCCCGCACGCGCGGGGATGACCCTGCGATCGAGTGGCTCCGCGCCGAGGTCGAGGCCTGCTCCCCGCACATGCGGGGATGACCTCACCGTCGGGCAGTGCGTCACTGCACCGTGGTACTGCTCCCTGCGCCCGCGGGGATGACCCCGGCGGCATGTCCAGCCCCGTAGCTCCCGGCTGCTGCTCCCCGCGCACGCGGGGATGACCCCTTCGTCGACTTCGGCTACTACCTCATCGGTGACTGCTCCCCGCGCACGCGGGGATGCCCCCCGGGCGGACACCACCGCCCAGGTCAAGGGCCGCTGCTCCCCGCGCACGCGGGGATGACCCCGACATCCAGAAGTAGGCGTGGTTCTTCTCGTGCTGCTCCCCGCGCCCCGCGGGGATGGCCCCTCGAACCCGGCGGCGGCCGCATACCGATTGTCCCGGTCCCCCGCACCCGCCGGGCTCAACCGGTGGTGACTGCCTGGACTGCCCGTCAGGGCCGTCGGAATCGTCATCACCTCGGCGTTGTCAGGCCTTCTGGACTGTCGTGACGACAGCGTCGGCGCCGGGTTCCTGGCCCCGAAGCCGCCGCAGGTGCGCCCGCATGCGCAGGACCGCCTCCGTTCCCGCACCCCGCAGCTCGCTGAAGGGGTCGATCAGGTTCCCGGCGAGGCGGACCGCGTCCGGGGGTGGGAGTTCCTTCCACAGGCTGTACGCCCGGCGGATGGCGAGGGCCGTCTCCGGGTGTTCCGGCCCGTGGAGGTTGGCGTGCAGGCGGACGACGTGGAGGTACCAGTTCACCGCGACGTCAGGGTGAGCGCCGGTCAGATGCGCGAGGTAGGCCCGGACTTCCCGGACCCTGACCGTCTCGATGTGCCTTTCGCCGTGCGCGGCGGTGAGCGTCGCATCGAGTTCTTCGGCGAGGGCGTGCGCGCGGGTGAGGTCGACCGAGGCGGCTCTCTGGATGGCGGTCAGTTGGAGCGCAACGTCTCCGCTCACGGGGGCGACCCCGGCCGCGACGGGGACCTCGACCGGGGAGGAGGAGACGGAAGCCTCCGTCTCCTCAGGCTCCGCGCCCGCCCAGAACCGCGGGTCGACGATGCCCCAGGGGCGGAAGAGGGCGTTGTGGTCCTGGTCGTTCATGTGAGTCCCCGTGCTCGTCCTCGTGCCGGTCAAGCGGTTCACCAGCTCACCACCCGGCGGATGCCCGTCACCCGGGTCATGTAGTTCGTCGAGTGGCGCCAACTGGCGTACGGGACGATCCGCGTACGGACCCCCGTGCGCGGTGCCTCGATGAGCATGCCGGACCCGACGTACATCCCGACGTGCCCCGGGCTGGCCGCCGAACCGTTGGATCCCGCGTTGAAGACGAGGTCGCCCGGCTTCGGGTCGTCCAGGTCGACCTGGACGGGCAGCTTGATCTGGTCGTACGTCACGCGCGGGATGGTGATGCCGGCCGCCCGGTACGCCTGCTGCATGAGGGACGAGCAGTCGCACCACTGCCGCGGGTTCGGACCCAGCGCCTCCGTGCAGTCCCCGCCGAGCTGGTACCAGCCGCCCCGCCGGCCCAGCGCCCAGGCCACCGCGGTGCGCACCTGGGACGGGGTGTCGGCCGGCAGCTCGAAGTTCGCCGGGAGAGTGACGGGGTCTCCCCCGGGTCCGCGCCCGGGCGCGGTGTACTGCGCCGACCGCGCCAGGATCGCCCTCACGTAGCGGTACGTCTCCCCGCGCGCGAAGCCGGCCGGAGGGACCCCGTGGAACTGCTCGACCCGCCCCCACCCCGCGTTGTAGCCCGCCAGCGCCAGCTCGACGGGTGATCCGGCGTACTCCGGGTGCGCCTTGGCGGTACGCAGCAGGCCGCACATCATGCGCCCCTGGGAGGGGATGGCGTCCGCCGGGTCCAGGACGTCGCGGTCGCCGTCACCGTCCCCGTCGATCCCCTGCGCGGCCCAGGTCCCCGGGATGAACTGAGCGATCCCGTACGCGATCGGCCGCCCGGCGGAGTCCCTGGAGACGGCGCCGGGATCGAAGCCCGACTCGGCCCACAGCTGCGCCGCCAGGATCGCGGGCGGCAGGCCCTGATCGCACGCGGCGGCCGCGGCCAGGATGAGCGGGGCGTACTGGGCGGGCACGCCGCCCGCGCCGCCGATCCTCAGCGACCCGGCCGTCGGCCAGGCGTCGTCGACGTAGCGGCTCTTGCTGTCGTCCTCCGCGAGCGCGGCGACGAGAAGGACAACGCCCAGCGCCAGGGCCAGAGGGGTCGCGGCTACCCCGGCAGCGGTCACCCACAGCCATCGCTTCGCCCACATCCAGCCCCCCTGCGTCGATCAGCTTGCTTTGCGTCCACGAAGGAGCAATCAAGCCGACTTGGCTGGTAACTGCTCAGCGCGGAATGTGCGTGGCAGATGGCGACATTAGGGCATGTTCGGTGTGTGGATCGAGGCTGAATATCCGTCAGTTGCTCTGGATTGTCCCGGGTGTAGGGTGCTGCTGCGTTTCGTTGTGCTGAGTCCTGCGGGTCGTGTGAAATTCACATTAGTGACGGTCTTGCATGGCGGCGTTCTCGGGGGGATCCGTGAGTAGGAGGGGTGACCCGGCGGGGTGGGAGCTGCCCGAGGGCGCCCGTCTCGTCGTACCCGTCGTGGCGGCGGCCGGAGGCAGTGCGCGGTCCACCGTTGCGTTCCTCCTCGCCAACGAACTGGCCGCGACGGTGGACACCGTCGTCATGGACCCGGCGCCCCGCCTCGTATCCCCCTGGCCGTTATGGACCCAGGGGTTGGCGGAGGAGGGCGGGCTCGCCGCCCTCCCGCCCGACCTGCCCCTGACCCGGGCCGACGCGCGAGCGGCCGCGGCAGCCCGCAAGGCCACCGATGGCTCCTGGCACGTACTGACCGACGGGCGCGCATGGCACGCCGCCCCGCTGAGGCTTCCGCCCGAACCGGCCGCCTGGTACCAGCTCGCCGCCGTCGGCGGATGGCGGGCCGTCATCGCGGACACCACCCATCCCGTGGCGCACGACCTCCTCGCGGCCCGGTGCGACGGGTCACCGGGCCTGACCCGGGCCTGGTGCGATCTGCCGTTCAGCGTGCCGGTGCTGTGCGCGCAGGCCACCGCCGAGGGCGTGCAGAGTCTCCAGCAGGCCGTGATGGTGCTGCACGCCGAGGGCCTGCCGCTCCAGCGGACCGTGGTCGTCCTGGCCGCCACCGCCGACGGACGGCCGCCCGCGGTGGTCCGGGCCGCGGCCACCATGCTCTCCGCCCGCGTGGCCGCCGTACTCCACCTGCCCCACGACGCGGACATCCGCGCCTACGGACTCCAGGCCCAGCCGGCCCGGATCCGCCCGGGCACCCGCCAGGCAGCCCGCGAGCTGGCCGCCGCCGTGTTCGCCGCCGCCCGCGCATCCTTCGGCGACCCGCTGCCAGCTGCTCCGCGGCCCGCGCCGATGGCTGCCGCAGTCCCCATCCCCGTACCAGTCCCAGTCCCTGTTCCCACTGTTCCTGCTCCTGCCGTCTGACGAGGAATCACCGCACATGAGCCAGCTCCTGACGAGCCTGTACGCCCTTGCCGCAGACCCCGGCGTGACCGTCCTCGCGGACGCTGTCGGGCCCGTCCCCGACTTCAAGCCGGCGCTGCCGAAGGAGGTCAACACCCCGGTCAAGACGATCCTGGCGTGGACCGCCGGTGGCGGCCTCGCGCTCGCCGTCCTCGGCGGGCTCAGCGGCTGGGCCCTGGTCGCGATCGGCCACAACACGGAGCGCGCCCCCATGGCGGCCCGGGGCAAGCAGAGCGTGCTATGGAGCCTGATCGGCGCGGGCGGCATCGGGCTGACGTCCTCGCTGGTGCTGGCCGTATTCACCATGACGAGCGCCTGAGCGTGGACTCCGTGGACTCCGTGGACTCGTCGAACGGGCTCAAGGCTCGTAGAGCTCGATTCGTCCTCGCTGCCGTCGTCGTCGCCGTGGCCGCGTTGTTGGTCGCCGGCGGATTCACCGCGGCCACCCTGATGCACGACGACGCCAAGGGAAAGCAGCAGGCTGAAGCCCGCCCGTCCACCACCAGGCCCGCGCTGACGAGCACGGGTCCGTCCGCCGACGGCCCGATGACCCCAGAGAAGGGAAAGAAGACAACGCTCCGGAAGCCCACGGGCCACAAGGACGGCGTGTCCACCGGCTTTCCCGGTTCGCCCAGTGGTGGGATCTCGGCCGTCGTCTACTTCTGGGAGGAGTACGACTGGCTCGACGACGAGAAGGCCGCCCAGCAGCTCACAGCCGTCGCCTCCAAGGACTCACCGGGCTACGTCGACAAGCGGGTCTCCGAGATCCGCAGGATGCGTGAGGCGCTCGGTCTGCCTCCTTCCGGGGGGATCTCGGCCGACATCACCTTCACCACGGCTGTCAACGCTACGCGGGCCACCACCGTCAAGGTTCCGGGCCTTCCGGTTGGTGACGTCATGCAGGTCTGGCTCTCCTACGACCGCTTCGCCACCGGCCCCAAGGGCGGCCGTGACGAGAATCCGTTGCGCGGAGACATGGTCGATTTCATCGTGAAGTGGCAGGACGGAGCTTGGAGGTTCACCGACGAGTTCGACTCCCTGCGGTCCTTCCCCGTCGCATACGAGCCCACCAGCCGCTTCGCCTGGAATGACGGGTGGGTCCAGGTCCGCCATGTCGACTGACCGGTTCCAGCGGACCTCCCGCGCCCTCGTCTTGTTCTGCGTCCTGCTCTCCTTCCTGGGCGCGGGCGCCTCCGTGTCCGTTGCCGTCGCTGCCGATGATCCGAAGCACCACTCCTCCGTCGGACCGCCCGATCCCATCCCCAAGGGCTGGGAGCAGGAGACGGTCGGCCTCGATCCGAAGGGAAAGTACTGCCTGGTCGACCGGATTGATGACCGGGCTCTGTGCCGGCGGGCGGACGCGGCTGAGCTGCCCGGCACCCTTCCGATCTGCGAGGGCGCCGACGGCAACGGTTCCCGGGACTGCACTCCGGAGGACCAGAACGAAGCCGAGGTCCGCCACCTGGAGAGATGGCGCAAGGGCTTTCCCGACAAGCAGGCGAAGAACTATGAGCAGCTCAACGAGTACGTCACCAACTGTGTGGTGGTGAAGAAGAAGCCGTTTACGGCATGCCTGTACTACGGCGAGAAGAAGTTCCCGGATTCCTACGACGGGCCGGTGCAGTGGGTCGCCGGCAAGTTCTCCGAGTTCGCCTCGAACGCCCTGAAAGAGGCCGCCTCCTACATCGGGAAGTCGGTCGTCTGGTTGCTGTCGGAGTTCGCAAAACTCTTCAACGAGGTCTCCTCCATCAAGCTGAGCGAGACCGGCACCGGGAAATTCACCGCCCTGATGACCGCGCTGTCCGCGTCCCTGGCCGTCTTCCTCATGCTGCTCCAGTTCGGGAAGGTGGCGGTCAGCCACAACGGCGGGCCGGCTGCGACCGCGCTGATCGGGCTGGCCAAGTGGGCCGTCATCTCCTCCGTCTACCTGGTCGTCGCGCAGACCGCGCTGGACTGGTCCGACGCCGTCTCGACGTGGATCATCAACTACACCTTCGACGGCGGCGGGAGCGGCCACGACTCCGCGACGAAGGCCATGGAGCAGCAGCTCGGCACGCTCTTCGGCGGACTGATCAGCGGAGGCGGCGGCACCGCGACCATCGGTGGGGCCATCATCTCAGGCGAGACGGTGGCCACCTCAGCGGTCGGCGTGGTCATCGTCATGGGCATCGTCTGCATCCTGGCGGTCGCCGCCCTGTGGGTGGAGATGCTCATGCGCCAGGTCGGCATCGTGCTCATCATCGCGACGATGCCCATCACCCTCGCCGGGCAGCTCTCCGACACCACCGCCGAGTGGTGGCCCAAGGCCCGCAACGCTTTCATCGCCCTGGTCCTGATGAAGCCCGCGATCGTCGGCGTGTTCTCCATCGGCTTCTTCGCGATGTCCGAGGGCAAGGGCGTGCAGAACATGCTCGTCGGCTTCGTCATGTTCCTCGCGGCCTGCTTCTGCTGGCCGGTCCTGGCGAAGTTCATGGTCTTCACCACCAGCGGCGCGGGCAGCGCCATGGCCTCCGGGTGGATCAGCTCGATCGGCTCCTCCGCCTCCTCCTCGACCGGCGGCTACCGGCCCGACCCCAGCGGCGCCGGATCCGTCGGTGGAGGCTCTGGCTACACCAAGGCCCTGGAGTCCGAGAACTCCACGCCCACGGCCGCCGCTTCGGCGCCCGGTGGTGGCGGCGGCGGGGCAGCCAAATCGGCCGCCCGCTTCGGCGGCAAGGCGCTCGGCGTGGCCGCCTTCGGCCTGCAGGTCGTGGCCGCCGGCAAGGACTCGCTGGAGTCCGGGCTGTCCAGTACGGCCGCCCACGCCGGCCTCGACCAGAGCGGAGGCGGCGGCGGACGGCACGTCGTGATCGCCCCGCGTCGAGCACCTGCCCCCGAGCCCGTTCCCGTCGGGGCGCCGGCCGAGGCCCCGACCGACCGGGCCGAGGCCCCGACCGACCCGGCCAAGGCCCCCACCGCCCTGGCCAAGGCCCCGACCGACCAGCCCAAGGCCCCCACCGACCCGGCCCCCTGAAGCGAGAGATGACATGTCGCAACCCGTCTCCTACGGAGGCTGGCAGTCCGAGACGACCGGCTTCATTGGCCGCCTCTCGGGCCCCGGCTTCGCCATGGTGGCCGCCGCCTCGCTCCTCGCGCTCCTGCCGTTCAACGTCGGCTGGCAGGCGGCGCTCGTATGCGTGCCGCTCGCGCTGCTGCTGCTCGCCCTCGCCTTCGGCCGGGTCGCGGGGCTCAGCGCCGACGAATGGATCTCCCTCGCAGTAAGGCACCAGATCTCCGTGGCCACCCGACGCAACCTCTTCCTCTCCGGCGCCTTCGCCCCCCGCTCCGCCAAGACCGGCCGCCAGCCGATGGACCTCCCCGGCATCCTGGCCCGCCTGCGCATCCTCGACGCCCCCGACGGGCTCGGCGGGCAGCTCGGGGTCGTCCACGACCCCGTGGCCGGCACCTACAGCGCGATCGCCCGCATCACCTTCCCCGGCCTCGCCCTCGTCGACACCGACCAGCAGGCCGCACGCGTGGCCTCCTGGGCTGCCTTCCTGCGCTCGTACTGCACCGAGGACTCCCCCGTCACCCGCATCGCCGTCCACCAGCGGTGCCTGCCCGACGACGGCGCGGCCCTCGCCTCCTGGACCGCCCGCCACGTCACCCCCGACGCCCCGGCCGCGGCCGTCACGGCCCTGGCCGAGCTGATGGACGGAGCGGGCCCGGCCGCGGCCACCCGCGAGACCTACCTGACGGTGACCCTCTCCGCAGCCCGGGCCCGCCTCGCGGTCAAGGGCGCGGGAGGCGGCCAGGTCGGCGCCGCGGCCGTCCTCGTACGCGAACTGCACGCCATGGGCCAGGCCCTGTCCACCGCGAGCCTGCAGGTCGTCGAGTGGCTGCCGCCCCGCAAGGTGGCGGCGACCGTGCGCACCGCGTACGACCCCGAGGCCCAGCAGATGCTCGCCACCCGGGGCGCCGCCGCCCAGGCACCCGGCTGGACGGGCACCGAGCCCGGACTCGACGTGGATCTCGCCGGTCCGGCGGCGACCGAGACGGCCTGGGGCGTCTACCGGCACGACGGCGCCTGGTCGGTCTCGTACCAGGTCCGCACCTGGCCGCAGGCCGCCGTCTACGCGACCATCCTCCAGCCGCTCCTGCGCCCCCGGCAGAACGCCCGCCGCGCGATGACCCTCCTCTACGAGCCGATCGGCCCGCGCCGGGCCCGCCAGGAACTGGCCCGCGACAAGGCCAAGCGCAGCTCCGCCCGCCACCTGCGCGCCAAGTCGGGCCGCGACGAGAGCGAGGACGAGCGCCGCGAGGAGGCCATCTCCCGCCAGCAGGACGTAGCCCGCGCCGCCGGCCAGGGCGTCCTGCGGATGACGGCCGTCCTCACCGTCACCGTCACCGAGCTCGGCGAGCTGGAGACCGCCTGCGCCGAACTCCAGGCGGACGCCGCCGCCTCCGGGCTGGAGGTCCGCCGCATGTGGGGCGCCCAGGACACCGGCTTCGCCACCGGCGCCCTCCCGCTCGGCCAGGGCCTGCCCGACCGCCGGATGGGGTTCTGAGATGGGCTTCCTCTCCCGCCGCCGCTCCCCCGGGGACACCCTCCTCGACGCCATCGGCATCGAGGAGGCCGCCGGCATCGCCGACCGCCCGCCCGTACCCGTTCCGGTCCAGCGCACCGCCCGAGAACAGCGCCGGGCCCGCCTCCTCGAAGACCCCGACACCGCGATGCGCCTGGCTCCGAGGAAGGGCTGGACCCAGCCCTTCGCGGGCCGGGCCGCCGCCCTCCCCCGTACCGAGGTCGTCCGCGCGGACACCGCGAACGCCGCCGGGATGTACCCGTACCTGCACGCCGCGAGCCTGCCGCCCATCGGCGCGTACATCGGCCGCAACGTCCTGACCACCGAGGCCTTCAGCGCCCACCCGGCGGTCTGGGTGAAGGAGGGCCTGTGCACCAACCCCAACGTGATGCTGACCGGCATCCCCGGCTCGGGCAAGTCCGCGCACGTCAAAGCCCTCTCCCTGCGCCTGATGGCGTTCGGGCACCGCACGCTCATCGCCGGGGACGTCAAGGGCGAGTACCAGGCGATGTGCCGCCACCTCGGCGTGGAACCCGTACGCCTCGGCCCCGGCCTCCCCGGCCGCCTCAACCCCCTGGACGCGGGACCCCTCGGCGCCGGCCTCGACCTCATCAAGGACCCGGCCGAACTCAAATCCCGCCTCACCGAGATCCACCGCCGGCGCCTGACCCTCCTCAAGGCGCTCCTCGAACTCCAGCTCCGCCGCACCCTCCAGCCCCAGGAGGAGGAAGCCCTCGACGTAGCCGTACGCGAGGTCACGGGCGAGCTGCACGGCACCACCCGCTTCGCCGTCCCCACCCTCCCCCTCGTCTACGACCGCCTGCGCGACCCCACCGACGTCATGGCCCGCGAGCTCCGCATCCGCGACGGCGACATCCAGCGGGCCCGCGAACAGATGGCCTCCATCCGCTCCGCCCTCGGCGGCATGGTCACCGGCCACCTCGGCGGGCTCTTCGACGAGGCCACCTCCATCGACCTGGACTGGGACGCCCCCATCCAGTCCGTCGACATCTCGGCGCTCCAGGAGTACGGCGACGAGACCGTCGCCATGGTCCTGTCCTGTGTCTCCACGTGGGCTCAGTCGGCCATCGACCAGCCCGGTCAGCGGCCGTGGATCGTCGTACGCGACGAACTGTGGCGGCAGATGCGATCCGGCGGCGCGACGATGGTGAAGAAGATCGACGCCGACCTGCGCCTGTCCCGGGCGACCGGCACCATCCAGGTACTGGCCACCCACCGCCTCTCCGACTTCGAAAGTGTGGGCGCGGCCGGCTCCGAGGCCGTCGCGATCGCCCGCGACCTCATCGCCTCCTGCGAGACCCGCATCCAGCTCGCCCAGGACACCCGGCCCCTCCAGATCACCCGCGAGGCCATCGGCCTGACCGACTCCGAATGCGGCCTCATCGGCTCCTGGGGCGCGGGGCAACGCGGCCGCGCGCTGTGGAAGGTCGGGCGCGGGGGCGGCTCGCACGCCGTCCAACTGATGCTCTCCCGCACCGAGGAACGCCTCTTCGAGACCGACGAGAAGATGGTGATCTGACGTGCCCGAGCGCGGCTCCGGCCCGTCCGCCCCGGGGCTGGACGACAACACGCTGCTCGCCGCGTACGGCGCCGGCCTGGTCGTCACCGTCGGCAGCTCGGTCCTGCTGGCCGGCCCGCTCGCCGGACTCCTGTCCGGCAACGGCTGGATCGGCAGCACGGACAGCGTTCCCGTCACGGTGCTGTCGGCCCTCGTCAAAGGCCCGGGCTCCGTCTACCACCCGGCGCCTCCGACGTGGCTGTTCTACGCGCTCACGGTGTTCTTCGTCCTAGCCCTGGGCGCCGTGATCGTCAAAGTCTCCAGCGCCCTGTCGGGTTTCGGCGCCCGCTCCGGCGGAGCCCAGTGGGGCGGCGCGAAGGTCGAGCGGAAGATGTACGCGGCGAACGAGCCGACCAAGCGGGTCAACCGCATCACCGCCGGCCGAGGCCTGCGCACCAAGAACATCGTCGCCGCACAGCCCAACATCTCCGCGACCGTGTTCGGCGTACCCGGCTCCTCGAAGACGACCGGCCTGGTCCTGCCGAACGCCGCCGAGTGGCAGGGCCCCCTGGTGGTGACCACGACCAAGGCCGCCGACCTGGACGTCATCCACGCCCGCCGCCGGGCCATCGGCCCCGTCTGGGTCATCGCCCCGGCCGGCATCCCCGGCCGCGCGGGCGACCACTGGTCCCCGGTCGCGTACTGCGCCGACGCGAAGGCCGCGGACCGGATGGCGGCCTGGCTCGCCGAGGCTTCCGCCTCCGGTGGCGACAAGCGGGGGGCACCCTGGGTCGACCAGGCCAAGAGCGTCCTCAAGGGCATCCTGCTCGCCGCCCACCTCTCCGGCGGCGGCATCGCCGACCTGCGCCGCTGGATCTCCCTCGGCAAGGACGCCGTGGACCACGTACGCGCCGTCCTCCTCGCGCACGGTTTCACCGACGTGGCCGAGGACTACGCCTCCCCCTGGCTGCGGCTGCACGAGGACGGCGTCGGCTCCATCCAGTTCAGCCTCAACGTCCTGGCCCGCGTCTTCGCCGACGAGGAGGTACGCGAGACCTGCGCCCGCTCCGACTTCACCTTCGAGGAGTGGCTCGAACGGCGGGGCACCATCTGCGTCATCGCCTCCGAAGCCGACGCCGACCGTTTCGCCCCGCTGATCAGTTCCCTGATCGCGGGCGCGATCCACGCCGCCGAATCCCGCTACAACTCCACCGGCAAGCCCATCGACCCGGCCGTCGGCTTCCTCGTCGACGAAGCCGGCAACATGCTCCGCTACCCGCGCCTGCCCGCCATCCTCACCACCGGCCGCGGCATGGGCATCGCCATGCTGACGGTCTGGCACGACCTCTCCCAGCTCCGCGAATCCCTCGGCGTGCAGAAGGCCAACACCGTCCTGTCGGCGAGCGGCCTGCGCATGCTGCTGCCCGGCTGCGGAGACCTGGAGACCCTGCGCTACTTCTCCGGGCTGTACGGGCGCACCGAGGTCATGAAGACCAGCCACGGCCGCTCCCGCGGCGAGCACTCCACGAACACCCAGGCCACGGAGACCGACCTCGCCCCGGTCCACTCCCTCCAGCAACTCCCCGACTTCACCGCGATCGCCCAGTACACCAACCTGCCGCCGATCAAGGTGAAGATGCGCCTCACCTTCCGTGACAAGGACCTCAAGCAGCTCCTCACGGCCCCCGAGGCCGCCCCCGCCAAGAAGTAGGGAGACAGACGACGATGACCGAGCCCAGGAGGCATCCGTGCCCGACCCGCTGAACCCGGCAGATCTCTGGCCGTCACCACCCGGAGCCGCCGCCGCGAAGAAGGCCGAGCCGCAACGCTGGGTGTGGGTTGCCATGGAACCCCAGGAGCGGCAGATGCGGATGCGGGAACTCGGCTGCTGGGTGGACTGGCTCCGTACCGCGTTCGAGCTCCACAACACGATCACGCACTGCTGGTACCGGCACTCCGCCGTCGTCGAACACCTCACCGCCCTCTACGTCGGCTGGATCCGCACGTACGCCGGGGAGGAAGAACCCGGCCGCGAGCTCGCCGAAGCCGACTGGATCAACACCCTCCACGCCCTCATCCCCCGCCTCCAGCTCGCCGCCTGCGCGGCCGGCACCCACCAGCCGCCGCCGCTCATCGTCCCGCCGCCGGCCGACCGCGACGAGGCCTTCGACCTGTACGTGAGGCTCTCCGACACGACGAGCGCCGCCACGGTCCACCCGGCGGCGGCCGAGCTCGGCCGCCGCGAAGCCGAACTGAACGAGCCGCTGTAGAGGGCCCTGCCCCGCCGCACAGCAGCTGCTTACGCCGCCGCCTGCCGCGGCGCCACACGACACCAAGGAGGTACCCGCGATGGCAACACCAGCGGACCAGGCAACCGGCCCCACCCCTGCCGCAGACGCCGCCCATACCGGAGCGGGCGCCATGCCCCTGTGGGTGGAGCCCGGCCACCCTGTGGAAGGGTTGGAGGTGAGTCCCAAGGTCCTCTTCGCATCACGCGGCACCGCCGGCTTCGACCCGTCCGAGCTTTCGGAGGCCAACGACTGGCCGGAGTTCGAAGAGGCGATGGCCGCCTGGGACGACCTCGTCCCCGCCGTCCCCGCAGCCGAGATCCGGGCCGCCGTAGCCAAAGACCTGGCCGTCCTGCAGCCCGGTGCGCGGGCAGCTGCCGAGTCCGACCCGGCCGCCGCCGGTGCCCCTGGAGTTCCGAAGCCGGCAGCTGCCCCTGCGCCGCCTGCCGAACCACCGGTTGTGGCGCCGACGGCTTCAGAGGCGGGAGCGGGCGTCGCAACGGCTCTGGCCGGCACCGCCACCCACACCGACAGGCTCAAGAACCACCCGGAGTGGCAGCGGATCCAGACCGTCCGAGGTGCCCTGGGGCACGTCTGGGACGTGATGAAGGAGAAGGCCGGCCCCTACTGGGAGAACCTGAAGGCCGACGTCCGGTTCCAGGGCTTCTGGAAGACCGCGTCCATCCGGGCCTGCGAGGCGATCTCGGCCTCCGCGTCGGCACTGGCCCGCCACCTCCAGGGCGACCTCCCCGCCGCCGACGCCCTACTCAAGCTCTCCGATGCGACCCTCACCTACAGCGACGTCGCCGCCAGGGCCGAGCCCGCCCCGGCACCCGCCGCGACGTCGGCCAAGGAGACCGCCGTCTCCGCCGAGGCGCCGATGCAGCGGCTCGTCGAACGGAAGCCCCCCACGGCGTACGCCACCCGTGAAGACTCCGTACGGGCGGCCGAGGAGGTGACGAAGCGCTTCCAGGACTGGATCGCCAGTCCCATGGGCCAGGAGCTGGTCACTTCCGACCACCGCAGAGTGGCCGATCTCCGCGACGCCTGGCAGCAGCTGCCACCGCACGGAAGCGGCCCCGGCCCGGCTGTCGGCCCGTACGGCAACGTCGCCGAGCGGGCCAAGGCTCTCGTCACGGCAGCAGTCGGCGCCGCCCGCTTCGCCCCCGGCGACCTCCAAGCCCTCCAGGCGCTGGCCCAGACCGCAGACCACCACGCCGCCCGCCTCTCGGTCACCCTGCCACCCGGCACGGCAACGCCGGCGCAGAAGTCGGCGTCCTCGGTACCCCGGGTCGCGGTTTCCCCGCCTACAGCGACCCGCACCCCACGGGCGGCGGTGTAGCCGGTCCGGTTCACGGCCGTTCAGCGTGGCCTCAGAGGTCGGAGCCTGTCCGTGCCGGGCAGTAGTTGCCCCGGCACGCCCTGTCGATCCGGCGGCTGCACCGCTGGTCCCCAACGGCGAGAGGCCCTTGCCTGAACTGGAACAACGACGGCCGTGGCGTGGAGACCTCCCTGTCCGCGCTTCCCCGCTGTCTGGGGCAGCCGGGTGGTCTGGGTGGCAGAAACCCCCGTGATTGTGTGAGTCGCAACCCTCACCGAACCTTGACCGCCAGACCGGGGTCGTTCAGCGTCTACGAGCGGAGCACGTAGCGCTTCAGCCAGCGCGCTTCGCCGTATCCGCTCAGGGCGTCCGGGAGTCGTAACCAGCCGGCGGCCAGACAGGGTCTCCGCCCCACGCGGTCAGGGTGAGGACCAGCCTGCCGTCCACTACGGCCGCGGACACGTCCTCGTCTGCGGCTGCGGCCTCGGTGAAATCGGCGGGCGCGACGTGGTCGAGGAGGAAGACGAAGTGGAGCGCGAAAGGGGAACCGTACGAGTGCGGCTCACCATCAAGGTCGACCATGAAGTTGGCTCGCCAGGCGCCATCACACAAGACCGAAACGAGGACACCGAGGAACTCCACGTCCAGCAGTGTGTCTGCGCCGTCGATCAACACCGCCACGTCCTGTTTGCCGTGCCCGGGCCCGTGCCAGTCGCCGAGGCAGTCCACCAAGGCGTTCCAGTTGTGCCCGAAGTAGCCGGGGAAGCCCAGCTCACGGGCGAATGCCCGGAACATGCATCCCTTCTCGTGCAGCTCCTTGCCGTCCAACCGCAGCACAATCCCACCCCGGGCTCGCAGCTCGGCCTCGGCCGCAGCGACCCAGGGATCGGCCGAGGAGGTAAAGGTGACCCAGGGCGATCGGCGTTCGGTGAGGGTGGGAAGGAAGCTGCTCATGCGGCATGTTCGCACCCCACCGGTCCGGGCGCATACGTGATTCGCCCGCGCCCTGAGCAGTCAGGGCGACGTCGGGAAGGGCAGTCCTGGCGTCTTTGCCCGCACCGTATTTGACCTGCAGGGTTCCGAGGAGACCAAAGTTCGGTGAGACGAACCGGCCGGTGGTCAAACCTCGGTGAGATCGGTCAAGGACCACTGAGACGGGACAGTGGTGTGCAGTCGAGGTGTCGCCTTCGCCTTGGCATTAAAATCGAACATGTGAGCTACTGAGGGAATGGCTCCGCTTTTCCCTTCCGACCTGATCCGCCTCCAGAGCGAGTGGATCCACACCTATGAGGCGCTCGCCCGGCTGGTTCCCGGGCAGGGCTCTACTGAGCTGCGTCGTCGGCTCCTCAAGTTGTCTGGCGCGTTGGCCTCCCATCCCTACTGGGCTGTACCCGGGCGCTCGTCCGCTGCGCGCACTGAGCTGCTGCGTCGGGCCCGCTTGTGCGACTGGGAGGCGGCTGCGTGATCCGGCTGAAAGGACGCGGGATCTTGATCCTCGAGTCCATCTCCGGCTACATCGCGGCGCATGGGAGGGGCCCCACCATCCGGGAGATCGGGGTGATGGCCGGGCTTCGCTCGAGCTCCTCCGTCGCGTACCAGCTTGCCCAGCTGGAGAAGGGCGGCCTGCTGGCCCGGAGCGTACGGTCCTGGAGCAGCGTAGAACTCACCGGCACGGGCCAGCGCCGGCTCGCCGCCGCGCAGGGCCGGCAGGGAGCGGCCGTCGATGTCGATGTTTCATAGGTGATCGTCTGCACCAGCTGGAGAACGGCATGCTCCTCGGTGGACGTGGCGCACATGCTGTACCGGCACCGGCACCGGTACGCAGACCGCTGGCCTCTCCTAGGGA
Source organism: Streptomyces sp. CA189 (assembly GCF_056428985.1). Taxonomy (NCBI): domain Bacteria; kingdom Bacillati; phylum Actinomycetota; class Actinomycetes; order Kitasatosporales; family Streptomycetaceae; genus Streptomyces; species Streptomyces sp. CA189. The sequence goes on along the minus strand of NZ_JBWJVM010000037.1, from coordinate 6,702 downwards.
GAAAGGTTCATGGGTCAATGGCTGGGGGCTAGCCGGTGGCTCCGACGGGTATGGCGAGGCCGGAGGGGTGTCGGCTTTGTGCGTTGACGGCGTTGCAGTTGGAGTTGTGTGCTGGTGTCGAGGCGGGCATCGGGCAGGTCGAGGCAGTGGCCGGAATGCGTGTTGTAGAAGCTGCCGAAGGGGGTGGGGAGCCATCGTTGGCCGCTGGCACCCGTCGCGGCAACGTCATGCGAATCAACCCGAGGCCAGGACCCCCACTGTGTCTAACCTGATTGCGAGGCCCGGTGGGCCTGGTCGACCGAATTGCGAAAAATGATAAATATGCCGGAGTTGGTGAAAGTGCTTCAAAACATGCTGCCGCCAACCTGGAGTCGCAGGTCAGTAAGTCTGCTCCCCGCGCACGCGGGGATGACCCCGATCCCCGAACCCGCCGACCACACCCTGTGCACTGCTCCCCGCGCACGCGGGGATGACCCCGCCGCGAGGTCAGCGGTCGCCATGAAAGTGACCTGCTCCCCGCGCACGCGGGGATGACCCCGGATCCCGAGCGGCCGGCCTGGAGTGCGTAGTCTGCTCCCCGCGCACGCGGGGATGACCCCTCCACTGACCACCGGCCGTATGCCAGGCCGTCCTGCTCCCCGCGCACGCGGGGATGACCCCAGCACGTGGCGGAAGTCGTCCTACTCGGACGGACTGCTCCCCGCGCACGCGGGGATGACCCCCGGACGTGACCCTCGTTCGAGAGGCGCCGGAGCTGCTCCCCGCGCACGCGGGGATGACCCCGAGGTGCAGGCGCGCTCGCTCACGGATCAGATCTGCTCCCCGCGCACGCGGGGATGACCCCCCCGAACCGTTGCCCGCCTGGGAACTCACCGGCTGCTCCCCGCGCACGCGGGGATGACCCCGCGGGCGGCGCTGGCCCCCACGCTCTTGGGCACTGCTCCCCGCGCACGCGGGGATGACCCCATGTGCATCAAATTGGGTGCGGCTCTGGACCACTGCTCCCCGCGCACGCGGGGATGACCCCCGACCGAAGCCTGCTACAGCGACCTGAAGACCCTGCTCCCCGCGCACGCGGGGATGACCCCGGGGAGTAGGCCGCATCGTAGAGGCGACAATTCTGCTCCCCGCGCACGCGGGGATGACCCCTTCGCCGTGTACGAGGCGCGGACGGTCACGGTCTGCTCCCCGCGCATGCGGGGATGACCCCACCCGCGAGCGGACCCGCTGCTACGACTGCGGCTGCTCTCGGCGCACGCGGGGATGACCCCACCGATGCCCGCGCGCTGTACCGGATCCGGTTCTGCTCCCCGCGCACGCGGGGATGACTCCACGGCCGGGACCACGCTCCTGGACGTCGAATCCTGCTCCCCGCGAACGCGGGGATGACTCCAGCACGGCGTACGCCACCCGAGAGGACTCCGTACGTGCCGCAGAGGAGGTGGCGACGCGCCTCCGGGTGCGGATCACCAGTCCCGCCAGGAGCTGGCCTACTCCCGCCACCGCAGGATGACGTCGGTCCGGGACGCCGGGCAGCAATTGCTGCCGCACGGCATCGAGCCGGGCCCGGCCGTAGGCCGTACTGCACCGTTGCCGGGCGGGCCAAGGCCCTCGTCACGGCGGCCGTCGGCGCCGCCCGCTTCGCCCCCGGCCACGTCCAGGCCTTCCAGGCACTGGCCCAGACCGCAGACCACCACGCCGTTCGCCTATCGGTCACCCTGCCACCTGGTACGGCTACACCTGTGCCCGAGCGACGGATAGCTACATGGCGGCCCGCAGCATCCCCGCCGTCTTGGCCATGGCGGCCTTCGTCGACTCGTCGGCAGCGGTCCGTGCGGCGTCCTCCAGCAGGAGCGCGGCCGCCTGGAGGAGTCCGATGTGGACGGGCACGGTCTCCAGTCCGGTGAGCGCGGCCATGGCCTGATCGGTAGCGCTCTGCGGGATAAGGGTGCTGACGCCGCGTCCGACGATCCGTTGGGACTGCGTTGGTGTACTCACGAGGTGATTCTCGCGGGTCCGGACACCGAACTGCCCATGTGCGCGAGCGGGCTCACTGCCGCAGTCCCGGACGGCGCCCGATCGCCAGGTCGGTGGGGACGTACGCCCGGGGCAGCACCCGCTGCCGAGCCTGCACCGGCTGCGTGGGAGCCCACTTCTGCTCCTGGGCGATCGACCGGTGCGCGGCAGCGTCCAGCATCGCCCGCGGCACGGGCGTGCCCGCGCTCTGCGCGGCGGACAGGAGCGCGGCTGCGCTCTTCTGCTCCGCGGCCATCACCGCCGCGTAGGCCCCGGTCAGCGATTCGACCTGCCGCGAGTGGACGGGGTAGAAGGGCCGGCTCTTGTCGAGAGCCCGGGGCCTGTACTGATCGGAGTTGGTCACCAGGCCGGCCGCGGCGCGCCGGACCACCCAGGGGGCGGCGCCCGCCATCTGCCAGCCGGTGGCGGAGAGCCGGTACGCGGTCGCGGCGAGGGCTCCCGCTCCCCCGGCGTCCGCGACGATGTCGGCGGCCGACCTGGCCGGCCCCGGCGGCTGGTTGGGCGTCCACTGGGGGCCGAACAGCAGCTGGCCCAGGCGCACCGCGCTGGTACGGGAGATCACCACCGCGGGATGGGGATCGGTCGACGGCATCTTCACCGCCTTGCCCTGGCGGACCTGCGCGTAGCCCGGCGGCGGGAGCGGCGGGTGTTCCCGGGGATCGCCCGTATCGACGACGTTGCCCCAGGCGTCGGCGGCCTTGTCCCAGCCCCTCGAGGACTCCCGAAGCGCCAGGGCAGCGCTCTTCAGACCGTCCTTTGCGGCGCCGTCCGTCATCTCCCCGGCGACGTGCATCAGGGTCCGCCCAGCGAGCAGCCGGCTCATCGCGTTCCAAGAGGAGATCTGGGTGAGGTCCGCGCCGCTGAGCCGGTGTTCCGCGCTGTCGTGCAGGGCGGTGTACGCGGCGCGGGAGAGGCGCTCGCTGTCCTCTGCGAGGCGGGTGGTGATGGCGCTGGTTTCGTCCGTCGCCGCCGCTTGGACCGGTTCGACGGGTAGCGCCGTAGGGAAGGAGGCCAGGTCGTGATCGGCGTCGCGGGTCGCCGCCCGCGCGTAGACGGAGGCGTGGTCGAGGGATGTCCTGGCCTGTTGGAAGGCGTCGACCGCGCCGGGATGCTCGGCGCCCTGGGAGAGCCGGTGCACGACGTGGCCTGCCTCCCAGGCGACCTCGGAGTACCGCCGCGCGAGGTAGTCGAACGCCTTCTGGTGCCGCAGCAGGTAGGCGTACGGCGTCAGCGGGGCCCGGTCGGGACCGAGATGGCTGCTGATCGTGTCGCGTACGGCGCCCACGGCCTGTGCTGCCAAGGCGATCCGCTCGCCGGCCGGCCCGCCCTCCCCCGGCTGCGGGGCCAGGTACCGGCGCGCCGTGCCCAGGGACTTCCGCGCATCGCCCAGGCAGTCCTCCAAGTTCTGCTCCGCCTGGGTCAGGTCCCGCCGGCGCCGCTGGTCTTCGTAGGTCGTCGGAGCAGGGGTGTACGCCCTGGGGCCAAGGCCCTTCTGCATCTGTAACAGCAGGCCGTCGACTTCGTCGGCCAGAGCGGCACGCTCATCGGAGGCGACGGACGCGAGCGGGGTCTGCGCCACCTCCTGCAGGTGTGCGATCGCGGCGTCGAACAGCTCCCCGAGCGTCGCCACCTCACTGCCCCCGCACGAAGGACAGAGCCACGGCCGCACCGGACGCCAGTTCCCCGACCTCCACCAGGGCACGGGCCGATGCCTCGTCCGCCACCTCGCCGCGCGACAGCCGCGTCAGGGCCGCGCTGACGTGCTCCAGCAGCCGTACGTACGGAGTGAGACCGGCGGCCCCCGGTTCCGGTGGCGGCGCCGTGACCAGCAGGCTTGTCTCGGGCAGCGGAAGGCGGTCGCGTCCTTCCGAGCACTGTTGCGAGGTGATCATCGCCTGCAGCTCGTCACTGCCTTCGTCGAAGGTGATGCTGTGGGCGAGCTTGCTGATCATGCCGAAGACGTCCCAAGCCGCCGCCAGCACGACGCTGGCATCCTCCGAGTCCAACTGCTCGTCCAGCCGCAGTAGCACCGATGCAGACATCAACAGCCCTTCTCTCATGTCGGAATGGCGACGATCGTCCCACCTCGCAACCACCCGGTGGGCACGCCTGTGGATAAGCGCGGCGCTGTGGAGCTGCCCCTTCCTCGCGTGAGCCGGCTGGCGGACGCGCGCCGTTTCGCTCGTGCGGGTGCACTTCCGCATCCAGCCGTACCAAGCCGGATCGACGGGCTCGTTGAAGGGGACATATCGGAAGATCATCTACGAGTCCTCGTCACCGGTGAGGCATACAGCCGCCCCGCACACCACAAGAAGGGGACGAAGCCGTGACGAACGGGGACTGAGCTGCAAGTCAGGTGCCCTGGAGCAACCGTCCTGGCAGGATCACCCCCATGATGTTCTGCAGAAAGGCCCATGCCGCGTAGACGGCCCGGGCGTGTCCGCGCCGAGCAGTGGCCGCGGCACCGGCTCACCTATCAACCCCCTATTTCTGGCCTGTCCCCGCCTGCTCTCGCCGAAGTTGCCAGGGTCGAGAGGAGCCGGAACTACCTGTGGCCTGGCGTCACGGCCGAGTCCGTGAGGATTTGGCGCGAGTTCGTGCGGGACCCGTACCGCAACCTCTGGAGTGAGTACGAGGACGGCGGCTGCGGTGTGTGGGAATGCTGCGGCAGCCCCTTCGAAGCACGCGAGTTCCTGGATGCCGTGATACACGGCATGTCCCGGCGCCGAGCTTGCGAGCTTCGATTCTTCGTAGACCAACTCGACAACTCGTACTGAGTGAGTTCAGGCAGGACGTTGAGCGTGATCTGCGCACGACCCCTGCCGGGCCGCAGCCTGTGATGTCGTAGGCCTTGGACACCACAACACGCAGACGACACGGGAGGACATCGTGGCGACCGAGATCGTGATCGCACAGACCACCATCGATGACGAGGCAGGGGCGAGGGCACTGGCGCAGGGCGCGGTAGGGGGCCCGGCTGGCAGCGTGTGCGCACATCGATGCTCCTCTCACCGCGGTCTACCGCTGGAAGGAGAACATCGAGACGGCCACAGAGTGGCGCGTGTCCTTCAAGACCACGAAGGACCGCCTGACGGCTCTGGCGGAGTGGGTCGGGCAGACGCACTCCTACGACGTACCGGAGTGGATCGTGCTCCCCGTGATCGCTGCCTCCGATGGCTACAGCGCGTGGGTCGTGGAGGAGACCACCGCCAGATAGTCATTCGCCGGCACGGCTGCGGCAGGCGTCGGGCTATGCGGCTCACTGTTCCCGCACGAAGGACAGAGCCGCGGCCGCACCGGACGCCAGCTCTCCGCCCTTCACCAGGGCGCGGGCCGATGCCTCGTCTGCCACTGGGCCGGCCGACAGTCGCGTCAGCGCGGCGCTGACGTGCTCCAGCAGCCGTACGTACGGAGTGAGACCGGCGGCCCCCGGCTCTGGCGGCGGAGTCGTGACTGGCCTTCCGGTCTCCGGGAGTGGAAGGCGATCGAGGCCCTCTGAACACTGCTGTGCGGCGATCATCGCCTGCAGCTCGTCACTGCCCTCGTCGAACGTGATGTCGTCTGCGAGCTTGGTAGTCATGCCAAAGACGTCCCAGGCCGCAGCCAGAACCGTGACCGGGTCCTCGGAGTCCAACTGAAGGTCGAACTCCATCAGCGCTGATGCAGACATCAACAACCCTCCTTCTGCCAGATCGGGGACGATCGTCCCACCCCACACGCACCCGACCATTCGGCCTGTGGATAAGCCTGACGTTGTGGAGCTCACGGTTCCGTGCGTCCGCCGAGTGGATGGAAGCGAGCCCTTAGCTCGTGCGGGTGCACTTCCGCATCCAGCTGTACCGAGCGGGATTGACGGACTCGTTGAAGGGATATGCGGAGACCTTCAACCCAACTCTGCCCCCGCCTTCCCCCTTAGACTGCGTGATTCACATCGTTCGGGGGATCATGAACTTCACTCGATATCGCAGACCGTCGGCCTTCCTGCTGCTGACGGTGGGAGTCATCTTCGGCGTCGCGGCCTTAGCCGGACTTGCGTCGGGGGACGACGGCGCGCTGGTCCTACTGCTCCGACTCCACGAATACGTCCTTCTGCTGGGATGGCTCGCCCTGGCCGCGCTAACCGGGTCGGTCCTCTTGGGACTGGCGGAGTCCTCGCTGCGCGTGCCCCTGGTCACCATGCTGCTCGTCATCGGTGTCCCCATGCTGCTCATCGGGGGGCTGGGCCTCTGCGGTGTTCGGTAGCTCGGACGAGCCGTTGAAGACTGAAGCGGCCCCTGGCCGCGGTAACCGCAAGCTGGTCGTGGTGACACAAAGCGGCTCCCTTGACCCGGTTTGGTGTGTCTACGTCCATCAGGGGCACCCACCGCGGGAACGCCGGCGGAGTGTCGGCTGCTTCAACGGCGACTCCACGGACAACGAACTCAGCGAGACCGTGTGGACGGGCCCCGACCGGATTCGCATGACGACCGAGGGAGGTGCGGTCCACGAAGTGACCATCGCCCACGGCGGTCGGCCCGACCGGGTTGTTTCCGTCGGCTACTGAACTTGATTGGGTGATGTCGGGGCTGTTCGCCTGACAGCGTCCGGGTCGTTCCGGTAGCCCTGATGCTGTGAGGTACGCGCAGGGCGGCGGTTTGACCGACGCCGAGAGGGCCGCGCGGGAGC
>NZ_JBWJVM010000036.1:0-82352 GCF_056428985.1 Streptomyces sp. CA189 | reverse complement strand
GGGCCGGTGCCGGGGGCGGGGTGGGGTGTCGGCCTGGACTGCATGATTTAGGCGCCCTGTGCGCAGCTTCGGCAGTGGGTGGGTGTTGCTGCGCCACAAATCACGCTTTACGTCCCGGCCGACACCCCACCCCGCCCCCGTCCCCGGCCGCGGCGCGCAGGTCCCGACTCCGGCCGGGGTTGTTCTTTTCAGCCGTCCGGCGTTTGAGGACCGGGGTCTGGGGCGGAGCCCCAGGGGGTCCGGGCGCAGCCCGGTAGCCCGCATTTAGCCTCGCCGGCGTTTGAGGCGCGGGTCCGGGCTGGCCCGGGGAACGGTGGAAGGGCGGGTAGGGGACTTCGCCCCGCAGGGCGACCGCGGTGAGCCGAGTCAGAGGAAACGAGGAGGACGGAAGTGATGAGCGAAGCTACGAGGGGCCGGCGAAGGTCGCCCCGCGACCTGGTGGGCGGGGCTGCTGCGGAAACCTGGAGCCTCCGCTTCGACGACCGCGAACTCCCGGCCCAAGCCGGACAGAGCATCGCCGCCGTCCTCTGGTCCGCCGGCATCCTCGCCTGGCGCACCACCCGCGAATCCGCCGCCCCCCGCGGAGCGTTCTGCGGCATCGGAAGCTGCTACGACTGCCTCGTCACCGTCAACGGCCGCCCGAACCAGCGCGCGTGCCTCGTCCCCGCCCGCCCGGGCGACCACGTCACCACCCAGGAAGGGACCGGACATGACGACCTCGCCGTCTGATACCCCGTCCGCCGACCTCGCCGTCGTCGGCGCCGGCCCCGCCGGCCTCGCCGCCGCGGTGACGGCCGCCGGCCTGGGCCTGCGCGTCACCCTGCTGGATGCGGGGGAGCGGCCCGGCGGGCAGTACTACCGCCACCCCGCGCCCGGGCTCGGCGCGGCCCGCCCCGAGGCCCTGCACCACGGATGGTCCGCCTTCGCTGAGCGTGAAGCCGCCCTGCGCGCCCATGTATCGGCCGGCCGGATCAGGTACCTGCCCTACCATCACGTCTGGACGGTGACCCCGGACAGCGGCGGCTCCGCCTGGACCCTGCACGCCATCGCGGGCCCCGACGAGGCCCCCGCCACGGTCCGCGCCGGGGCCGTCCTGCTCGCCACCGGGGCGTACGAGCGCCAGCTGCCCTTCCCTGGCTGGACCCTGCCCGGGGTCGTCGGGGCCGGCGGGGCGCAGGCCATGCTCAAGGGCGGGCTGGTGCTCCCGGGCAGCCGGGTCGTCGTCGCAGGGAGCGGGCCGCTGCTGCTCGCCGTGGCCGGCTCGCTCGCCGCCGCCGGAGCCCGGGTGCCCGCGGTCGTGGAGGCGGCCGCGTACACCGGCTACGCGCACCACGTCCCCGCTCTGCTCCGCAACCCCGGCAAGCTCGCCGAAGGCGCCACGTACGGCGGGGCGCTGGTTCGCCACGGGGTGCGCCTGCTCACCCGGCACGCCGTCACCGAGGCCCACGGCGCCGACCGGGTCGAGGCCGTCACCGTGACCCGCCTCGACCGGGACTGGCGCCCGCTCCCCGGCACCGCCCGCCGCATCCCCTGCGACGCGGTGGCCGTCGGCCACGGGCTCGTGCCCCAGTTGGAGCTGGCCACCGGCCTCGGCTGCGCCACCCGCCCGAGCCCGGACGCCACCGTCGCCCTGGAACTGGACGCGGAGCAGCGCACCTCGGTCCCCGGGGTCTGGTCCGCCGGGGAGACCGGCGGCATCGGTGGGGCCCAGCTGGCCCTGGCCGAAGGGGAGATCGCAGCCCATTCGGTCGCGGGTCGGCCGGTTCCGGCGCGCCTGGCCCGGACCCGTACGAGGCTGCGCGCGTTCGCCGCCGCGATGGCCGGCGCCCACCGCCCGGGCGACGGCTGGACCGGCTGGCTGCGCGAGGACACCGACGTGTGCCGCTGCGAGGAGGTCCCGGCGGGCCGGATCCGGGAGGCCGTCGAAGACCTGGGGGCACGGGACGCCCGTACGGTCAAACTCCTCACCCGGGCCGGCATGGGCTGGTGCCAGGGCCGGATGTGCGGCCCGGCCGTGGCCGCCCTCGCCGGGGCAGACCCGACCCCCGACCGCAGGCCGCTGTCCTGCCCGGTCCCCCTCCGCCATCTCGCGGGCCTTCCCGCGGAGCCGCCTCCCGGTGAGGCGCTTCCCTCCGAACTTCCCTGACGGGACTGCCGACAGGGCGGCCACGCCTCTTGTGGCCACGTCATACCCACTAGTAAAATGTCACACATCACCCTAGGGAGCACTCTCATGACCCACGCGCACACCCCCGCGCCCACCGGTACGGACACCCGCACCCGCCCCTGGCACGGCATCATGGTCGCCACCACCCTGCCCCTGCGGGAAGACCTGAGCGTCGACTACGACGCCTACGCCGAACACGTCGCCTGGCTGATCGCCAACGGCTGCGACGGTGTCGTCCCCAACGGCTCCCTCGGCGAGTACCAGACCCTCACCGACGAGGAGCGCGCCCGCGTCGTCCGTACCGCCGTCGAGGCCGCCGGCGACGGTGCCCGCGTGATGCCCGGAGTCGCCGCCTACGGCAGCGCCGAATCCCGCCGCTGGGCCGAGCAGGCCGCCGAGGCCGGCGCCGGGTCCGTGCTCCTGCTGCCGCCCAACGCCTTCCGGGCCGACGCGGAAGCCGTGCGCGCCCACTACGCCGAGGTCGCCCGCGCCGGGGTGCCCGTGGTCGCGTACAACAACCCCATCGACACCAAGGTGGACCTCGTCCCGGCCCTGCTGGCCCGGCTGCACGCCGACGGCTCCATCGTCGCCGTCAAGGAGTTCAGCGGCGACGTGCGGCGCGCCTACGAGATCGCCGAACTCGCCCCGGGGCTGGATCTGTTGATCGGCGCCGACGACGTGCTGCTCGAACTGGCCCTGGCCGGCGCGGTCGGCTGGATCGCCGGCTACCCCAACGCGCTCCCGCAGGCCTGCGCCACCCTCTACCGCGCCGCCGTCGCGGGAGACGTCGACACCGCCCTGCCGCTCTACAAGTCCCTGCACTCGCTGCTGCGCTGGGACTCCAAGACCGAGTTCGTCCAGGCCATCAAGCTCTCCATGGACCTGGCCGGCCGTCCCGGCGGCCCGACCCGCCCGCCCCGCTTCCCGCTCACCGGCGAGATCGAGGCCGGCGTCCGCGCCGCCACCGAGAAGGCCCTCGCCGAGGGCCTCAACTAATCCCGTCCGAGGGGGACCTGATGCGCACGCGCCACATCTACCACGCGGTGGACTCGCACACCGAGGGCATGCCCACCCGGGTGATCACCGGGGGAGTCGGGGTGATCCCCGGCGCCACCATGGCCGACAAGCGGCTCCACTTCATGGAGCACCTGGACCACGTCCGGACCCTGCTCATGTTCGAGCCGCGCGGCCACTCCGCGATGAGCGGCGCCATCCTGCAGCCCCCGACCCGCCCCGACGCCGACTTCGGCGTCCTCTACATCGAGGTGTCGGGCCTGCTCCCCATGTGCGGGCACGGCACCATCGGGGTCGCCACCGTCCTGGTGGAGACCGGCATGGTGCCCGTAGTCGAGCCGGTCACCACCGTCCGGCTCGACACCCCGGCCGGGCTGGTCAGCGTCGACGTCCGGGTCGAGGACGGGGCGGCCACCGCCGCCACCTTCACCAACGTCCCGGCCTTCTGCGTCGGGCTCGACCTCAAGGTGGAGGTCCCCGGATACGGCACGGTCAGCTACGACCTCGCGTACGGCGGCAACTTCTACGCCTTCGTCGAACTCGACGCGCTGGGCCTGCCCTTCGAGCGGGAGCGCGGGGACGACCTGCTCGCCGCCGGACTGGCCGTCATGAAGGCGGTCAACGCCTCCGCGGACCGCCCCGTCCACCCCGAGAACCCCTCCATCGCCGGGGTCAAGCACGTCTACCTCGCGGCTCCGGGCTCCGACGCCCGCCGCTCCCGGCACGCGATGGCCATCCACCCCGGCTGGTTCGACCGCTCGCCCTGCGGTACGGGTACCAGCGCCCGCATGGCGCAGCTGCACGCCCGGGGGCTGCTGGCGCTGGACACGGACTTCACCAACGAGTCCTTCATCGGCACCGAGTTCACCGGCCGCCTCATCGGCGAGACCACGGTGGGGGGCCGCCCGGCCCTCGTGCCCACCGTCACCGGGCGGGCCTGGATCACCGGCACCGCCCAGTACTTCCTCGACCCGTCCGACCCGTTCCCCGGAGGGTTCCTGCTGTGACCGTCGTACGAACCGTGGACTACCACACCGCCGGCGAGCCCTTCCGTATCGTCGACACCGCCGACGCGGGAATGCCGCCCGTGCCCGGGGACACCGTCGCCGAGCGCTGCGCCACCGCCATCGGACCGGGGGGATCGGGCACGGCTCCCCGGCGCGGCGCCCTGGACGACGTACGGCGGCTCCTCGTGCAGGAGCCGCGCGGGCACGCCGGGATGTACGGGGGCTTCGTGGTCCCGCCCGACGACGACGGGGCCCACTTCGGGGTGCTGTTCTGGCACAAGGACGGCTACTCCACCGCCTGCGGCCACGGCACCATGGCGCTCGGCGCCTGGGCCGTGGACACCGGCCGGGTCGCCGCCCCGGACGACGGGGACGTCCAGGTGCGGATCGACGTGCCCTCGGGGCGGGTCGGCGCGACCGTGCACCGCGCCGGGGGCCGCACCACCGGGGTCACCTTCCGCAACGTCCCGGCCCGCACCAGCGCCCGCAAGGTGCCCGTCGCCACCACCCTGGGCATGGCCGAGGTGGACATCGCGCACGCCGGGGCCTGCTACGCCTCCCTGCCCGCCCGGGACCTCGGCCTGGACGTGACCCCGGCCTCGCTGCCCGAGCTCGTGCGGGCCGGGAAGGAGATCCGGGCCGCCCTCGCCACCCACCCCGGGACCTGGCACCCGGACGGGCCGCTGCTCTCCGGGGTGTACGGGGTGACCCTGTACGAGGAGCTCCCCGACACCCCGTTCGGGCCGCACCAGCGCAACGTCACGGTCTTCGCCGACGGGCAGATCGACCGCTCGCCCTGCGGCTCGGGCACCTCGGCGCGGCTCGCGCTGCTGGCGCAGGACGGGCGGCTGGGGCCGGGGGACGATCTGCTGCACGAGTCGGTGGTCGGCACGGTGTTCACCGGCCGGGTCGCCGCCGCCTCGGAGGCCGGGCTGGTCACCGAGGTCACCGGCGCGGCGTACCGCACAGGCGAGCACGCCTTCTCCGTCGACCGGCACGACGCGCTCGCCACCGGGTTCTCCCTGTGACCCGGCCGCTCGGTGCCCCCTCCGCCGGGATCCCGCAGTTCTCGGCGGAGGGGACGGCCGGGCTGCTGGGCCCGGCCGCCGCCGCGGACGCGCTGGCCGGCGTACTGCGGGCCGGGCTCGACCCCGAGACCTGCCCGCCGCGCAGCTCCCTGGAGGTGCCCGGCGGCGGGGAGCTGCTGCTGATGCCGGCCGCCGCCGGGGCGTACGCGGGCGTGAAGATCGCCGGGGTGGCGCCCGGGAACCCGGCCCTGGGGCTGCCCCGGATCACCGGTTCCTACCTCCTCCTGGACGGGCCGACCCTGCGCCCGCTGGCCCTGTTCGACGGGGCCGCGCTGACGGCCCTGCGCACCCCGGCCGTCTCGGCCCTCGCGCTGCGCCACCTGGCGCCGGCCGGGCGGCCGCTGCGGCTGCTGCTCTTCGGCTCGGGCCCGCAGGCGTACGGGCACCTCGAAGCGGTGCTGGCGATCCGGCCGCTGGCGGAGGTGGTCGTCGTGGCCCGCTCCCCGGAGGCCGCGGAGAAGCTCGCGGCGCACGCCCGGGACCTGGGCGTCCCGGCCCGCCCGGGGGTCGCGGCGGAGGTGGCCGACGCCGACCTGGTCGTCTGCTGTACGACGGCGCGCGAGCCCCTCTTCGACGGCCGGCTGATCGGGCCGGGCGCGACGGTCGTCGCCGTCGGCTCGCACGAGCCGGACGCGCGCGAGGTGGACACGGCGCTGGTCCGGCGTGCGGCCGTCTACGTGGAGTCGCGTGCGGCGGCCCTGCGGGAGGCGGGGGACCTGCTGGTGCCGGAGGCGGAAGCTGGGGGTCCCCCCAGCGGTAGCTGGGGGATGATCGGACCCGGTCATATCAGCGGCACCCTGGCCGACCTGGTCGCGGGCCGGATGCCGGGCGCCGGGGCGGGAAGTTGTCCACAGCTCTTCAAGAGTGTGGGCATGGCCTGGGAAGATCTCGCTGTGGCGGTCGCCTGGTTCGAGGCCGCCGGGGGGAACAGCACAACGTGACATTGTACGCTGTTCCTTCGCGCGCCGATGGTGTGAGCGGTCTCGGAGGAAATGCAATGGGTGACCTGAAGCAGCACAGTCTCATCAAGGCTCAGGAACGGCTCCGCGACCAGGTCGGACACGCCCTCCGAGCCGCTCTGATAGCGGGTGAACTGCGCCCCGGGAGCGTCTACTCCGCTCCCGGCCTCGCGGCCGAGCTCGGCGTCTCGGCCACCCCGGTGCGCGAGGCCATGCTCGACCTGGCCCGCGAGGGCCTGGTGGAGCCGGTCCGCAACAAGGGCTTCCGGATCACGGAGGTCAGCGAGCGCGATCTGGACCAGTACACCGAGCTGCGCACGATGATCGAGGTCCCGACCATCGGCCGGATCACGAAGATCGCCACGCCCGAGGCGCTGGAGGCCCTGCGCCCCATCGCGCAGGAGATCGTCACCAGCGCGCGCGAGCACAACCTCATCGGCTACCTGGAGGCCGACCGCCGCTTCCACCTGACCCTCCTCGGGCTCTCGGGCAACGACCGCCTGGTGGAGACCGTCGGCGACCTGCGCAAGCGCTCCCGGCTGTACGGGCTGACGGGCCTGGACGAGGCCGGCAAGCTGGTCTCCTCCGCCGAGGAGCACATCGAGCTCCTGGACCTGATGCTCACCGGCGACGCGGAGGCGGCCGAAGCCTGCATGACCCGCCACCTGGGCCACGTCCGCTCCCTCTGGGCCCAGGGCCGCGACGAACCGGTGGGCCGCACCAAGGGCCGCCTGGGCTCGGGCCTCTAGGTCGGGACGACCTGGCCCCGGGCCGCCGGTCCCACCCTCCGACGCCGGGCGGCGCAGCAGCGCGCCCGGCGTTTCGGCATGCCCAACGCCCCTCCGCCCGCCCTGATTTGGACACGGCTGGATAACGGTGGGTCCAACCCCTTGTCAGTACAATTTCACATTACTATGTTACCGGTCACATCATAGAGCGCGGCCCTTCACTGGAGTGACCCATGACCAAGCGCACCCAACTCGCCCTCGCCACCGCCCTGGTGGCCGCACTCGCACTCGGCGCCTCGGGCTGCTCCGACCCCAAGAAGGGCTCCGCTGGAGGCGGCAGCGCCTCCAACCCCGCCTCCGCCAACGACGGGAAGATCCTCGGCGGCACCCCCGTCAAGGGCGGCACCCTCACCGTCCTGTCCAACCAGGACTTCGCCCACCTCGACCCGGCCCGCAACTGGGTCATGCCGACGATGGACTTCGGCACCCGCCTCCTCTACCGCACCCTGGTCACCTTCAAGGCCGAGCCCGGCAAGGGCGGCAGCGAGCTCGTCCCCGACCTCGCCACCGACCTCGGCACCTCCTCCAACGGCGGCCGCACCTGGACCTTCACCCTGAAGGAGGGCGTGAAGTACGAGGACGGCTCGCCCATCAAGGCGCAGGACATCAAGTACAACGTCGAGCGCTCCATGGCCCCCGACCTCACCGGCGGCCCCGACTACGCGGCCCAGTACCTCGCCGGCGCCGAGGGCTACAAGGGCCCGCTCCAGGGCAAGCACCTCGACTCCGTGAAGACCCCCGACGACCGCACGATCATCTTCGAACTGAAGCGGCCCGTCGCCGAGTTCTCCGCGACCGCGACCCTCCCCACCTTCGCCCCGGTCCCCGAGTCGCAGGAGAAGGGCACGCAGTACGACGCCCGCCCGTTCTCCTCCGGCCCGTACAAGATCGAGTCGTACGACCGCGACAAGAAGCTCGTCCTGGTCCGCAACGAGCACTGGGACGCCAAGACCGACACCGTCCGCAAGGCCTACCCCGACAAGTTCGTGGTCGTCATGGGCCTCAAGGGCGGCCAGATCGACGACCGGATCATCGCCGGGGAGGGCGCCGACGCCTCCTCCGTCCAGTGGTCCGACATGCGCCCCGAGAGCGCCCCCAAGGTGCTGCCCAAGCCGGAGATCAAGTCGCGGCTGCTGGCCGAGTCCCAGGGCTGTACCGAGATGCTCCAGATGAACAACTCCCGCGCCCCCTTCGACGACCCGAAGGTCCGCGAGGCCATGCAGTACGCCCTCGACAAGGAGGCCGTGGTCACCGCGGGCGGCGGTCCGGCGCTCAACGAGGTCGCCACCGCCTACCTGCCGCCGGCCCTCTCCGGCGGCAAGCAGGCCGACACCCTGAAGATCGCGCCGTCCGGCGACCCGGCCAAGGCCAAGGAGCTGCTCAAGGCCGCGGGCAAGGAGACCCTGAAGGTCTCCCTGGCCGTCTCCACCGGGGACAAGGGCAAGGCGGAGGCCATCCAGCAGGGCCTGGCCCGCGCGGGCGTCGAGGTGGTCATCGACACCGTCGACCCGGGCGCCTACTACGACGTCATCGGCGACACCACCACCGCCCCCGACCTGGTCCTCAGCGGCTGGTGCCCCGACTACCCCTCCGGCTCCACCTTCCTGCCCTTCGTCTTCGACGGCCGCACCATCAAGGCCAAGGGCAACTCGGGCAACTACGCGCAGTTCAAGGACGAGGCGACGATCAAGCGGATCGACGAGATCCACGCCATGGCCGACCCCAAGCAGGCCAACCAGGCCTGGATCGACCTCGACGCCGAGATCATGAAGAAGTCCCCGGCCGTCCCGGTCCTGCTGGAGCGCAAGCCGCTGCTCGTCGGCACCAACATCGCCGGCGCCTTCGGCCACCCCGTCTGGGTCGGCCAGCTCGACTACGCCACCATCGGCCTCAAGGACCCGGCCAAGAGCCAGGGCCAGGGCTGATCATGACCGCCGCCCTCGCCGCCGACCCCGGCTCCCCGGAGGCGGCGGACACGGCGGCGGTCAAGGAGACCCCCCCGGGCAGCAGCCCCTGGCAGCTCGCCCGGCGGGAACTCCGCCGCCGCCCCGCCGTCCGCGTCAGCCTCTGCGTCGTCCTCCTCTTCGTCCTGATGGCCGTCACCGCCCCCTGGCTGGGCGCCCTCGGCGGCTGGTCCCCGGACGAGTTCGACAAGTCCGCCATCGACCCCTACCTCGGCGGCCAGCCGCTCGGCTCCTTCGGCGGGATCAGCCCCGAGCACTGGCTCGGCGTGGAACCCGTCACCGGCCGCGACCTGTTCGCCCGCGTCGTCCACGGTGCCCAGGTCTCGCTGCTCATCGCCTTCGCCGCCACCGCGATCGTGGTCGTGACGGGCACCGCCGCCGGAATCGCCGCCGGCTACTTCGGCGGCCGCACCGACGCCGTCCTGTCCCGCCTGATGGACCTGACGATGTCCTTCCCGTCCCTCATCTTCATGATCGCGATGCTGTCGGTGGCCAAGGACGTCAACCGCATCGTCCTGATGACCGTGGTCATCGGCGTCTTCGGCTGGCCCGGCGTCGCCCGCGTCGTCCGCGGCCAGGCCCTCTCGCTCAAACACCGCGAGTACGTGGACGCCGCCCGCGTCGGCGGGGCGAGCTCCTGGCGGATCCTGACCCGCGACATCCTCCCGGGGGTCTCCGGCCCCGTCATCGCCTACACCACCCTGCTCATCCCCGGCATGATCAGCACCGAGGCCGCGCTCAGCTACCTCGGCGTGGGCGTCCGCCCGCCCACCCCCTCCTGGGGCCAGATGATCGCCGAGTCGGTGGCCTTCTACGAGACCGACCCCATGTACTTCGTCATCCCGAGCCTCTTCCTCTTCCTCGCGGTCCTCGCCTTCACCCTGCTCGGCGACGCCCTGCGCGACATCCTCGACCCGAGGGGCGGCCGCACGTGATCCTCTACCTCGCGCGCCGGCTGCTCGCCCTCGCCGGCGTCCTCCTGGCCATCGCCGCCGTCACCTTCCTCATCTTCTACGTGCTCCCCTCCGACCCGGCCGCGGCCGCCTGCGGCAAGACCTGCAGCGCCGAGCGACTGGCCGACGTACGCGCGTACCTCGGCCTCGACCAGCCGCTGTGGCGGCAGTTCGGCGACTTCCTCACCGGGATCTTCACCGGACGCACCCTCGGCACCGGCCAGTACGCCGTGCAGTGCGACTTCCCCTGCCTGGGCTACTCCTACGAGAACTCCCTGCCCGTGTGGGACCTGCTCATGGACCGGCTCCCGGTCTCCGCCTCCCTCGCCGTCGGCGCCGCAGCCCTCTGGCTCGTCCTCGGGCTGGGTGCGGGAGTCACCGCCGCCCTGCGCAAGGACACGGCCACGGACAAGGTCCTCATGGTCGGCGCGGTCGCCGCCGCCTCCCTGCCCGTGTACTTCACCTCCGTGATGCTCATCTACGGAGTCATCCGGATCGCCAGGCTCCTGCCCTACCCCACCTACCAGGCCTTCACCGACAACCCCCTGGCCTGGGCGAGCAACCTGCTCCTGCCCTGGACCGCGCTCGCCCTGCTCTACGCCGCCATGTACGCCCGCCAGAGCCGCGGTTCGATGATCGAGGCGATGGCCGAGCCGTACATCCGCACCGCCCGCGCCAAGGGCATGCCCGAGCGCACCGTCGTGGTCAAACACGGACTGCGCTCCGGGATGACCCCGATCCTCACCATCTTCGGCATGGACCTCGGCGGCCTGCTCGCCGGAGCCGTCATCACCGAGTCCATCTTCGGACTCCCGGGCATCGGGCGGCTGTTCTACGGGGCCCTGGTCAGCTCGGACCAGCCCGTGGTGCTCGGGGTCACCCTGCTGGCCGCCTTCTTCATCGTCGTCGCGAACCTCGCCGTCGACGTCCTGTACGCCGTCATCGACCCGAGGGTGAGGTACTGATGGCTCCTCCTCCCGAAGCCGCGGCCCCCGCGGCCCCGCTGCTCCAAGTCCGCGACCTGCAGGTCACGTTCACCACCCCGCGCGGCACCGTACGCGCCGTCGACTCCCTCGGCTTCACCGTCGAGGCCGGCCGCACGCTCGGCATCGTCGGCGAGTCCGGCTCGGGCAAGTCCGTCACCTCCCTCGCCGTCATGGGCCTGCACCGGGGCGCCGAGATCGGCGGCTCCATCGCCCTCGACGGACAGGAGCTGACCACCAAGTCCGAGAAGGAGCTCTCCAAGCTGCGCGGCCGCAAGATGGCCATGATCTTCCAGGACCCGCTGTCCAGCCTGCACCCCTACTACACGGTCGGCGAGCAGATCGCCGAGCACTTCCGGGTCCACTTCCGGGCCGGCCGGGCCGCCGCGAAACGGCGCGCCGTCGACATGCTCGGCGAGGTCGGCATCCCCGAACCCGCCCGCCGGGCGGGGGAGTACCCGCACCAGTTCTCCGGCGGCATGCGCCAGCGCGCGATGATCGCCATGGCACTGGCCTGCGAACCCGACCTGCTCATCGCCGACGAGCCCACCACCGCCCTCGACGTCACCGTGCAGGCACAGATCCTGGAGCTGATCGCCGGGCTCCAGCAGGAGCGCGGACTCGGCGTCGTCATGATCACCCACGATCTGGGCGTGGTCGCCCGGGTCGCCCACGAGGTACTCGTCATGTACGGCGGCCGGGCCGCCGAACAGGCCCCGGTGGACGACCTGTTCACCGAACCAGCGCACCCGTACACCCGGGGGCTCCTCGACTCCCTGCCCCGGCTGGACGACGCCGACGACGAGCCGCTGCGGGCCATCCCCGGCTCCCCGCCCTCCCTCCTCGCCCCGGCCCCGGGGTGCGCCTTCGCCCCGCGCTGCCCCGTGGCCGCCGCGGCCGACGACGGGGAACGGGAGCGCTGCGCCACGGTGCGGCCCGAACTCCGGCCGTACGGCGAGGCCGGCCGCGAGGCGGCCTGCCACTTCGCCGGCGCCGTCCGGGAGGTGACCCGATGACCACGGCGAACCAGACGGGCCCCCGCACCGACCGGGTCCCGCCGGCCCGCGGCGAGGCCCCGCCCCCGCTGCTGCGCGTCCGCGACCTCACGATGTCCTTCCCCGGCAAACGGACCGCGACCGGGCGCCGGGGGGCTCCCGTGCGTGCCGTCGACGGAGTCTCCTTCGACCTGGAGGCGGGCCGGACCCTGGGCCTCGTAGGGGAATCGGGCTGCGGCAAGTCCACCACCGGGCGGATGCTGGTCCGGCTGCTGGAACCGACCTCCGGAAGCGTCGAGTTCGACGGCAAGGACATCAGCCGGCTCTCCCAGAGCGCCCTGCGCCCCCTGCGCCGGAACCTCCAGATGGTCTTCCAGGACCCGCACTCCTCCCTCAACCCCCGCCAGACGGTGGCCCGGATCATCTCCGACCCGCTGCTGGTCCAGGGTTCGAGCGCGGCGGACGCCCGCCGCCGGGCCGCCGAGCTGATGGAGCTCGTCGGACTGATCCCGGAGCACATCGACCGCTACCCGCACGAGTTCTCCGGCGGCCAGGCGCAGCGCATCGGCATCGCCCGGTCGCTCGCCACCAGCCCCCGGCTGATCATCGCCGACGAACCGGTCTCGGCGCTCGACGTCTCCGTCCAGGCACAGATCGTCAACCTGATGGAGCGGCTGCGCGCCGAACTGGGCCTGGCCTACGTGTTCATCGCGCACGACCTCTCGGTCGTCAAACGGGTCAGCGACCGGGTCGCCGTCATGTACCTCGGCCGGATCGTGGAAATGGGCGACAAGAAGTCGCTCTACGAGAACCCCCAGCACCCGTACACCAGGGCGCTGTTGTCCGCCGTACCGCTGCCCGACCCGGCGGCGGAGCGGCGGCGCGAGCGGATCGTGCTGCTCGGCGACCCGCCGAGTCCGGCCGCCCCGCCCCCCGGCTGCACCTTCCACCCCAGGTGCCCCGTGGCGCAGGAGATCTGCCGCACCGAACGGCCGCTGCTGCGGACGGTCGCCTCCCGTGAGGTGGCCTGCCACCTGGCGTAGCCGCGGGCGCCCGGGTGACCGGCGGGGAACCCGGGCGACGGGGAGGGCCCCGGAGCGATGATCTCGCTCCGGGGCCCTTCCGCGTCTCAGACCAGGCCGAGCTCCCTGCGGAAGAACTCCAGCTCCAGCGCCATGATCTTCTCCCGCGCCCCGCCCGGGGTCATGTGCGTGACGCCCGGCAGCGCGAGGAGCTGGTGCGGGCGCCCCGCGTCGGTCAGGGCCTGCGAGAGCCGCAGGGTGTGCGAGGGGTGGACGTTGTCGTCGGCCAACCCGGTGACCAGCAGCAGCGGCCGGCGCAGCCCCGCCGCGTCGGCGAGCAGGCTGTCCCGCTCGTACACCTCCGGGTGCTCCTGGGGCAGACCCAGGTACCGCTCCGTGTACGCCGTGTCGTACTGCCGGAAGTCGGTCGGCGCCGCCCCGGCCGCCGCCGCGTGGAAGACGTCCGGGCGGCGCAGCACCGCCATCGCGGAGAGGTACCCGCCGTACGACCAGCCGCGGATGCCGACCCGGGCGAGGTCGAGGTCGGCGTGGCGCGCCCCGAGCGCCCGCAGGGCGGCGACCTGGTCCTCCAGGGTGACCTCGGAGAAGCCCCGGTACATGGCGTGGGTGAACCGCGGGGAGACGTGCGCGGTGCCGCGGTTGTCGACGGTGACCACGGCGAAGCCCTGGTCGGCCCACCACTGCCGGTGCTGCCAGCGGCGCGGCTCGGCGCTGACGTCCTGCATGCCGGGGCCGCCGTAGCTGTCCATCAGGACGGGCAGCCGGGTGCCGGGGACGTGCCCGCGCGGCAGCACCAGGGCGGTGGGCACCCCGTGCTCGGTGACCCGCTCCAGCACCGGGACCACCCGGTACGGCAGCGGCTGCGACAGGTCCGCGGGAGCGAACTCCCGCCCGTCGGCGGTCCGCAGGACCCGGCGGATCCCGTCGGCGTCGGCGGAGGTCAGCAGCAGCGCCCCGGCGCCGGCCTGGACGGAGTGCACCCCGGGCCCGTCCGCGAGCGGGGTCAGCCCGCCCGTGTCCGGATCCAGCAGGAGCACCTGCTGCTCGGCGGGGTCGCGCCGCCCGGCCTCGATCAGCAGGCGGCTCCCGTGGGTGCCGGCCACCTTGCGGACCTGGAGCCCGTCCCCGGTGAGGAGGACGCCGTCCAGCGCGAGGGCGCGGGAGACCCCGCCGGGGGTGTCGGCCGAGGTGAGCATCCGGCCGTCGGCGAGGCGCGCCGGGGTGCCGGGGAGCATCGGGTCCACCCACTGGGGGTGCGTGGTGCGCGACAGCTCCCGGGTCCGCCCGGTGTCCGGGTCGGCGGAGAGCAGCAGGACGTTCTGCTGGAGCCGGTCCTGCACGGTGAGCAGGATCTCGGAGTCGCTCTCCCATGCCGCGTCGGAGACGTACGGATGGGTCTCGTTGTCCCAGTCGAGCCGCACGGCGGCGTCCGGGCCGCCCGGTCCGAGCACCCAGAACCGCACGTCGGCGTTGGGGCCGCCCGCCTCGGGGTACGCGAAGTCCTCGGCCGGCAGCTCCGGGTGCGCCGGGTCGGCGAACCAGCGCCGCTGGAGGGCGGATTCGTCGACCCGGGCGGCGAGCAGCCGTTCCCCGTCGGGGGACCACCAGTGCCCCCGGTGCCGGTCGAGCTCCTCGGCGGCGGCGAACTCCGCGACGCCCCAGCGGGCTCCGTCGTCGGGGCTGACCCGGCCGCCGGGGACGGTGTGGAGGGCGTCGCCGGTGACGTAGGCGATGCGCGAGGCGTCGGGGCTCGGGCGCGGATCGAAGACGGGCCCGGCGGTGGGGAGCTCCTTGGGCTGCGCGGGCTGTCCGGCGTCGGCCGCGAGGGTGACCTCGTACAGGCGCCCGTAGAGCGCGAACACCGCGGTGCGCCCGTCGCCGGAGAGCGCGTACGAGCCGATCCCGGCGGCGACGAGCCGCGAGCGTTCGCGCAGCCGGCGCTCGACGACGGGCAGCGGCGCGGGTTCGGGGGACAGTTCGCGGGGGTCGGCGAGCCGGGTTTCGGCGCCGGTGGCGGTGTCCAGGACCCAGAGGCCGTCGAAGGGATCGGTGGGGCCGGTGGAGCGGAGGAACCAGAGGAGCCGGCCTTCGTCCCCGAAGGAGAAGGCGCGCGGGGCGCCGTAGGTGAACCGGGCGGTGCTCGCGGAGAGCCTGAGGAAGTCATCCATGCGATCCATGGAATCAGTGTGTCATGTGAAATACCACATAACATATGCCACATAGCCTAGGCCGTTCGAGTGGTGACACCCCTGGTACAGGTTTAGCGTCGAAAAAGTGGACCCGAACGCTACGCCGAGCAGTACCAGCACCGGGACCGACGGCAAGGTCCAAGGCAACGGCGGAGGTCACGGACTCGCTCTGCTCGTGATCGCGTCGTGCCAGCTCATGGTTGTTCTCGACATCACCATCGTGAACATCGCGCTGCCGCACATCCAGACCGCCCTCAACTTCTCCACCGAGAGTCTGTCCTGGGTCGTCAACGCCTACACCCTCACCTTCGGCGGCCTGCTGCTCCTCGGAGGCCGTGCCGGCGACATCCTCGGCCGGCGGCGCGTCTTCATCTTCGGCGTCCTGCTCTTCGGCCTGGCCTCCCTGCTGGGCGGATTCGCCCAGAACGCCGGCCAGTTGATGGCGGCCCGCGCCCTCCAGGGCGTCGGCGGCGCCATCGCCTCGCCGACCGCCCTCGCGCTGATCACCACCACCTTCCGCGAAGGCCCCGAGCGCAACCGGGCCTTCGGCGTGTTCGCCGGCGTCTCGGCCGGCGGCGGCGCGATCGGCCTGCTGGCCGGCGGCGTGCTCGTGGAGTGGCTGAACTGGCGCTGGGTGCTCTTCGTCAACGTCCCGATCGCCCTGCTGATCGCCCTCGTCACCCCGAAGGTGATCCGCGAGTCCACACGCCACCCGGGACACTTCGACTTCGCCGGCGCCCTGCTCTCCACCCTCGGCATGGTGGCCCTGGTCTACGGCTTCATCCGCGCCTCCCAGGACGGCTGGCGGGACGGGCTGACGCTCGGCTCCTTCGCGGCGGCCGTGGTCCTGCTGACGCTCTTCATCGTCAACGAACGGCGCTCGCCCCAGCCCATCACCCCGCTGCACATGTTCCTCGACCGCAACCGGGCCGGCACGTACGCGATCATGCTCTTCTTCGCCTGCGCGATCTTCGGCATGTTCTTCTTCCTGACCCTGTTCGTGCAGAACGTGCTGGGCTTCAGCCCGCTGGGCGCCGGACTCGCCTTCCTGCCGGTCAGCGCGATGGTCGCGGTGACGGCCGGGATCACCTCCCAGGGGCTGCCGAAGTACGGGCCCAAACCGTTCATGGTGGCCGGATCCCTGCTCTCGGCCGCCGGCCTGGCCTGGCTCACGCAGACCGACATCCACTCGACGTACCTGGGCAGCATCCTGGGCCCGATGCTGCTGTTCGCCGCCGGCATGGGCATGCAGTTCGTGTCCCTGACCCTGATGGCCCTCTCGAACGTCCCCGACCGGGAATCGGGCGCGGCCTCCGGACTGCTGAACGCGATGCAGCAGGTGGGCGGTTCGCTGGGCCTGTCCATCCTGGTCACCGTGTTCGGCACGGCCAGCCGCAACGAGGCCAGGGACCAGCTGGGCTCCTTCCTGCGCACGGCCACACCCGAACAGAAACTCTTCTTCGCCAAGACCAAGCAGTACCCGAAGCCCTGGAGCGACCAGGTCCTCACCTCGGGCGTCAGCGCCGCGTTCGTGGCGGCGGCCGTGTTCACCCTGGTCACGGCGCTGATCGCACTCTTCGTCATCCAGGTGCGGCCCTCGGACCTCGCCCGCCTCCAGGGCAACCACACACCAGCGCCGGGGGCCTGACCCTCAGGCCGCCGGGGGCCTGACCCTCAGGACCCCAAGCGACGGATCCGGCAGCGTGCCGGACTGGTGGTGCGCAGGGTGATCCCGGCGACGACGGAGATCTCGGTGTCCACCGCCTCGAACTCGTAGGCCCGCAGCAGCATCGCCAGCGCGATCACCGACTCCAGCATCGAGAAGTGCTGTCCGATGCAGGCGCGCGGGCCGCCGCCGAAGGGCAGCCAGGCGTAACGCGGCCGGGCCGCCTCGGCCTCCGGGGTGAACCGGTCGGGGTCGAAACGCTCCGGGTCCGGCCAGTAGTCGGGGTGGCGGTGGGTCACCCAGGGCGCGACGATCACATCGGCGCCGGCCGGGATGGTGTGCCCGTCGACCTCGGCCGCGGCGACCGAGCGGCGGCCGAGGACCGGGGCCGCCGGGTAGAGCCGCATGGCCTCCTTGAGCACCTGCGTCAGGTACGGGAGCCGGTCGAGGTCGGCGGCCCCGGGCGTACGGTCGCCCAGGACCGCGGCGATCTCGGCGCGGGCCCGGTCCTGGAACTCGGGATGGCGGCCCAGCAGGTGGAGCGAGAAGGCGAGCGAGGTGGCGGTCGTCTCGTGCCCGGCGAGCAGGAAGATCAGGACCTGTTCGCGCAGCTCGGTGGCGTCGAACTCCCCGTCGTCCGCGCTGGTCGCGGCGGCGAGCAGCGACAGCAGGTCCTCGCCGTCCCCCTCACCCGCCCCTTCACCCGCACCGCGGCGCTCGGCGATGATCCCGTCGCACACCGCGTACAGCTCGTCCATCGCGGTGGCCGCCCGCTTGTTGCCCGGAGTGGGCCAGTCGCGGGGGACGTTGACGGGGGAGTAGCCGCGGCGCATCACATAGGCGGTGATGACCGGAAAGCACCGGTCCACGACATCGGCGGTGGCGTCCACGTCGGTGCCGAAGAGGATCCGGGCGACGGCGCGCAGCGCCAGGGTCATCATCTCGTCGGCGACGTCGACGACCCCGTCCGGGGCCGCCTCCCAGGCGGCGAGGGTGGAAGCGGTCTCGGTCGCCACGGCCTCCGCGTACCCGTCGACCCGGCGCTTGGTGAACAGCGGCTGGACCAGCCGCCGCTGGCGCAGGTAGTCCTCGTCCTGGCTGGTGAGCAGGCCGTTGCCGAAGGCGTTGCGGACCTCCTGGTACAGGGCGTTGTCCTTGCGGAAGTTGGCCGCCTGCGAGGCCAGTACCTGCTGCGCGCCCTCCGCCGAGAACACGCAGTGCAGCTCGGTGCGCAGCCCCGGCGGACCGGCCGTGATCCGGACGATGTCGCCGTGCCGGTGCTGCGCCCGCTGATACGTGGCGAGGGCGTCCGACCTCAGGTCGGCGAGCGACCCGAGCAGGGGGGCGCCCTCCAGCCGGGGAATCCCCGTACCGACGCTGGTCCCTGTCCGCGATTCTTGCGCTGCTGCCATGTTTCCGCCCTCAGAACTGTGCCGACAAGGCGATTCTGAGGGCGATCACCCACCGGAGGCGAGGGCTGCCGGGGCATCAGGCCGAATATCGCCGCAGCGCCCGGAGCCTCTTCTCCCCGGCCCTCCCTCTCCTACCTGTCGCAGGCGATGCCGTCGTTGTCCCGGTCGAGGTGCTTGCCGTAGCCGGGCTGGCCGCGCCGGATCGGGGCGGCGCCGGCGGCCTTCGCCTCGGTGCAGTTCTTGTAGGAGACGTCCTTGGGAGCGGGGGCCGGGGTCGGGGAGGACGCCGGCGGCTTCGCCTTGCCCGTCGCGCCGGGGGCCGGGGTCTTGGTGGAGCCCGGGGTCTTGGTGGGAGTCGGGGTGCTGACGGGCCGCAGGGCGGCTCCGGCCTGCTCGGGGCACGGGGTGCCCGGGTGGGTGAGCGAGATCTCGGCAGCGGTGTCGGGCGCCAACGGGGCCCCGGCCGCCGGGGTCTGGAAGCAGACCAGCCACATCGTGTGGAGCTTGGACAGCTCGACGTCGGAGTAGGCGCTGCGGACCTCGACCGGCTTGGTGGACAGCTTCTTGACGAGGAGCTGGGCCTCGAAGGAGTTCTTGCCGACGAGATTGGGCATCGCGGGGCCCGAGGAGGACGCGCCCGGCGCGGGCGTCGAGCCGGGCTTGTCGGAACCCGCAGCGGCCGTGCCCCCGCAGCCGGCCAGGGACAGGACGACCGCGCCCCGCCATCGCCGTCATGGCGACACCCCTGCGTCCACGGTGCGTGTTTGTTTTTTGTTTCGCTGGAACATATGACCGTTGCTTTGATCATCAAGTGATCTCAGCCATCCCGGCGTTTCCGCCGGGATGGTCCGTAACGCTGTCACCAGAGCGTGAGTTGCATCCTGGTGGCTTGTTGACGGTCTCCCGTTTCCTTCCCAGCCTGGGGGTTGGGGATTGTGCCACCTGCCCGCCCCGGCCCGGCCTTGCGGCGCGGGCGGGTGGTGCGGGTCTTGCGGTCGGCTCCACGGGGTTTCGACTCCGCCTTGGCGGGTCCAGGTCTCCGGCCACTCCGGTACCTGTCGTACGGGTCGCGAGGGCGACCAGGTTGTGTCCCGCGTTCGCGTCCCGGTCAAGGACGAGGCCGCAGTTGTCACACTCGAAGACACGAACGCTGAGGGGCAGCTTGGCTTTCACCACACCGCAACGTGAGCAGGTCTTCGACGAGGGATACCAGCGGTCGGCGACGACGAGTCGCGTGCCGTGCCGACGGGTTTTATAGGTGAGCTGGCGTCGAATCTCGCCGAACGCGGCATCCGCAACGCGGCGGGACAGACGGCGGTTGCGGCCCATACCGGCGACGTTGAGGTCTTCGACGACGATCGTGCCGTACTCGGAGGCGAGGCGGGCCGTCATCTTGTGGAGGGTGTCCTCGCGGAGATTCGCGACCCGGTGATGGATCTTGTTCCGAGCTTGGTTGGCCTTCTCCCAGCGCTTCGACGCCTGCTGCCCGGTCTGCCGGTCGGGGCCCTGACGACGGGAGACGATCCGGCTGGCGCGGCACAGCTTTTTCTGTGCGCGGTCGAGGTGGCGTGGGTTGGGTTCCTCGCTGAGAACGCCATCACTGTCCGCGAGGACGGCCAGCGCTTTGATGCCGAGGTCGATACCGACCGCCGCGTCCGGACGGGCCACTTTCACCAGCTGGTGCTTCTGCTCGACCTGGAGGGACACAAACCAGCGACCCCGGTCCAGGCATGCGGTCGCGGACAGGACCCGCATGTTCCCCGCCTCGATGAGGGCTCGCAGGTCAGCTCGGTTCTCGTGGATGCGGACGGTGCCGATTCTGGGCAGGGTGACGTGCCTGCCGTCAGGCTCGATGCGGATCGTGCCCGTGGTGAACCGGCAGGTCAGGCGTGCTTTCCGTTTCAACTTGAAGCGGGGGATACCCATCTTCGGGCCTTTGCGCTTGCCGCACTTCGACTTCGCGTAGTTGTCGAACGCCGCCGAAGCGTTGGCCAGGCCCGTGTTGTACGCCTCTTTGGAGTTCTCCTCCCACCAGTCGGCGAAATGCGGGTTGGTGTGTTTGTCCTCGTTGAACGCCTTCCGCAGCGAGGGCAGCGACCACGACCGCCACTCGGTGAGCTGGTCCTCGGGGATGCCGTACGACTGCTCGGCCTTGCGCTGCCACCACACCGCGGTGATGTACGCGACCGCCCAGTTGTACGTGGTCCGCGCCGCACCTCCGTGCGAGTGCAGATGGCGGTTGGTCGTGGCGTTCGGGTCCAGCGCGAGCTTGTGCGCAAGGACGGCGAACCCCGGCCGCGGCTTGAACTTCTTCATCCGGCCGTCTCCGGGCCGGTGGCGGCGGCAATGGCCAGGGCCGCGCGATTCCTCGCGGAGCGGCGGCCGTACAAGCGTGCGCACATCGAGGTCAGGACCTCGGTGATATCCCGTACGAGGTCGTCGGCGCTCTCTGCCGGGTCAAGGACGACCAGGCGTCGCCCCGAGGCCGTGAGGGCGGCTTCGAGGTACTCGATGCCGAACCGGGCGAGGCGGTCGCGGTGCTCGATCACGATCGTGCCCACACCCGGGTCGGCGAGCAGCCCGCGAAGTTTGCGGCGGCGCCCGTTCATCCCGGAGCCGACCTCCGTCACCACGTCAGCGACCGCGAGGCCCTGGGATGTTGCACCCTGTACGGTCCGGGCGACCTGGCGCTCCAAGTCCGCTTTCTGGTCACCGGACGAGACGCGGCAGTAAGCCACGACCCGCCCAGCGACCCGCGGGGCGGGCTCGGTCACGAGCCATGTACCCGACGGCGTCTGGACGACCGGGACCGGCATCCGGCCTTCTTTCGCCCAACGCGGTCTGGTAATGCACGCCGTTGCGCACTGCCCACTCGGAAAGCTTCACGACACCAGGCTATTCACTGAGGATATTAAATATCCACTGAAAGAAATAGGAACTGCTGTTCAGTCCCCCATGGCCGTTGTCGAGGCGAACCGACGCAGAATGCGTTGATCAACGCCGCGTGTACGCCGAACCGGGAACCAGGGCCCGGGGGTCCGTCCCGGGGCGGTCCCGGGCAGGTCCCGAAGCGGATTGCGGGTGCGCGGGACCGGTGCCCGGCGAAGGATCGTTACTCCATCAACTCGATGCAATATCAAGGCAGTCGACGCGATCGACGACACGCTCACCATCGAGTGAGGATGCCCGTGCGGGCACCGCGAGGGCGCGAGGGTGGGTGGATGATCATCTCTGCCCTGCGCCGTCGGGCCGCCGTGCTCGCGACCGCCCTCGCCGCCGCCCTGCTGCCCCCGGCCTCCGCGTCCGCGTCCGCGCCCGCCTCCGCGCCCGCCGCCACACCCGGATCGCTCCACGCGGCCGCTCCCGCGAACTCCTGTCCCCGGGTCCGGGACCACCTCTTCGCCGCCGCCGACGAGCGCGTGGAGGTGGAGCGCATCACCCCCTCGCCGTCCTGGCGGATCAACTGCAAGCAGCTCTACCGCTCGGACGGCCGCCCGCCGTCGGTGGTCTTCGAGGAGGGCTTCCTGCCCAAGGACACCCTCAACGGCCAGTACGACATCGAGAGTTACGTCCTGATCAACCAGCCCTCCCCGTATGTCTCCACCACTTACAACCACGATCTGTACAAGTCCTGGAAGAGCGGCTGGAACTACTACATCGACGCCCCGGGCGGGGTCGACGTCAACCAGACCATCGGCGACACCCACAAGTACGCCTCCCAGGTCGAGGTGGCCTTCCCGGGTGGCATCGAGCGCTCGTTCATCGTCGCCGTCTGCCGGGTCGACACGGTGAAGAAGATCGAGATCATGAACGAGTGCCAGGACAACCCGCACTACGAGCCCTGGCGCACCAACTACCCGGGCTGACCTGCGGCATTGTCGGAACCCTGTCCTCCGGCCCGCCGCGCCTGAGAGCATCCCGCACATGAAGCCCATCAGGCGCGCCGCCGCCACAGCCCTGCTCCTGTCCGTGGCCGCCCTGGGCCTCGCGCTGCCCACGGCGGGCGCGGCCCTGGCGGGCAACTGCCCGAATTGCATCGACGACAGCTCCGTCACCGCCGAACTGGGCCCGGCCTGGGCAGGCCAGGCCGTACTGGCGGGCCGCTGCAGCCCGTGCCGGCCGTACGACGCCATCGCCCCGGCCGGCTGGAACGGCGACTACGGCGACGCCTAGTGGCCGGTCCCGCACGCGCGCGCGGCCCCGCCGCTCTCACCGGAGAGCGGCGGGGCCGCGGTCATGTGCGGGGGCGGGGGCGGGGGCGGGCTAAATGTCCCGGAAGATCTCGATCTGTGCGCCCACCGAGTTGAGGCGTTCCGCCAGTTCCTCGTAGCCGCGGTTGATGACGTAGACGTTGCGCAGGACCGAGGTGCCCTCGGCCGCCATCATCGCCAGGAGGACGACCACCGCCGGGCGCAGGGCCGGCGGGCACATCATCTCCGCGGCGCGCCAGCGGGTGGGGCCCTCGACCAGGACGCGGTGGGGGTCCAGGAGCTGGAGGCGGCCGCCGAGGCGGTTGAGGTCCGTGAGGTAGATCGCGCGGTTGTCGTACACCCAGTCGTGGATCAGGGTCTGGCCCTGGGCCACGGCCGCGATGGCGGCGAAGAAGGGGACGTTGTCGATGTTCAGCCCGGGGAAGGGCATCGGGTGGATCTTGTCGATCGGCGCTTCGAGCTTCGACGGGCGGACGGTGAGGTCCACCAGTCGGGTGCGGCCGTTGTCGGCGGTGTACTCGGGCGAGCGGTCGTGGTCGAGGCCCATCTCCTCCAGGACCGCGAGCTCGATCTCCATGAACTCGATCGGGACCCGGCGGATCGTCAGCTCGGATTCCGTGACCACGGCCGCGGCCAGCAGGCTCATCGCCTCGACCGGGTCCTCGGAGGGGGAGTAGTCCACGTCCACGTCGATGTTCGGGATGCCGTGGACCGTCAGGGTCGTGGTGCCGACGCCGTCGACCCGGACGCCGAGCGCCTCCAGGAAGAAGCACAGGTCCTGGACCATGTAGTTGGAGGAGGCGTTGCGGATGACGGTGGTGCCGTCGTGCCGGGCGGCCGCCAGCAGCGCGTTCTCGGTGACGGTGTCCCCGCGCTCGGTCAGCACGATGGGGCGGTCCGGGGAGATCCCGGCCTCGACCTGGGCGTGGTAGATGCCCTCGGTCGCGGTGATGTCCAGGCCGAAGCGGCGCAGGGCGATCATGTGCGGCTCGATGGTGCGGGTGCCGAGGTCGCAGCCGCCCGCGTAGGGCAGCTTGAAGTGGTCCATCCGGTGCAGGAGGGGACCGAGGAACATGATGATGCTGCGGGTGCGGCGGGCCGCGTCCGCGTCCATGGCGTCCATGTCGAGGCGGGCCGGCGGTACGAGTTCCAGGTCGACGCCGTCGTTGATCCAGCGGGTGCGGACGCCGATGGAGTTCAGCACCTCCAGGAGGCGGTAGACCTCCTCGATGCGGGCGACCCGGCGAAGGACCGTACGGCCCTTGTTGAGCAGCGAGGCGCACAGCAGGGCCACGCACGCGTTCTTGCTCGTCTTGACGTCGATGGCGCCGGACAGACGGCGACCGCCGACCACGCGCAGGTGCATCGGACCGGCGTAGCCCAGAGAGACGATTTCGCTGTCGAGGGCTTCCCCGATGCGCGCGATCATCTCAAGGCTGATGTTCTGGTTGCCGCGCTCGATCCGGTTCACGGCGCTCTGGCTGGTGCCGAGGGCGTCCGCGAGCTGACTCTGTGTCCAGCCCCGGTGCTGCCGGGCGTCACGGATGAGCTTGCCGATGCGTACGAGGTAGTCGTCTGCCATGGATGCACCGTATCTCAGATATGAGATGCCGCTCGCGCTGGGTGGGGCAGACGGGTGTCAATGGGGCTTACCGGTCGTCAGCTCCCATAGTGGGGCCGCCGCGTGCGTGGTGCGCGACGAGCCGGCCGAGCAGCCCGACGAGCTGCTCCCGCTCCGCTTCGGACAAAGGGGACAGAAGCTCCTCCTGGGCCGCGGCGAGCAGTTGGTCCAGCTTGCGCAGCCGGCGCCGGCCGGCGGCCGTGAGGGTGATGACGTTGCGCCGCCGGTCGGCGGGGTCGGGGGTCCGCTCGACCAGCTCGCGTTCGGCGAGTTCGTTGATGACGGAGACCAGGTCGCTGCGGTGGATGTCGGTACGGCCGCTCAGGGTCGCCTGGCTCGCGGGTCCGAACTCCTCCAGGGCGACCAGGGTCGCGTAATGCCATCTGCGGGCATCTGCCCCACTCAGTCCCTCGGTGGCGAGGCGGGTGGCGTGGGCCGAGGCCTGTGAGAGCAGCCGGCTGGGCAGTTCGCGCAGTCGCGCCGGGAGGGCGGAGGTGCCCTGGTCCTCTTCCGTGGTCATGTCGGGATCGTACCCCTTGCGTTCGGGGCACTAACGATTTAAGTTCGTTCGTGCCGCGAACGTTAGTGGCCCGAACGACATGAAGCGGATGGTTCCCATGCCCGTCATCGACGTACTCGATTCGACGATGTACTACGAGGAGCAGGGCGCCCCCGAGGGCGTCCCCTTCGTCTTCCTGCACGGCAACCCGACCTCCTCCCACCTGTGGCGCGGAGTACTGCCCCGGATCGGGGGCCGGGGCGGGGGCAGGGGCCGCGTCCTCGCCCCCGACCTCATCGGGATGGGCCGCTCCGGCAAGCCCGGCGGCGCGTACCGCTTCGCCGACCACGCCCGCTACCTCGACGCCTGGTTCGACGCCCTCGGCCTCGACGAGTTCGTCCTCGTCGGCCAGGACTGGGGCGGGGCGCTCGCCTTCGACCTGGCCGCCCGCCGCCCGGAGCGGGTCCGCGGCCTCGCCTTCATGGAGACGATCCTGCGGCCGATGGCCTGGGAGGAGTACCCGCCCGCCGCCCGTGCCCGGTTCGAGGCGATCCGCACCCCGGGCGTGGGGGAGGAGATGATCCTGGAGCGGAACCTCTTCATCGAGGACAGCATCGGCAAGACGGTGCTGAACCCGATGGGCGAGGCCGACCACGCCGTCTACGCCGCCCCCTACCCGACCCCCGAGAGCCGGCTCCCCCTGCTCCGGTGGGCCCGCTCC
Organism: Streptomyces sp. CA189; assembly: GCF_056428985.1. Lineage (NCBI taxonomy): Bacteria > Bacillati > Actinomycetota > Actinomycetes > Kitasatosporales > Streptomycetaceae > Streptomyces > Streptomyces sp. CA189. The sequence goes on along the minus strand of NZ_JBWJVM010000036.1, from coordinate 57,072 downwards.
CTGCCGATCGGCGGCGAACCGGCGGACGTGGTCGCCCGGGTCGAGGAGTACGACGCCTGGCTGGCAGCCAGCCCGCAGGTGCCCAAGCTCCTGCTCCACTTCGACGGCTCGCCCGCCCTCATGGTCGGCCCCGAACTGTTCGCGTGGAGCGAGGAGAACATCTCCGCGCTGGAGAGCGAGTACTGCGGAGCCGCCGCCCACCTCTGCCCGGAGGACCGGCCCCAGGAGATCGCCGCCGCCGTCACGGCCTGGGCCGCGCGCCACGGCCTTGCGGGCTGAGCGGCGGCGGGGCGGCTCCGGGCGGAGCCGGGCGGCGCCCCCTCAGTGCCCGCAGGCGTGGTGCCGGCCCTTGCCGCCACCGCCACCGCCACCGCCGTGGACCGACGCGTACGAGGCCGGGCGCGCGCCCGCCGCCGCGGCGCGGGCCAGCCGGGCCGAAGCCGCCCGGCCCGACGCCGCATCCGCGTCGTGCACCACACGGCCGCCGACCAGGGTCATCCGTACGCCCGTCCCGCTGATGTCGGCCACCGGACAGCGCGTCACGTCGCGGTCCAGAACCACCAGGTCCGCCGCCTTGCCCGGCTCCACGGTGCCGGTCAGCTCCTCCTGGCGGAGCTGCCACGCCGTCCCCGACGTGTGCATCCGCAGCGTGGTGTCCCGGCTCAGCGCCTCCTGCTCCCGGTACAGCTCGCCGGCCCCCTCCGCGCCCTGCCGGTCGATCGCCGTCCGGAGCTGGTTCCACACCTGGAGGGCGTCCACCGGCCAGTCCGAACCGCCCGCCAGCCGCGCGCCCGCCTTCTCCAGGCTGCGCGCCGGGTACAGCCACCGGTGCCGCTCGGGCCCGATGTAGGGGAGCAGCGCGTCCACCGTCCAGGTGTCCCGGGTGGCCCACTGGAGCTGCATGCACGCCGCGACCCCCAGCCGCGCGAAGCGCCGCAGGTCCGCGGGGTCCACGACCTGAAGGTGCGCCACCGCGTTGCGGGCGTCCCGCTGCCCCGTCACCTTGCGGGCGTACTCGTACCCGTCCAGAGCGGTACGAACCGCCCGGTCTCCGAGCCCGTGGGCGTGCATCTGCCAGCCCGCCCGGTTGAAGGCGGCGCTGAGCCGGCCGTAGTCCGCCGCCGAGGTGTAGAGCTCGCCCCGGTTCGCGGTCGGCTTGCCGTTCCCGTCGAGGTAGGGCTCCAGCAGGGCGGCGGTCTGCGCCGGGTACTCGATGACCCCGTCCAGGAACACCTTGATCATCCCGAAGCGGAGCCCGTGCACGCCCTCGAACTCCCGCCGCAGGCCCCGCGCGTAGGCCAGCGAGCCCGCCGGATCCTTGGCCTGGTCCGCGTCCAGCCGGATCGCGGGGACGATCCGCTGCGGCAGCCGGCCCGCCGCGGAGAGGGCCTGGTACAGCTCCAGTTCGTTGCGCCCCACCAGGGCGTCCATCATCGTGGTGATCCCGGACGCGGCCGCCAGCCCCAGCACCTCGGCGCACGCCGCGACCAGTTCGGCGCGGGTGTGCTCGGGTATCAGCTGCCTCACCAGCCCCTGGGCGTCGTCCTTGAGGACGCCCGTCGGCTTCCCGTCCGCGCCCTTGACCACCTTGCCGCCGACCGGGTCGGGCGTGGCCGCCGTGATCCCGGCGATGTCCAGGGCCCGCTGGTTGGCCCAGCAGTTGTGCCCGTCGCCGCCGATCAGGACGATCGGCCGCCGGGTCGGGAGCGCGTCCAGCATCGAGTGGTGCGGAGCGGTGCCCACGGGGAGCAGCCCGACCGGGTTCCAGTCCTCCACCACCAGCCAGCCGTCGGGCTCGGCGCCCGCGCCGCCGGTGTCGGCGAGGAAGCCGGTCAGGATCTCCAGGAGCTCGGCCGGGGTGGTCTCCGCGCTCTCCAGCGACGGGGAGAGCGAGCGTTCGCCGGCCCCGAGCGGGTGGACGTGGCCGTCGTGGATGCCGCTCATCACGGTGTTGCCGCGGGCGTCGACCACCTCGGTGTCCCGGCCGAGGTACCGGCGCAGCGCGGCGTCGGTCCCGGTGGCCAGGATCTTCCCGTCCCGGCCGACCGCGACGGCCTGCACGGGACCCCGGCGGCCGGTCCCGGTGAACACGGAGGCGTTGCGGATCACCAGCGCGGCCGAGTTCCGCCCGCCAACGGAAGGGGCGGAGGCGGCCGCGGCGGGCCCCGCGCCCAGCAGACCGGCCGCGCCCGCGGCACCGGCGGCCGCGAGGAGCCCCCGGCGGGACAGGAGGGAGCCGGGGGACAGCGGGGACCGGGGGGAAGGAGAAGACTGCATGCACACTCCAAACGTTGGCGTGGCCAGGACGCTGTTTGATTAAGGGCTTAACCAGAAGCCGCCTCCGGCGACGAAATCCGTACGATGGCGCCGTGCCCGCCCCCCTTCACGCCTCCGGCCCCGTCCCGATGCCGCCGCCCGCGCCCGTGCCCGGTCCGACCCTCGCCGACATCGCCCGCGCCGCCGAGGTCTCCACCGCGACCGTCTCGCACGCGCTCAACGGCACCGGCCGCCTCGGCGAGTCCACCCGCCGCCGGGTGCGCGAGGTGGCCGGGGCCCTCGGCTACGGAGCCCGGCGCGGACCGCACAACCGCAGCCTGGGCATCGCGGTGACCACGTACGCCGGGTTCGCCTGGGACTTCGCCCGGATCGCCTACTACGCCCGGCTGCTCATCGCCGCCACCTCGGCGGCGCACGCCCACGGCTACGCCCTGACCACGCTGCCCGCCGACCGCGGCGCCGAGCCGCTGTGGCACACCCTGGCGGTGGACGGGATGCTGCTGCTCGACAGTCCGGCCGACGATCCGGTGCTGCGCGCGCTGCGGGCGCGGGGGCTGCCGGTGGTCTTCGACGGGCCCCCGGCCGATCCGCGGCCGGGCGACGTATGGGTGGACAACGACCACACCGCCACCACCCGAGAGGTACTGGACCACCTGGCGGCCTCCGGGGCCCGGCGGATCGCGCTGCACGCGGGCTACGGCCGGGAGTTCTACACCGGGGCCGTCACATCAGCCTATGAACACTGGTGCGCCGAGCGGCACCGCGCTCCGCTCGTGATCCCCTTCGACCCCAATGACGAGGCCGGGCACGCCTTCGACTCTGCCTTCGCGGGGCCGGACCGGCAGGACCGGCCTGACGCCGTCTACTGCATATACGACCCGGGGGGCCGGCAGGTGCTGGCCGCCGCCGCGCGCCACGGGATCGGCATACCCGGCGCCGCAGCGGGCACAGGCGCGGGGGAGAACGGCCTGCTGCTGGTCTGCGCCAGTGAGGACCCGGCGTACGCCGAGAACGAACCGTCCGTGACGACCGTCACCTTCGATCCGGAGCGGATCGCCGAATCGGCGGTTTCGTCCCTGGTCAAGCTCATCGAATCCGGACATGCGGAATCCACTGGGCGGCTGACGGTACCGGCGGGGCTGAGGGTGCGTGCCTCGTCCCGCCCCCCTGGCATGTACTAGAGTTATCTCGACATCGAGATATCTGCCCCGGACGTGCCGCAGCCGCCCCGCTGGTAAGGGTTACCTAACTTAGCCTCACCTTAGCGGAAAGGCCAGAGTGCCTCGCGGCAGGATTGCGGCAATACGCGCGAATTCATGCATGAAGGAGACTGTCGTGTCGGCGAACAGCTTCGACGCCCGCAGCACGCTGCAGGTGGGCGACGAGTCGTACGAGATCTTCAAGCTGGACAAGGTCGAGGGCTCCGCCCGCCTTCCCTACAGCCTGAAGGTCCTGCTGGAGAACCTGCTCCGTACCGAGGACGGCGCGAACATCACCGCCGACCACATCCGGTCGCTCGGAAACTGGGACTCGCAGGCCCAGCCCAGCGAGGAGATCCAGTTCACGCCGGCCCGCGTGATCATGCAGGACTTCACCGGCGTCCCCTGCGTCGTGGACCTCGCCACCATGCGCGAGGCCGTGAAGGCCCTCGGCGGCGACCCGGCGAAGATCAACCCGCTCTCGCCGGCCGAGATGGTCATCGACCACTCGGTCATCGCCGACAAGTTCGGCACGAAGGACGCCTTCGCGCAGAACGTCGAGCTGGAGTACGGCCGCAACAAGGAGCGCTACCAGTTCCTGCGCTGGGGCCAGACCGCTTTCGACGACTTCAAGGTCGTCCCGCCGGGCACCGGCATCGTCCACCAGGTCAACATCGAGCACCTGGCCCGGACCGTCATGGTGCGCAACGGCCAGGCGTACCCCGACACCCTCGTCGGCACCGACTCGCACACCACGATGGTCAACGGCCTGGGCGTACTGGGCTGGGGCGTCGGCGGCATCGAGGCCGAGGCCGCGATGCTCGGCCAGCCGGTCTCCATGCTGATCCCGCGCGTCGTGGGCTTCAAGCTGACCGGCGAGCTGCCGGCCGGCACCACCGCCACCGACCTCGTGCTGACCATCACCGAGATGCTCCGCAAGCACGGCGTCGTCGGCAAGTTCGTCGAGTTCTACGGTGAGGGCGTCGCCGCCACCTCCCTCGCGAACCGCGCCACCATCGGCAACATGTCTCCGGAGTTCGGCTCCACCGCCGCGATCTTCCCGATCGACGAGGAGACGCTGAAGTACCTGCGTCTGACCGGCCGCGACGCCCAGCAGGTCGCGCTCGTCGAGGCCTACGCCAAGGCCCAGGGCCTGTGGCTGGACCCGGCCGCCGAGCCCGACTTCTCCGAGAAGCTGGAGCTCGACCTCTCCACGGTCGTCCCCTCCATCGCCGGCCCGAAGCGCCCGCAGGACCGCATCGTCCTCGCGAACGCCTCGCAGCAGTTCGCACTGGACGTGCGCAACTACGTCGAGGACGACGATGAGGCAGGCAAGGAGTCCTTCCCGGCCTCCGACTCCCCGGCCGCCTCCAACGGCGTGCCGAGCCGCCCGACCCTGGTCACCCTGGCCGACGGCACCTCCTTCGAGATCGACCACGGCGCCGTCACGGTCGCCGCGATCACCTCGTGCACCAACACCTCGAACCCCTACGTCATGGTCGCCGCGGCGCTCGTGGCCAAGAAGGCCACCGAGAAGGGCCTGACCCGCAAGCCGTGGGTCAAGACCACCCTCGCCCCGGGCTCGAAGGTCGTCACCGACTACTTCGACAAGGCCGGCCTGACCCCGTACCTCGACAAGATGGGCTTCAACCTCGTCGGGTACGGCTGCACCACCTGCATCGGCAACTCCGGTCCGCTGGACGAGGAGATCTCGAAGGCGATCAACGAGCACGACCTCGCGGTCACCTCGGTCCTCTCGGGTAACCGCAACTTCGAGGGCCGCATCAACCCCGACGTCAAGATGAACTACCTGGCCTCCCCGCCGCTGGTCGTCGCGTACGCCATCGCGGGCTCCATGAAGGTGGACATCGCCAAGGACGCCATCGGCACCGACACCGAGGGCAACCCGGTCTTCCTGAAGGACATCTGGCCCTCCGAGGCCGAGGTCAACGACGTCGTCGCGAACGCGATCGGCGAAGACATGTTCAACAAGTCCTACCAGGACGTCTTCGCGGGCGACGCGCAGTGGCAGGCGCTGTCGATCCCGACCGGCAACACCTTCGAGTGGGACCCGCAGTCCACCTACGTGCGCAAGCCCCCCTACTTCGAGGGCATGACGATGGAGACCACCCCGGTCTCGGACATCTCGGGCGCCCGTGTCCTGGCGAAGCTGGGCGACTCGGTCACCACCGACCACATCTCCCCGGCCGGCGCGATCAAGGCCGACACCCCGGCCGGCAAGTACCTCACGGAGCACGGCGTCGAGCGCCGCGACTTCAACTCGTACGGTTCCCGCCGCGGCAACCACGAGGTCATGATCCGCGGTACGTTCGCCAACATTCGCCTCCGCAACCAGATCGCGGCGGGCACCGAGGGCGGCTTCACCCGCGACTTCACCGTCGAGGGCGCGCCGGTCTCCTTCATCTACGACGCCTCGCAGAACTACCAGGCCGCCGACATCCCGCTGGTCATCCTGGCGGGCAAGGAGTACGGCTCGGGCTCCTCCCGCGACTGGGCCGCCAAGGGCACCGCCCTGCTCGGCGTCAAGGCCGTCATCGCGGAGTCCTACGAGCGCATCCACCGCTCCAACCTGATCGGCATGGGCGTCCTGCCCCTGCAGTTCCCCGAGGGCGCCACGGCGGCCTCCCTGGGCCTCACCGGCGAGGAGACCTTCTCCTTCACCGGTGTGGAGGAGCTGAACAACGGCACCACCCCGCGCACGGTCAAGGTCGCCACCGACACCGGCGTGGAGTTCGACGCGGTCGTCCGCATCGACACCCCGGGTGAGGCCGACTACTACCGCAACGGCGGCATCATGCAGTACGTGCTCCGCAACCTCATCCGCGGCTAAGCGCAAACCGGCACCAAAGGGCCGTACCTCCGTTAAGGGGGTACGGCCCTTCCGTTTCTGCGGGCGGCTCCGACGGTCCGGCTCAGGTGACGGTGAGGTCTCAACTCGGAAAAGGAGGGGCCCATACCGGTACATGATCTTGCTCACAGGAGCGGAAGTGGACTATACCTGTGCCCGTCCGGCTCACCGCGAAACGAGCGGCTCCGGACGGGGGGACGGCGGGGACCTGCGGTGATGTCCGCTGGGCGGCAGCAGTCGCACTTTCCTTCCTCCTTCACACTCCTGACGAAGGCGAGGACTTGAGCATGGGATCCACCTCCGCCCACGGCGAGAACAGCAACGGTGAGGGCTTCGGCCGCCGGGACCTGATCAAGCGCTCCGCGGCACTCGGCCTGATCGCCGTACCGACGATGAGCTTCCTGTCCGCGTGCGCCTCCGGCTCCGACGAGACGAGCAAGGGCAACGAGTCCAAGGTGGCCGTCACCAAGGAGAACCCGTTCGGCGTCGCCAAGGGCGGCAAGCTCGACGTGGTCGTCTTCAAGGGCGGTTACGGCGACGAGTACGCCAAGGCCTGGGAAGCCGCGTTCGACAAGAAGTGGGGCACCACTTCCTCGCACCTCTCCACCCAGGAGATCACCGCCAAGCTGCAGCCGCGCTTCAACGGCGGCAACCCGCCGGACGTCGTCGACGACTCGGGCGCCCAGCAGATCAAGCTGGACGTGCTCGTGAAGGGCAACCAGCTCGCCGACCTCGCCGTGGTGCTCGACGCCCCGTCGCTCGACGACCCGAGCAAGAAGGTCCGGGACACGCTGATGCCCGGGACCGTCGAAAGCGGCATGGTCGGCGGCAAGTTCGTCGCGCTGCAGTACGTCTACACCGTCTGGGGCCTGTGGTACTCGGGCAAGCTCTTCAAGGAGAAGGGCTGGACCGCGCCGAAGACCTGGGCCGAGTTCATGGACATCTGTCAGAAGGCCAAGGCGGCCGGCATCGGCGGTCTGGCCCACCAGGGCAAGTACCCGTACTACATCAACGTCGCCATCATGGACCTGATCGCCAAGAAGGGCGGCCTGGATGCCATGAAGGCGATCGACAACCTGGAGCCGAACGCCTTCGCGGACAACCCGGTCGCGCTGGAGGCCGTCGAGGCGATCTACGAGCTGGTCGAGAAGGACCTGCTCATGCCGGGCACCAACGGCCTGACGCACACCGAGTCCCAGACCCAGTGGAACCAGTACAAGGCCGCCTTCATCACCTCGGGCTCCTGGCTGGAGAACGAGCAGCTCAAGCAGACCCCGGACGACTTCGACATGCAGTTCCTGCCGATGCCGGTGCTGCCCGACTCGAAGCTGCCCTTCGAGGCCATCCGCGCCGGGGCCGGCGAGCCCTTCATCGTCCCGGAGAAGGCCGCCAACAAGGCCGGCGGCCTGGAGTTCCTCCGCTCGATGCTGTCCCGCGAGTGGTCGACCCTCTTCGCCCAGCAGGCCAACTCCCTCACCGTCCTCAAGGACGGCGTGGACCCGACGGTCAAGCTCCGCCCGGGCACCCAGTCGGCCGTCGCCGCCCTCAAGGGGGCCGGGGACAACACGTTCAACTACCGGTACTCCGACTGGTACAGCGCGATGGGCACCGAGCTGGAGAACGCGTCCAATGAGCTGATGGCCAAGCGCATCCAGCCCAAGGAATGGATCAAGCGGGCCCAGGCTGCGGTAAACAAGGCGACCGAGGACCCGAACGCCAAGAACAACAAGCGCAGCTGACACCGCGTCCACCGGGCACCCGGAAACACCAGGGACGGACACCATGAGCCATGTAGCGAACAGCAAGGGGCGGGGCGGCTTCATCGCCGGCTTCCTCATCCTGCCCCTTGCGCTGTACCTGACCTTTGTCATCTGGCCGTACATTCAGACGTTCGGCTATTCCTTCACCAACTGGACGGGTCAGTCACCGACTTTCGACTTCGTCGGGCTGGACAACTACTCGGCCTTGCTGAAGGACGAGGTCTTCGGCGGCGCGCTGCTGAACAATCTGCTGCTCCTGGTGTTCGTCCCGACGGTCACCATCTTCATCGCCCTGTTCTTCGCCTTCATGCTGAACGCCGGCGGGCGCAGCGGAGCCGGCGGAGTCCAGGGAGTGGCGGGCTCCGCCCTCTACAAGGTGATCTACTTCTTCCCGCAGGTGCTCTCCCTCGCCATCCTCGCGGTGCTCTTCGGAGCCGTGTACCGCAGTGACGAGGGGGGCCTGCTGAACGGTTTCCTCACCAAACTGGGCCTGGTCGACCCGGCCCACCCCATCGAATGGCTCAACGAGCCCAACTTCGTCCTCTGGTGCCTGCTGCTCGTCGTCGTCTGGCACGGGGTCGGTTTCTACCTCGTCCTGTTCTCGGCGGCCATGCAGTCCGTGCCCAAGGACATCTACGAAGCCGCACTGCTCGACGGCGCGGGGCGCGCCCAGACCTTCTTCAAGGTCACGCTGCCCCTGCTGTGGGATTCTGTGCAGACCTCCGCGGTCTATCTGGGCATCGCCGCGATGGACATGTTCGTCCTCGTGTCGACCATGACCTCGGGCCAGTTCGGCGGCGGACCGGACCACCACAGCGAGGTCATGGCGACGGTGCTGATGCGTAACTTCCTCTACTTCGGCAATGCGGGCTACGCCTGTGCCATGGGGGTCGTGATGCTCGTCCTCACCCTGATCCTCTCCGCCATCACGCTGCGGGCCACTCGCCGCGAGCACGTCGAGTTCTAGCGGGAGACCACGATGACCACTGTGATCAAAGCACCGGGCGAGGCGGCGGCCGAGAAGCGCTCCGCCGCCACCGGGCAGCCCCGCGGGAGCAAGAGTGGTTCCGACGGCATGGTACTCAACGTCTTCTCGCACGGCTTCCTCGCCGTGTGGGGGATACTGATCGTCCTGCCGCTGATCTGGCTGGTGCTCGGCTCCTTCAAGACCGACGTGCAGATCGGCAGTTCGGCCCTGAGCTGGCCGGCCCACTGGGAGTTCGACGCCTTCGGGCGCGCCTGGGACAAGGGCATCGGGGACTATTTCGCCAACACGCTGATCGTGATGGTGTTCTCGGTCCCGATGACGATGCTGCTCGGCTCGATGGCCGCGTACGTCCTGGCCCGCTACCCCTTCCAGGGCAACCGGCCGATCTACTACTTCTTCGTCAGCGGGGCCATGTTCCCGGTCTTCCTGGCGCTCGTCCCGCTGTTCTTCATGGTGAAGCGGCTGGACATGCTCAACTCGTACCAGGGTCTGATCCTGGTGTACGTGGCGTACTCGATGCCGTTCACCGTCTTCTTCATGCACTCGTTCTTCCGGACGCTGCCGACGGCCGTGCACGAGGCGGCGGTGATCGACGGGGCCTCCCACACCCGGATCTTCTTCCAGGTGATGCTGCCGATGGCCAAGCCCGGCCTGATCAGCGTCGGGATATTCAACATCCTGGGGCAGTGGAACCAGTACATCCTGCCGTCCGTGCTGATGCAGCCGCAGACCGGATCGGACCCCGAGCGCTACATGCTCACCCAGGGCCTGATTCAGCTGCAATACCAGATGGGCTACGAGACGGACCTGCCGGTGCTGTTCGCCGGCGTGACCATCGCGATGATCCCGATGCTGGTGGTCTACCTGTCCTTCCAGCGGCAGATCCAGGCGGGCCTGACCTCCGCCACGCTCAAGTAGCGCTGCCTCTCATGCTGCGGACGCCGACAGGTCGGGGCACGGCCGACCCGCTGACCGCCGACCGTTAACTCGATTGGGTGGTTGTCGGGTTAGCGGCTTGTGGGGGCTGGTGCCCGGCCGTGTAGCGTCGTTCATGCGAACTGGGACACCGGGTGCGGTGCCAGCGTGCGGGGCCCCTGCTCCACCGGAGTGATGGTTTAGGGCCTCCCCGTCGCCTTTGGCCGTGCCCACTTGGCCAGATCGTGAGGGAACCGGACCTCCCGGAACGGACCACGCACATGATGCGTGTCGCCGACCGGGCCGCGAAAGCCGGAACCCAGTGCGCCCAAGACCGTTCGGGGCGTGCCACTGCTCGGAGTTCACTTCCGCGCAGCGAAAAGGAACGGTCCAGCGAGAGGTTGCTGACAACTTCCTCCCGCATACGCCCCCTTGGGGCAGCAGTATGGGCACCGTAACCAGGCCGGCCTTCGGGCCGGCCTGGCTGCTGCTCGACGCCAACAGGGAGTCCCGCCGGCCGAGCGCGTCGACAGCCGGTGGCGTGCACACGGGGGCATCCTCCGCCTCCAGGCACACGGCCTAGAAGCAGAGGGCGACGGCTACCTCGGCGCCGCCGCTCGGTTAGCGGTCCGCGCGCCGCCCAGTGAGCACAGCAGAAGGTCCACACTCACGTCCCCGCTAGGCTCCTCAGAGCCAGGTGCCGAACTTGCGGATGTACACGGTCTTCAGCAGCTGCGTGAGCGTGCAGTACGCCAGCAGGACGCCGATCAGCCACGGGAAGTAGCTCGCCGGCAGGGGTACGAAGCCCAGCGAGGCCGCCAGCGGGGAGAAGGGCAGGAAGAGCCCGGTCAGCACGGCGAGGACGGTCATCACCATCACCGGCCAGGACGCCCGGGACTGGATGAAGGGGATCTTGCGGGTGCGGATCATGTGGACGACCAGGGTCTGCGAGAGCAGGCCCTCGATGAACCAGCCGGACTGGAAGAGCGCCGCGTGCGCCTCGGTGTTGGCGGCGAACACGTTCCACATGACGACGAACATCGCGATGTCGAAGATCGAGCTGATCGGGCCGATGCAGAGCATGAAGCGGCCGATGCCCTTCGCGTCCCAGTTGCGGGGCTTGCGCAGGTACTCCTCGTCCATCCGGTCCCACGGGGTGGCCAGCTGGGCGATGTCGTAGACCAGGTTCTGGACGAGCAGCATGATCGCCAGCATCGGCTGGAACGGGATGAAGGCGCTCGCCACCAGCACCGAGAAGACGTTGCCGAAGTTGGAACTGGCCGTCATCTTGATGTACTTGATCGTGTTGCCGAAGGTGGTCCGGCCCTGGATCACGCCCTGCTCCAGGACGGTCAGGTCCTTCTCCAGCAGGATGATGTCGGCGGACTCCTTGGCGATGTCCACGGCGGTGTCCACCGAGATGCCGACGTCCGCGTCGCGCAGCGCGGCCGCGTCGTTGATGCCGTCCCCGAGGAAGCCGACCGTGTGGCCGTCGGCCTGCAGGGCCCGTACGATCCGGGCCTTCTGCACCGGGTTGACCTTGGCGAAGACCGTCGTACGGGCGGCCAGCGCGCGCAGTTCCGCGTCGTCGAGGACGTCGATCTCGGTGCCGTTGACCACATGGCCGACGGTGAGGCCGACATCGGCGCAGACCCGGGCGGCGACGAGCTCGTTGTCGCCGGTGACCACCTTGACCGCGATGCCCTTGTCGGCGAGGCCCTGCAGGGCCCGGGTGGCGTCGGCCTTCGGCGGGTCGAGGAAGGCCAGGAAGCCGACCAGGGTCAGCTGGTCCTCGTCGGCGACGGTGTAGGTGTCGCGGGGGGCGCTCATCGTGCGGGTGGCGACGGCCAGGACGCGCAGGCCCTTGCGGTTGTTGTCCTCGGCGATGCGCGAGACGTGCCACCGGAGCTGTTCGGTCAGCTCGACCTTCTGCCCGCGGTCCGTCATGTGGGTGCACAGGGCGAGGACTTCCTCGACGGCGCCCTTGGTGATCATGACGTGCTCGGGCCGGCCGGAGCCGCCCACGATGCTGTTGCGGTTCAGGACCACGGACATCCGGCGCCGGGCGAAGTCGAAGGGGATCTCGTCGACCATCGAGAACCGAGCATCGACGACAACCTCCTCGGCCTCGCCCACGCGGTCGATGACCGCCTGGTCCATCAGGTTCTTCAGGCCCGTCTGGAAGTGCGCGTTGAGGTAGCCGTACTCCAGGACCTCGTTGTCCTCGTCGCCGTGCACGTCGAGGTAGCGGTCCAGGACGATCCGGTCCTCGGTGAGGGTGCCGGTCTTGTCCGTGCAGAGCACGTCCATCGCGCCCAGGTTCTGGATGGCGTTGAGCCGCTTGACGACCACCTTGCGCTTGGACATGGCCACCGCGCCGCGCGCCAGGTTGGCGGAGACGACCATCGGCAGCATCTCGGGGGTCAGGCCGACCGCGACGGCGATGCCGAGGAGGAGGGCGGCCTCCCAGTCGCCCTTGGTGAAGCCGTTGATCATGAAGACGATCGGGACCATCACCAGCATGAAGCGGATCAGCAGGAAGCTGACCTTGCGCACCCCGGTGTCGAAGTTGGTCTCCGGGCGCTCGCCGACCAGGGAGCCGGCCATCGAGCCGAAGTAGGTGTCGGAGCCCGTGGCGACGACGAGTCCGGTGGCGGTGCCGGAGGTCACCGAGGTGCCCATCAGGCAGAGGTTGTCGGCCTCGACGGGGTCGGTGGTCTCGCTCTGGCCGAGGTCGTCGGTCCGGGTGTCGGCCTTGGCGACCGGCAGGGACTCGCCGGACAGGGCGGCCTGGCCGACCATCAGGTCCTTGGCGGTGATGATCCGCAGGTCGGCCGGGATCAGGTCGCCGGCGCCCAGCTTGACCACGTCGCCCGGGACCACCTGGTCCATCGGGATCTCGAAGGAGGTGGGTCCGGAGCCGCTGCCGGCCCGGCGCTGCACCGCGCAGGTGGTGGTGACGAGCTGCTTGAGCGCGTCGGCCGCCCGGCCCGAGCGGTACTCCTGCCAGAAGCGGAGCAGGCCGCTGATCCCGACCATCACCGAGAGGATGACGACGCCCGGGTCGGCGGGGTCCTGCCAGTACATGACGGCCGCCAGGAAGACCAGGACGGCGATGAAGGGGTTCGCGTAGGCCTTCGCCAGCTGGACGTACCAGCGCGGGGCGCGTTCCTGGGCGACGACGTTGGACCCGTGGCGCTCCAGGCGCAGCGCGGCCTCCGCGTGGGTGAGGCCGTTGCGGGAGGCGTCCACCTCCTGCAGGACCTGGACGCCCGGGCGGGCGCTGATCCCGGCGAGCCGCTCGCCGACGGCCCGGGTGCGGGCCTCCAGTTCGGCGGCCTTGCGCTCGCGGCGGGCCCGGCCCGGGGGTGCGAGCTTCGTGGGGGTACGGGGGGTGAGCATGGTCATGGCGAAACCTCCCTCCACGGTGTCCGGGCAGCGCGAAGCCGCGCGGTCACGTGGAGTGATCATGGGTCGGCGTGGGGTGGCACGTAAGGCCTCGGGACACGCCGGTGGGCATGGATGACGCGCGCCTGACGGAAGCGTCAGGGCGTGCGGAAGGGGTTACGAAGATGAATGCAGAAACGCACGGAGGCGGCGCGGGGCCGCGGGCGTGCACACTCGAAGAGAGACCGGCCGCTCAGGGAGCTCAGCCGAAGAGAGCGCTGCAAGGACTTCGATCGGGACTCATCCCGAACACCTCCTTGCGTAGCGCTTGCATGACAGAGGGCGCCCGATCCGGCCGTGAAGACCGTGATGACCAGCGCCACGGCGACCGTAGCACGATCAGGATGGAGGTTTCTCTCATACTTATGACCGGTAGTGGCCGATTCGTACTGCGGCGGCCTCTTGACGTCGCGAGGCGCAAAGGCTCGACTTAAGGTTCACAAGTTGGAGAGACGCCGGGGTCTCGTGTCAGCCGGAGCATGCAGCCGCTGACGGTCCCGGCCGGGGGGCGACGGCTTGCCGTTGCTTATGGGCAGGAGTGGATGAGTCGTGCAGACTCCCGGATCGCAGTCTTCACTGCATCGCGCCAATCTGGAGCGCGTCGTACGGGCGGTACGGCTCGCGGGTTCGCTGACCCAGGCGGAGATCGCCCGGAGCACCGGACTGTCGGCGGCCACGGTCTCCAATATCGTCCGGGAGCTCAAGGAGGCCGGGACCGTCGAGGTCACGGACACCTCCGCCGGTGGCAGGCGGGCGCGCAGCGTCTCGCTCAGCGGTGACGCCGGCATCGTGATCGGCGTCGACTTCGGCCACACCCACCTGCGGGTGGCCGTCGGGAACCTGGCCCACCAGGTGCTGGCCGAGGAGTCCGAGCCGCTGGACGTGGACGCCTCCTGGGTCGACGGCTTCGACCGGGCGGAGGCCCTGGTCGGACGGCTCGTCGAGGGCATCGGGATCGGCCGTGACAAGGTCATCGGCGTCGGGCTCGGCGTACCGGGCCCCATCGACCTGGAGTCCGGCACCCTCGGCTCCACCGCGATCCTGCCGGGCTGGGCCGGGATCAACCCGCGGCGCGAGCTCTCGCAGCGCCTGGGCGTCCCGGTGTACGTGGACAACGACGCGAACCTCGGGGCGCTGGGGGAGCTGGTCTGGGGGAGCGGGCGCGGGGTCAAGGACCTCGCGTACATCAAGGTCGCGAGCGGTGTGGGCGCCGGCCTGGTGATCAACGGGCAGATCTACCGGGGACCCGGCGGCACGGCCGGCGAGATCGGGCACATCACGCTCGACGAATCGGGTCCGGTCTGCCGCTGCGGCAACCGCGGCTGCCTGGAGACCTTCGCCGCCGCCCGGTACGTGCTGCCGCTCCTGCAGAGCAGCCACGGACCGGAGTTGACGATGGAACGGGTCGTGGAACTGGCCCGGGACGGGGACCCCGGCTGCCGTCGGGTCATCACGGACGTGGGCCGCCACATCGGCAGCGGCGTGGCCAGTCTGTGCAATCTCCTGAACCCGAGCCGGGTGGTCCTGGGCGGCTCGCTCGCGGACGCCGGTGAACTGGTCCTGGCCCCCATCCGTGAATCCGTGGGGAGGTACGCGATCCCCAGTGCCGCCCGGCAGTTGTCGGTGCTCACGGGGTCCCTGGGCGGGCGGGCCGAGGTGCTGGGCGCGCTGGCCCTCGTACTGAGCGAGATGGGCGATTCGACGCTTTTGGCAGAAAATGGAAGTGGAGTGCGAGCTCCCGCCGTCTTGTCTTCAGTTAGATAACGAATGGCGTCGTTGTCATCTCGTTAAGCATTCACTCCTTGACGACAAACTCGCGGCCGGGGTTGACTCACATCCACCTCGGCCGCAGTGCTGCGGCCTCGTCAGGGAGGTTCAAGTAATGAACACGCGTATGCGCAGAGTCGCCGTCGCCGTTGCCGCCGGCACCATGGCCGTCTCGCTCGCCGCTTGCGGCAGCGCGAAGGAGTCCGGGGACAAGAAGGACAACGCCACCGGCGCTGTCAAGGGCGGCGCGATCAAGGTCGGTCTGCTCCTGCCGGAGAACCAGACCGCGCGTTACGAGAAGTTCGACAAGCCGCTCATCGAGAAGGCGGTCAAGGACCTGACCGCGGGCAAGGGCGAGGTCGTCTACGCCAACGCCAAGCAGGACGCGACCACGCAGAACTCCCAGGTCGACACGATGATCACCAACAAGGTGAACGTCCTGATCATCGACGCGGTGGACTCCAAGGCGATCGCCGGCTCGGTCAAGAAGGCCAAGGAGGCCGGCATCCCGGTCGTGGCCTACGACCGCCTCGCCGAGGGCCCGATCGACGCCTACACCTCCTTCGACAACGAAGAGGTCGGCAAGGTCCAGGGCAAGGCACTCCTGGAGGCCCTGGGCGACAAGGCCAAGGACGGCCAGATCGTCATGATGAACGGCTCCGTCACCGACCCGAACGCCGCGCTGTTCAAGAAGGGCGCGCACTCCGTCCTCGACGGCAACGTGAACGTCGGCAAGGAGTACGACACCGTCGAGTGGAAGCCGGAGAACGCCAACACCAACATGGCGGCCGCGCTCTCGGCGCTCGGCAAGGAGAAGGTCATCGGCGTCTACTCCGCCAATGACGGCATGGCCGGCGGCATCATCACCGCCCTCAAGGCGGCCGGCGTGACCCCCCTGCCCCCGGTCACGGGCCAGGACGCCGAACTCGCCGGTGTGCAGCGGATCGTGGCGGGCGAGCAGTTCATGAGCGTCTACAAGCCGTACGCCCCCGAGGCCGAGGCCGCCGCGAAGATGGCCGTGGCCCTCGCCAAGGGCGAGTCGATCGCGACCACCGCCACCGCCAAGGTCGACAGCCCCACCACCAAGGGCGTCCCGTCCCTGCTGATCCCGGTCGTCTCGCTGACCAAGGCGAACGTCAAGGACACCGTCGTCCGCGACAACGTCTACACGGTCGACGAGATCTGCACCGACAAGTACGCGGCCGCCTGCGCCGCCATCGGCCTGAAGTAAGGCCCCCCGCCGCTCGGTCCGCCGAGCGGCCCCCATGCCTGTCCGGCGCTCCCGCCTCCATCCCGCCACTGGCGGGGCGCCGGACAGAAACGTTTCGCTCGAGCGGATTCGTTCCAGCAGATTCGTTTCTCTCAAATCCCCCGTGGTCCTGCTCTTTTGCACGACATCCCCGCCGGTCAGGCGGCAAGGAGATGGTTCATGTGTCCGCTGCGCCCGTACTGGCGTTGCGAGGGGTCTCGAAGCGGTTCGGCGCCGTTCAGGCCCTCACCGACGTAGAACTCGAGATCCACTCCGGCGAGGTGGTCGCCCTCGTCGGCGACAACGGCGCCGGTAAGTCCACGCTGGTCAAGACGATCGCCGGCGTGCACCCCATCGATGACGGAGTCATCGAGTGGGAGGGCCGCCCGGTCTCGATCACCAAGCCCCACGACGCCCAGAACCTGGGCATCGCGACGGTCTACCAGGACCTCGCGCTGTGCGACAACATCGATGTGGTCGGCAACCTCTTCCTGGGACGCGAGCTCAAGCGGCGCGGCATCCTCGACGAGGTGGAGATGGAGCGGCGCGCGCGCGAGCTCCTGACCACCCTGTCCATCCGGATACCCAGCGTCCGCATCCCCATCGCCTCGCTCTCCGGCGGCCAGCGCCAGACCGTGGCGATCGCCCGCTCCATGCTGGGCGAGCCCCAGCTCGTGATCCTCGACGAGCCCACCGCCGCCCTCGGCGTCGAGCAGACCGCACAGGTGCTCGACCTGGTCGAGCGGCTGCGCGAGCGCGGTCACGCCGTCATCCTCATCAGCCACAACATGGCCGATGTGAAGGCCGTGGCCGACAAGGTGGCCGTCCTGCGGCTGGGCCGCAACAACGGCGTCTTCTCCGTGAAGGACACGTCGCAGGAAGAGATCATCTCCGCCATCACCGGGGCCACGGACAACGCCGTGACCCGCCGGGCGGCCCGCACCGGGGAGGCCCGCAAGTGAGCACCCAGCACATAGACCCCGTCAACCCGGCCGCCGCCCACGACGCCATCCCGGCCGTGGACCCCCGCCTGCTCGTCCGCGAGCAGGGCCTCGCCGGGTACGTGCACGAGTTCGGCCGCAAGCTCAAGGCCGGCGACCTGGGCTCCGTGCCCGTCGTCCTCGGCCTGATCATCATCTGGAGCATCTTCCAGGGCCTGAACTCGAACTTCCTCGGCGCCGAGAACCTCACCAACATCGCGATCACGATGACGGCCACCGGCATGATGGCGGTCGGCATCATCTTCGTCCTGCTGCTCGGCGAGATCGACCTCTCGGTCGGCTCGGTCAGCGGCGTCTCGGGCGCGATCGTGGCCGTCCTCTCGGTCACCAACGGCGTCAACGAATGGCTGGCCATCCTCGCGGCGATCGCCGGAGGCGCCCTGATCGGCTCCCTCCACGGCTTCTTCTTCGCCAAGATCGGCGCCCCGGCCTTCGCCGTCACCCTTTCGGGCCTGCTCTTCTGGTCCGGCGCCATGCTGCAGATCCTCGGCAGCAACGGCACGATCAACCTCGACTCCGACGGCGTGGTCGGGCAGCTGACCACGTACTTCTTCTCGGACGTGGCCGTCGGCTACGGGCTCGCCGCCCTCGCCGTGGTGGGCTACTTCCTCGCCACGTTCTCCGACAACCGGCGCCGCGCGGCCGCAGGGGTCCCCTCCCGGCCCCTCGGCGAGATCCTGCTGCGCACCGGGCTCCTCGCGGTGTTCACCTTCGGTCCGGCCATGGTGTTCAACCAGTACAAGGGCCTGCCGCTGGCGATCGTGCTCTTCCTGCTGGCCCTGGTCGCCACGGACTTCCTCCTGCGGCGCACCACCTTCGGCCGCCAGGTCTTCGCCCTCGGCGGCAGCGTCGAGGCCTCCCGGCGCGCGGGCATCAACGTCAACCGGGTCCGGATCACGGTCTTCGCGATCGCGGGCACCTTCGCGGCGATCGGCGGCCTCTTCTGGGCCTCCAAGATCGCGGCGGCGAACCAGAGCGCCGGCGCCGGCGACCTGCTGATGAACGTGATCGCGGCGGCCGTCATCGGCGGCACCAGCCTCTTCGGCGGCCGCGGCCGGACCTGGAACGCCCTCCTCGGCGTCATGGTCATCACCTCCATCCAGTACGGTCTGGCCCTGGAGGGAATCGCGACGCCGATCCAGTACATGATCACCGGCGCGGTCCTCCTCGCCACCGTGGTGATCGACTCGATCACCCGCAAGACGCAGAAGACGGCCGGGCGCGCCTGACCGGCGTGCGCGGAACCTGATGCGGCGGTAAGAACCGTCACAGTGCCCGGTGCCACTTGATGTGGCACCGGGCACCTGCGCGTAGGCGTGTACGTACGGATGTGCGGGAATACCCCCTTTTGGGGGGTGTGACTCCGTACTGATGTGTACAGGTATGACAAAGGTGTGACCTGACCGGGACCGCGCTTCACTTACGCCCAACTGGCGAAGATTAGACTCGGCGGACCAGCAAGCGACTGCAAGGAGGCACGGGTGCTGCTGACCCGCATCAAGGGACCGCGCGATCTGGACCGGCTCAGCCAGGAGGAGCTCGACAGGCTCGCCGCAGAGATCAGGACCTTCCTCGTCGACGCCGTCTCCAAGACCGGCGGGCACCTCGGCCCCAACCTCGGTGTCGTCGAGCTGACGATCGCTCTGCACAGGGTCTTCGACTCGCCCAAGGACAAGGTCCTCTTCGACACCGGCCACCAGGCCTACGTGCACAAGCTGCTCACCGGCCGCCAGGACTTCGCCGGCCTGCGCACCAAGGGCGGCCTGTCGGGCTACCCCTCGCGCGCCGAGTCCGAGCACGACGTGATCGAGAACTCGCACGCGTCCACCGTGCTGGGCTGGGCCGACGGCTTCGCGAAGGCCAACGAGGTGCTCGGCAGGGAGGACCACCACGTCGCCGCGGTCATCGGCGACGGGGCCCTCACCGGCGGTATGGCCTGGGAGGCGCTGAATAACATCGCCGCCGCCAAGGACCGCCCCCTGGTGATCGTCGTCAACGACAACGAGCGCTCGTACGGCCCCACCATCGGCGGCCTCGCGAACCACCTGGCCACCCTGCGCACCACGGACGGCTACGAGCGCTTCCTGGCCCGCGGCAAGGACCTCCTGGAGCGCACCCCGGTCGTCGGGAAGCCCCTCTACGAGACCCTGCACGGGGCCAAGAAGGGCCTCAAGGACTTCATCGCCCCGCAGGGCATGTTCGAGGACCTCGGCCTGAAGTACATCGGGCCCATCGACGGCCACGACATCGAGGCCCTGGAATCGGCCCTGCAGCGCGCCAAGCGCTTCAGCGGACCGGTCATCGTGCACTGCCTCACCCAGAAGGGCCGGGGCTACGAGCCGGCCGTCCAGGACGAGGCGGACCGCTTCCACGCGGTCGGCGTCATCCACCCGGACACCGGCCTGCCCGTCTCCACGGACGCCGCCAGCTGGACCTCCGTCTTCGCCGACGAGATGGTCAAGCTCGGCAGGGAGCGCAAGGACATCGTCGCCATCACCGCGGCCATGCTCCAGCCGGTGGGCCTGAAGAAGTTCGCCGACGCCTACCCGGACCGGATCTTCGACGTCGGCATCGCCGAGCAGCACGGCGCCACCTCGGCGGCCGGCCTGGCCTCCGGCGGCGCCCACCCGGTCTTCGCGGTGTACGCGACCTTCCTCAACCGCGCCTTCGACCAGGTCCTGATGGACGTGGCCCTGCACAAGTGCGGGGTCACCTTCGTCCTGGACCGCGCCGGGGTCACCGGCACCGACGGCGCCTCCCACAACGGCATGTGGGACATGTCCATCCTGCAGGTGGTCCCGGGCCTGCGCCTGGCCGCCCCGCGCGACGCGGAGCAGCTGCGGGCGCAGCTGAACGAGGCCGTCCTGGTGAAGGACGCGCCGACCGTGGTGCGCTTCTCCAAGGGCGTCGTCGGCCCGGCCGTCCCGGCCGTCGGCAGGATCGGCGGCATGGACGTGCTGCGCCGTCCGGCCGACGAGGTCACCCGTCCGGACGTACTGCTCGTCTCGGTCGGCGCGCTCGCCCCGATGTGCCTGGAGATCGCCGATCTGCTCGACAAGCAGGGCATCTCCACGACCGTGGTCGACCCCCGCTGGGTCAAGCCCGTGGACGAGGCCCTGGCCCCGCTCGCCGACCGCCACCGCGTGGTCGTCACCGTCGAGGACAACAGCCGTGCCGGCGGCGTCGGCTCCGCCGTCGCGCAGGCACTGCGGGACGCGGGGGTCGACGTACCCCTGCGGGACTTCGGCATTCCGCAGCGCTTCCTGGACCACGCCACGCGCAAGGAGGTCATGGCCGAGATCGGTCTGACCGCTCCGGACATCGCGCGGCAGGTCACCGGCCTGGTGGCCAAGCTGGACGGGCGCTACGACAACGAGCCGGCCGCCGCCGTCGACTGAGCGGAGCCCCGGCCGCGTCCGGACTGCGGCTGATCATCTGCGGTTGCACGTCACGGGCCGGGAGGTTAACCCTGGGAGGGTGGGCCTTCCGGCCCGTTTCGTTTGGATGCGGTCCCTCCCGCGGAGGTGCGTCGGTGAGTAGGAACCTGAAGGGCCCCTTCCGTACCAAATCGGTCGAGCAGTCGATCCTGGACACGGAAGAGCCGGAACACGCGCTCAAGAAGTCGCTCTCCTCCTGGGACCTGACCGTCTTCGGCGTCGGCGTGATCATCGGCACCGGCATCTTCGTCCTCACGGGCAAGGTCGCCAAGGAGACCGCCGGACCTTCCACGGCCCTCGCGTTCGTCGCCGCCGGCATCGTGTGCGCGCTGGCCGCCCTGTGCTACGCCGAGTTCGCCTCGACCGTCCCGGTGGCCGGATCCGCGTACACCTTCTCGTACGCCTCCATCGGCGAGCTGCCCGCCTGGATCATCGGCTGGGACCTCGTGCTGGAGTTCGCGCTCGGCACCGCGGTCGTCGCCGTCGGCTGGTCCGGGTACGTCCGCTCGCTCATGGACAACGCCGGCCTCCACCTGCCCGCCTCGCTCCAAGGACCCGACGTTCCGGGCGGCAGCTTCGACCTGCTCGCCTTCGTCCTGGTCCTGGTCCTCACCGCGATCCTGGTCGTCGGGGTGAAGCTGTCCGCGCGGATCACCGCGGTGGTCGTCGCGATCAAGGTCACGGTGGTGCTCATCGTGATCATCGCGGGCGCGTTCTTCATCACGAAGTCCAACTACACGCCGTTCATCCCGCCGGCCGAACCCCAGACGGGCGGCTCCGGACTGGATGCCCCGCTCGTCCAGCTCCTCTTCGGCTACGAGCCCACCAACTTCGGCGTCATGGGCATCTTCACCGCCGCCTCCGTGGTCTTCTTCGCCTTCATCGGCTTCGACGTGGTGGCCACCGCCGCCGAGGAGACCAAGCTCCCGCAGCGGGACATGCCCCGTGGCATCCTCGGCTCGCTGATCATCTGCACCGTGCTCTACGTGGCGGTCTCGATCGTGGTGACCGGCATGCAGAACTACAAGGAGCTCTCCGTCAGCGCCCCGCTGGCCGACGCCTTCAAATCCGCCGGCCATCCGGTCTACGGAGGCATCATCAGCTTCGGCGCGGCCGTGGGCCTGACCACCGTGTGCATGATCCTGCTGCTCGGCCAGACCCGGGTGTTCTTCGCGATGAGCCGCGACGGACTGCTGCCGCGGTTCTTCTCGCGGACCCACCCGAAGTTCCGTACGCCCTACCGGCCGACCATCCTGCTCGGCGTGGTCATCGCGATCGTCGCCGGATTCACCAGCATCAACGAGCTGGCGACCCTGGTGAACATCGGCACCCTCTTCGCCTTCGTCGTCGTCGCGCTCGGCGTGATGGTCCTGCGCCGCACC
This sequence comes from Streptomyces sp. CA189, assembly GCF_056428985.1. Lineage (NCBI taxonomy): Bacteria > Bacillati > Actinomycetota > Actinomycetes > Kitasatosporales > Streptomycetaceae > Streptomyces > Streptomyces sp. CA189. The sequence goes on along the minus strand of NZ_JBWJVM010000036.1, from coordinate 34,781 downwards.
CGGCCCGACCTGCACCGGGCCTTCCGCACCCCGTGGGTGCCGCTGGTGCCCGTCCTGTCGATCGCCGCGTCGGTCTGGCTGATGCTGAACCTGCCGGCCGAGACCTGGCTGCGCTTCGGGATCTGGATGGTCGTCGGCATCGCCGTCTACTACCTCTACGGGAAGCAGCACAGCCGGCTGGGCCGGGGCGAGGGCATGACCCCGAACCCGGCGCGCGAGGGCCGCTGACGTCGGCGGAGGACCTCGGCGCCGACCCTGCGGTGGCCGTGGGGCCCCGGGCCTCAGCCCCGGGGCACCACGACCACCGCGTTGCTGAGCTTGCGTTCGTTCGACTTGGAACCCCAGTCGTCCATGGGCTGATTGGCGAGATCCCCGTCGACCACCATCGCCGCGTCGCCGCCACTGCCCAACCCGACCGCGTCGGAGGCTCCCAGCCACTTCATCACGGCTGCGGCCTCCGGCCAGGTGACACCGATGCTGCCGTCGACAGCCCGTCCGTCGACGGTCACCAGGAGCAGATCGCCGGATGCGGTGACACCCGCCATCGTGCGGGGATGACGCTGGACCAGCGTGAGGTTCGGCTCCCCGGTGAACCGCGTCAGACCGTTGGCCGCGGTGTTCACGAAGATCTCCCCGTCCCTCACCAAGGCCGGGCCACCGCCCGCCACCGCCGAAAGGCCGCGGCCGGTCACCGCACCCCCCGCGGCGTCCTTGACCGACTGGTCGAACTTGAGCGTGGTGCCTTCCGGCGCCTCCGCCTTCAGCCACTCGGCCCCGGCGCCGATGCCCTGGAGCACACGGGATCCGGCGGGGATGGTGCCGCCCGCAGGTGAACGCACGTCCGTCACCACCCCTTTGCCGTTCACGACGGCTTCCACGCTCTCGGCTGCTCCCGAACTCGGAGCCGGGGTCGAACGACCCCACTCCGGACGGAACATGACGATCTCGTCGTCGTCCAGACACAGCTGGTTGCGCCACGGCTTGTGCGTCGGGCTCCAGGTCCCGTCGAGACCGAACAGGTCCCCTCCCACCCCACCGCACCCCGCGACGCGTCCGGCCACGCGGTTGACTCCGTCGATGGCGTGGGCTTCGCCGCCGGGCGACGTGACCTTGAGGGCGGACGCGGTCTCGGTGATCCGTACGCGGGCGTCGGTGCTCTGGAGCAACAGGGCCGTACGCCCGTTGTTGGCGGCACTCAAGATGACGCCGTCCTTCACGTACAGCCCCTGCGGCACTCCTTCGTAACCGGAGAATCCGGGCAAGGTGCGGATGTCGAACTCCGAACCGTTGACGGCCGCGAGAGCCCCGCTCGACACCGCCATCTTGCGCACCGTCTCCGACGTGGCGATGTCCTTGCCGTGAACCGCCTTGATGTCGACGTCGGCCGTCGGGGCGACACGGACGACGTGCACCCTCCACGGCCCGGTGCTCTGCTTGCCGTCCAGGGCGGTGTAGACGACCCGGGCGCCGAACCCCGCGTCCCGTATCCGGTCCGCGAGCTCCTCCCCAGAGGCTTTGTCCTCGGGGGAGAAGGAGCCGACGCGCACTCCGTAGCCGATCAGCGCGCTGGGGGTGTCGGAGGACGCGGGGGAGACGAACGTGGCGAGGGTCGCGTGGAAGTCGGCGGCGTCCAGCGCGGTGACCAGTGCTTCCGCCGCGCTCTTGCTGCCGAAGGTCTCGACCCCGTTGCGCTTCACCCAGACGGTCCACCGGTCCGACGCGGTGCCCTGGACGAACGTCTGGTAGCTGACGCCGGGCGCCAGCGTCCGCTTCGAACTCGCCTGTGTCGTCAGCTCATCGGACCCGAGCGGCATGTGGCTGCCGTAGGCGGTGGACTTCGCGGCCGGCGGATCCGGATCCGGGAACACCAGCAGCGCGGCCACGATCCCCACCACGGCCACGAACAGGCCGATCAGCAGGGACCGTGTACCGAACGAGGCCCTCAAGACGTGCTCCCCTGTCGTTCCGGCCCAGCACTGGTGACGGGAGCGGCTCGGTGCGTCACCGGTCCGAGGCTGCGAGTTCTACGAGTGCGGCCGTCGCCCGGGCGCAGTTGTTCCTGTCCTCGAAGGCGAAGAACGACCTTGCCCGGTAGTCGTACTCCGGCTCGCGCACACAGTTGTTGCCGAGGTAGCGGATCACTTCGTTCACCACTTGGTCCACGTCGCCGCACACCGGCCCGAACCCGTCGTGCTCCGCCTCGAAATACCCCTTCCGGGCGTGCTTCGCCCAGTACTCGTCCGGGTCGAACCGGGCGTAGATGAGCGGCGTGCCGAGGTAGGCCACGTCGAAGTGGACGGAGGACCAGTCCGTGATGAACAGGTCGCACTGGCGCAGGGCGGTCTGGACGCTGATCTTCGTCTGATCCAGGCGCTGCACGCGGTGGTGGTCCGGCACGACCCCGTCGATCATGTTCCGCATCTCGTAGTGCGGCAGGAAGTCGAGGACGTAGTCGTAGTACTCCAGCGCCTTCATGAGCCGCGGGTCGCGCAGCAGCCGCACCATGAACTCCCGGTAGGTCGACACCCGGAAGATCTCGTCCACGGCGTCCTGGTCGGCCCCCTCCTGCTGGAGGTAGGAGGGGATCGTCAGGTACTTGCGCCACGTGGGCATCAGCAGGATCCGGCGACGGCCGCGGTCGGGCTGCAACGCGTCGAAACGAGGGAGGCCGAGCAGCTTGACCTTGTCCCCGTAGTGCATGTGGTCGGCGAAGTAGCCGGCCTCCCGCTCGCCCGACGTGAGCAACAGGTCCACGCCGGCCCGGTTGCGGTGCAGGGCCTGGCTGAGGTCCTCGTCGGCTACCCCGTGCTGGAGGAAGGCCCTGCGGGCCCCCACCCGCCAGTTGAGGTGCTTGAGGTACTTCGTACGGTCCCATCCGTCGGGGAGCATGTACGAATCGATGTCGTAGGCGTTGATCAGCAGTGTCGCGTGGAGCATGAGCAGCTTGTGCTTCCAAGAACTGTGCGCCACCACGTTGCCCAGGCCCTTGAGCTTCGCGTGGTCCGCGCTGTCCTTGTCGATGATGTAGTAGACCTTGCGGCGGCGCTCGTGCGTGCGCAGGTAGGTGAAGAGGTGGAAGCCGTTGTCCTGCGCGGTGTCCTTGCGCTCGCCGATGAGCCAGACCTCCTTGCGCCGGAAGTACGAGGCGGTGGCGCGCTTGATGGAACGGGCGCGCCAGAAGGGGGCCTTGCGCTTCTTCTGGTCGCGGTCCAGGCCTTCGAGGTAGTCCTCCCAGGCCTTGTCGCCCCCGGCGCCCTGCGCCTCCCGGACGACCAGGACGGCGTTGTCCTTGCCCTTCGACAGCGGCAGGACCCAGCGGCCGGCGACCTTCATCCCGCGGGCCCCGCGCAGCATCGCGACGGTGATCATGCAGGGGCGCGAGACGTCACGTCCGGAGGTGCAGAACACCAGCTTCAGGGGGAACTCGCCGGTCTTCACGGCCCCCACGGGGATGACCGCCTCGAATCCGCCCCACTCCAGGTCCTCGCGGGTGGCCTTCAGGTCGCCGCGCGGGACCTGACGGGCCTCCACCAGCTGGCCGCTCTTCTCCACCCACAGTTTGATGGGATTGCGCATGGGGCTGTTCATCGGAAGGCCGTTGAGGACGAACCGGCCGGCGACGAGGACCCCGTTGGAGGCGTGGTCGGCCTGGATGTGCTCCACGTGCACGCTGGAGGAGGAGACCTTGGCCAGCGGGATCAGCGCACTCGGCACGGAGAGGTCGAGATAGAGGTCCCCACCGCGGCCGTAGACCCCGCTGACCACCTGCTCCGGGCGGGCGAAGAGCTCGAACCAGTTCATGTACATGGCCAGGAACGGCAACCGGTGGCGGGTGTCGATGGTGGAGGCGAGGACCGAGTCGGGGGTCAGCTGGGTGTAGACCGCGCGGGCCCGCTCGAAGAGGTGGAACAGCTCCGCCTCGTCCATGACCTGGGGCGCGCGGAGCGCGAAGCCCTGGTAGCTGCGCACCAGGAACCGGTTGAGCACCTCCTGGCGGTGCCCCGACAGGCGGGGGCGCAGCGTCATCAGGTACTCCTCCAGGAGGAGGTGGTCCCAGTAGTTCGCCTTGCGGTCCCACAGCTTGTCCATCGTGGAGTCCGCCGTAGCCCGCTTGCGGTACTTGTACACCGTTTTGGGGACCGTCGCGATGCGGTCCGCGAGCAGCATGGCCGGGACCACGAAGAACGCGTCCTCGAAGTGCACGCCCTCACGGAACCGGATGTTGTTGGCCCGGAGGAACTCGACGTCGAACAGCTTGTGGCACGCGCTCCCGGCGTGGATCATCTCCGGGATGTTCTCGATCCCGGGATGGACCTGGGCGTTCTTCTCCAGGTAGCGGAGCCAGGGCCAGTTGGTCGGCTTCGGGAAGGTCTCCATCCGGCCGATGGCGAGCGGCACGCCCTCCTTGACCATGGTCTGCCACATGGTTTCGAGCGCGTCGTGGGGCAGCACGTCGTCGGAGTCGCAGAAGGTGATGTACCGGGCGCTGGCCAGGTCCATTCCGGCATTGCGGGCGCCGCCGGCCTTCCCCTCGGCGTGGATGAAGGCCCATACGTTCTGGTACTCCGCGGCGAACGCGGCCGCGATCGCGAAGGAACCGTCCTCGCTGCCGTTGTCGACCAGGATGACCTGGGTGCGGCCGAAGATCGTCTGCTGCGCCAGCGAGTCCAAGCAGTCCTGGAGGTACCTCTCCACGTTGTATATGGGTACGACGATGGCAACGTCGTAGACGGGATCAAACACGTAAGACTCCTGTTTCTTGCTACATACCCCATTTCTGGAGTGATCCTGATCAGAGTCGGTTGGACTCGATGACGAGCTGGGAGCCGGCGCCGTTGGCCGTGACCCTCGCGGCGCGTGACTGCTGAGACAGTGCCGGGTGCACGGCACAGGGCCGTGAGACGTCCCTGCCCTCGGTGCAGAACACGAGCCGGATCGGGAAGGACCCCGCCGGGAACTCCCGAAGGTCGGCGGTCACGCTGAAGGTCCCTCCGGACTGGCCTGCCGCGTTGCGGGACTGCCCGTGGTTGACCGCCGGAATGGTCTTTCCGCTCCGTTCGAACCAGACCTTCAGCTCAAGCTTCTCCAGCGACTCGTCGGGCAGGCCGTTGACCGAGAACCGACCGTTGATGACGGCAACGTCCCTGTCCGCGTCGTACGTTTCCTCGATGCGGGCGGAAATCGACGTGATCTTGGTGAGGGGCAAGGACCAGGAAGTTCCCGGGTAGTCGACGTAGAGGTCGCCCTCGCGGCCGAAAAGCGTTCCGAGGACGGAAGCCGGCCGACTGAAGAGGTCGAAGTCCCCGAAGTGCAGTGCGAGATAGGGAAGCCGGTGCCTGGTGTCGTTCGTGCTGAGTGCGATCTGCTGGGACGTGATGCCCCAGTAGAGCGCGCGACAGCGTTCGAAGAGGTGTCGGCAATCCGATTCGTTGAAGACCAGCGGAGCCCGCAGGAGAAAGCCCTGCATGCTGCGGATGAGGAATCGTTCCAGCGTCTCCTGCTGGTAGGGCGAGAGCGCCCCGCGCATCCCGCCGAGGTACTCCAGCATCACCAGATGGTCCACGTAGTTCTGCGGGAGGTCCCAGATGGTGTCCATGACGGACGTGCCGTCACCGCGGGTGCGGTACTCGTAGACGGGGGCGTCGACCAGCGAGATGCGCTCCGACGCGAGCAGCGCGGGGATGGAGACGTACGCGTCCTCGAAGGCCGTGCCGGTGCCGAACCGGATGCCCCGGGAGCGGAGCAGGTCGAGATCGAAGATCTTGTTCCAGCAGGATGCCGAGTGGATCAGATCGGGTACGTCGACGACGCTGCCCACCGTTTTGACGGTCTTGCCGAAGTACTTGTGCCAGGGCGACGTGAGCGGCCTCGGAATGCGCTTGTCGCGGCCCACGACCACCGTGGCCCTGGTTTTGGCGATGGTGTTCCGCAGAACCTCGAGGGACCGAGCGGGAACGACGTCGTCAGCGTCCCAGAAGACGATGTACGGCGTCGTGGCCATGTCCATACCCATGTTGCGCGCATCGCCGGCCCTGCCCTGAGGCTGCGACACCAGTTCGACATTGGCGTGGCTGCTCATGAATTCATGTGCGATGCCCACCGAGGTGTCGGTGCTTCCGTTGTCGACGAGAATGACGCGGGCCCGTGAGAAAGCCGTCTGTGCGGCCACCGACGCCAGAAATTCTGAGAAGAACTTCTCGACATCACGGAAGGGCACGACGATTGTCACGTCGGGGTTACCTTGGGACATACTTCCTCCTTACGGGCAGCATGAATAGTTCAGTTTTGGACGAGCCGCTCGATCGCTTCCGATGCCCTCACGTTGTTCCTCCGGTCCTGGTGCTCGAAGAATGACTCCACTCTCCGCAGGTACTGGGGCTCCCTTTCGCAGCCGACCTGCATATAGCGAATCACTTCGCGCACCACTTCCCCGACGGATTCGCCGACCGGTCCGAATCCATCTCGCCGCGCGTCGAAGTACCCCTTCTGGTAATGCCCGCCCCAATATTCATCGGCGTCGAACTGTGCATACACCAAAGGGGTCCCGAGGTATGCGACGTCGAACGCGGTGGAAGACCAGTCCGTGATGAACAGATCACATCTCCTCATCGCGTCCTGCACCGTGACCTCGTTCTGGTCCACGATTCTAACCCGGTGCTGTTCCGCGGGCGCCATCTCGCCGACCATCCCGCGCATCTCGTAATGCGGAAGGAAGTCCAGCGTGTAGCCGAATTGCTCCAATGCGGCCAGCAGACCGGGGTCGTTCAGAAAGCGGACCATGAAATTCCGGTAGCTGGAGGCGAGGAACCGTTCGCGCACGGCCTGCTGCTCCTCGCGCCCGCCCCCCGCGCGGCTGTACGAGGGGACGGTGAGATAGGCGCGCCAGGTCGGCATGAACAGGATCCGGCGCCCGCCGCGGTCGGGAACCAGCGCGTCGAAGCGGGGGAAGCCGGAGACGGCCACCTGGCCCTCGTACCCGAGTTCCTCCGAGAGGAACCGGCCCTCGTGCCGGCTGACGGCGAGGATGAGGTCGACGCCGGTGCGGTTGCGGTGCAGACCCTTGCTGACGTCCTTGTCCGTCACGCCGTGCTGGAGGAACACCCGGCGGGCACCCACGCGCCAGTTCAGATGCTTGAGATAGCGGGTCCGGTCCCATCCGTCGGGCAGCATGTAGGTGTCGACGTCATAGGCGTTGATCAGTACCGATGCGTGCAGCATCAGCAGCTTGTGCTTCCAGGAGCTGTGGGCGACGACGTGCCCCAGGCCTGCCAGGTGCGCGCGGTCGGGGCTGCCGGCCCGGATGAGGTAGTACGCCCCGCGCCGCTTCCCGTCGGTGCGCGCGTGCCTGAAGAGGTGCGAGCTGTTGTCCTGCGCCGTGTCGCCCCGCTCACCGAACAGCCAGATGTTCCGGCCGAGGAACAGCGGCTTCGTGAGCAGCCGCGCGAGGCGCTGCTTCCAGAAGGGACGCCTGCGCAGCACGTGCTTGGCGTCCTTGACGAGGAGCCCGTTGCGGATGCTCCGCTTGCCGGACCCCCGCGGCGCGCTGGAGACCATCAGGACGGCCCGGTTCTTTCCCCTCCAGTGCGGCACTACCCGCACCCCGCGGTGTTCGACGACCCGCGCCCCGCGCAGGAAGCCCGCGGCGACCAGGCACGGGGTGACCACCTGGCCGTCCCCGGTGTCGAGGACGAAATCGAGGTCGTGCATCCCGTGCCGCAGGGATTCCAGGGGCAGGTCGGCGGTGAAGCCGCCCCACTCCGTGTCGGGCCGGATGTTCTTCATGTCCCGCCGGCGGACCTGCGTGGCGGACACGCTGAGGCGACTTCCCCGCACGCGCAGGCCGAGGCCCCCGGGCAGGGGCCGGACCAGGGGCATGCCGCAGACCTCGAACCGTCCGGAGATCCGCAGCATGCCGGTGCCGGGCACCTCGCGGACGTGCTCGAGATGGGCGGTGAAGGGCGTGGCTTCCACCACGGGGAACAGCTGCTCCGGAACACCGGCGGCGAAGTACGGACGGCCGTCGCGCGCCGAGACGGTGTGGAGAACGGCCGCCCGATCGGCGAAGAGGCCGAAATCGCCGGTCATGAACGCGAAATAGGCCACCCGGTGCCGTCCGTCGGCAGTGGCTCGGGCGACCACCTCGGGAGAGACGTTCCAGTAGACCGCCCGGCATCGAGAATAGAGCTCTTCCAGTTCTGGTCCCTGGAAGAGCTCCGGCGCCCTGAGCGCGAATCCCTGATAGCTCCGTACGAGAAAGAGGTTCAACACGGCGCGGGTGGAATCCGGTAGGGTCTCTCCCAGGCGGTGTAGATATTCCACCAGATACAGGTGGTCCCAGTAGTTCTGCCGCCGCGTCCAGATCGCGTCCATGGTCGAGTTCCCCGCGGCGCGCTTGCGGTATTTGTAGACACACGTGTCGACCAGCGCGAGGCGGGTGGCGAGAACGAGCGCGGAAACGCCGACGTAGGCGTCCTCGAAGTGGACGCCCTCTGCGAATCTGATGCCGTGGGACCGCAAGTAGGACAGGTCGAAGAGCTTGTTGCAGGCACTGGCGCTGTGTACGAGTTCAGGCATCTCGGCAATGCTGCCGAAGACCCGGTCGCCGTTCCCGAAGTGGTCCTTCCACTGCCAGTTGGTCTTCTTCGGGAAGGTCTCCATCGCGCCGATGACGACCTGGGCGCCGGTCGAAAGCGAGGCGTCCAGCATGCGCTCGATGGCCGTGGGCGGGAGCAGGTCGTCGGAGTCGCAGAACGTGATGCGTGCACCGGTGGCCCAGTCCATGCCGAGGTTCCGGGCCGCTCCCGCGCCACCGCCATGGCGCACGAGTGCGGTCACGTTGGCATGCCGGCGGGCGAACTCGGCGCAGAGGCCGTAGGAGCCGTCCGTGCTGCCGTTGTCGACGAGCAGGACCTCGCAGCGCTCGAACACCGTCTGCGCCTCGATGGAGTCCAGGCATTCCTGGAGGTACTGCTCCACGTTGTAGACCGGCACCACGAGGCTGACGTCATAGGAATTCATGTCGGCAGGACTCACTCGCGTTCAGCGGCATCGAGCATGTTCTCCGGCGAACCGCCCAGTTCAGGAGCATCTTCGTGCTCGGTGATCTCGTAAGGGCTGGGCACCGGAAAATAAGCGTCAAGGAAACGCTGCAGCATTTCCCCCTGCGCCTGCGGGTCGGCCGAGGTCACCGTGTCGTTCAGGCAGAAGGTGTCCATGTTCCGGTTGGCGAGGAGGGTGTTCAGCCGCCTTTGGGCCAGGTCGGCCGAGAGGTCGATGTAGCGGTACTGAATGTCACCCAGGGTCGCGCGCGCGGAGTGGTATGCGAAATAGTGGTGCAGGGACGAGGCGATCGGAACGTCTCGCGGAGATCGGAAACGCGAGTGCTGGGTGGTGGCGTACTCCTGCGGAAACTCCTCTTCGATTTCCCTCAGGACGGTTTTCCTCAGCGCATGCGGCGTGTGCTTCATCTTCTGAGAAATGGCAAGTCCAAACTTCTGCGCGATGAGCCACCGACTGTTCTTTCCCGCGGCGTCGACAGGGAGATCAGAAGGAGAAACCGCGCCGCCGGGTATCAGCGCAGGCGAGGTGAAGAATTTAGAGATGCCGTTCGGGTGGAAGAAGCGCTCGGGGGTCACCGGGCGGCCGAAGAACACGTCGTCGTTCAGGTAGAGGAAGCATTCCGAGAGTCCTGGAATATGGTGCAGCTGGCTCTCGATGGCATGCGAGTTGAACGTGGGCAGGGCGGTGAAGTCGGAGAAGATCTCCCGGTGGTCCACCACGTGGAGGTTCGGGTGCCGCGTGTCCAGCCAGGACGGGGTCTGGCCGGCCGTCACGAGGTAGATGTTGCGCACCCAGGGAGCGTTCTGGTGGATCGACCGCAGCGAGTAGCGCAGCTCGTCGCGGCTGGTGTACCGCGAGTCGTTCGCCGCCTGCTCGTGCAGCCCGCCCGGGGAGACCAGCTGGCGCGCGCGGTCCCGGGACTGCCGCCAGACGGGGTCGGAGTCGTCGACCCAGGTGTAGACGACGTCGATCGGGAACGCGTGGTCTTCGGGGAGCCGTACGGCGAACTCGGCGAGGGTCCGGGCGTCGCCCGTGTGGTAGGCCGGGGGTATGGGGCTGAAGAGCCGCTGCGGCGCCGATTTGCGGGGGGTGCTGGCCGGAACGGCCGTGATGACCCGATTGGGGCGGGGGGCTCGCAGCTCCCCGTCCTGCTCGGACCACATCTCCACGTCGCATCCGGTGGCCGCGCCGAAGACGAGCTGCTGCGTCGGGTCGCACACGTACCAGGCGACCCGCAGCACCTTGTGCTTGCGCAGGTGCCGCCATGACCGTTCGTCGCTGCCGGGCTCCATGCGGGCCTCGTTGCCGCCCGTCGGGCCCACGTAGCCGGGGGCCTGCTCGAACGCCAGCTGGAGCAGTTCTTCCACGACCGAGCGGAACTCGGCGGGTACCGCCACGGTGGGCAGCCCACTGGCCGTGCCCCGCACGCAGAAGTACTCGATGCCGGCCGCCTCCAGAACGGAGACGACGATGTTCAGATTGCGCGCGCGAGCGGCCCAGTCCGTCACGCCCTCGACGCTCAGCGCACGCATGTGGCGGCGTCCCACACGGATGACGCGCTGGTTGTAGGCCGCACTGTGACGGGGCGCCTTGCGCTTGCCGCCCATCGCCCAGACGACGGTTGCCGATCGCATGGTGTCGGCGGCATCGAGCGAGGACTTCACGGCCCGGCGGACGGGTGACGGCACACCGCGAACCAGACGCTGCCTCGCTCCGGTCGGGACCGTAGACCGATACACCGAAACCAGCGCACCGGCTTCGGGATTGCCCGAGCCACCCAAGAGGGATCTCCCCCGTCCATACCTGGCGGCTCAGCCTTCGAGGGAAGCCCGCGTCGTACGACGCCGTTCCCTGTAACGGAAGAAGCTCGCTTCATCACATTCGCGGGCTCAGCACCCTTGCGACACACCCGCACGTCGGGTAGTAGACAAAGCTTTGCATAAACGTTTACTTAAAGGCCAGGTGAAGAAGCCAAGTGAACGCTGGATGGACTGTGGTGATCATCACTGATCGTTCCGTACAACCTTTTCAAGATCACGTGCTCAGCGGGGCGGGAGCCGTGTGCGGCCTGCCCCGGGCCGGGTGTCACCGGCCTTCGCGCGGACGGACTCAGTGCTCCGGCAGCCGGTCCCAGTCGGACAGGACCAGACCGGGTTCCAGCCCCTGACGGCTCACCACGATGCTGCGGTCCTCTTGTACGGCAGCCATGACGACCCGTCCGTGCCCGTCCAGCGCCAACGCGGGAGTACCGATACAGGGCACCCCGGTGTCGGTCCACCACAGGCCGGAGGCCTCGGCGCCGGTGCCGCAGAGACCGAGCAGCGCCGTGCCCGTGTGTCCCCGGTGGGCCAGGACCGTGCAGTCGTAGCCGTCGATGCCCGCCCGGAGCGTGGCGTGGGATCCGTCCCCCGGGGCTCCGCCCACCGGGAAGGCCCATGCGCCGGGCCGCTGCGCGTAGACGCCCGTCCCGCTCTGCTCGGTCCAGTACGCGGTGAGGACGCCGGGGGCGGTTTCCAGGAAGGCCGCCGAACCGGGGGCCGGGGCGGGCATGCAGTCCTCGGTACGGCGCAGGTCGCCGCCCGGCTCCATCTGGATCCAGTGCATCACCGACCTCCGGCCCGGAGCGAGGACCTCGACGAGCCCGGCGGAATTCACCGCGGCCGCCAGGGCTCCGGCGGTCTCGCCGCCGCGCAGGTCCCGCCATCCCTCCCAGGAGCGCTTGGTGTCCCGGCGCATCATGACCCCGCCGCCCTCACCGGAGACGAAGACGTGAACGACGCCCCGCCCGTCGATGGCGGCGGTCGGCACGCCGAGCGTCCCGGCGTCCTTCGCGTCGCGGTACGGGTTGCCCAGGGAGCGCCAGTCCACCAGCGGCCTGCCGGACTGGTACTGGACGGCATGGACGAGTTCGACCTTGGGCGGGCCTCCGGCCTGCCTCAGCTCCTTGCGCCCGAGGAGGTGCACGTAGTGGTTGGCCCCCTGGGCGACGGCGAGGTCGGTCAGCCCTTCGGCGGGAAAGAAGGCCGGCTCGGACCACCGTGCACTGCCGACCGCCGTCTCCGTCCAGCGGTTGACGCCGCCGTCGACGAGCGCGTACACCGCGAGCCGGTCATCGTTCCCGCGCAGCAGCCACGTCCCGGTGGCCACCGCCGTCAGGGATCGCCTGCCGGGCCGCACCTGAGCGGCGACACCGGACCGGGACGGCCGATCCGCCGCCTGCGCACCTCTGCCGCGCATCTGTGCCGTTCCCTCCTGAGTCCAGCCCGGTGCCAGCAGGCGCCTCCGGGATTCTCCACATCATAAGCCTGAGCGAACGCACGTTCCCTGGCCCGTCGGCGCCGTCCACGACGGCGCGGCCACCCGAGCGGGCCGACGGGGCACGGCCCGAAGCGGAGGGCTCGGCCGGCTGTCAGCCCTTGGCGGGGGACTTCTTCGCGGAGGCCGGAATCGGCTCGTCCTTGCGGAGGGCCTCCCACAGCTGCGACGCCTGCGGCTCGACGGCGACCACGCGGTACTTGTCGATCTTGTCGTAGTCGACCGGCAGCATGATCGTCTCCATGGTGGCGGGGTCCACGCCCTTCATGCTCTGGGCGAACTCCGTCAGACCCTTGAGGGAGCCGAGCTCGGAGTCGGTCGTCAGCGCCTTGGTACCGGCGTCGGCGAGCTTGTAGAGCCGGGCCGGGTTGCCGAGGGCGTCCTGGTTCTTGATCTCGGACAGCATCGCCAGCATGAACTTCTGCTGCAGGTCGATGCGTCCGAGGTCGCTGCCGTCGCCGTAACCGTGGCGCGTACGAACGAACTTGAGGGAGTCGGTGCCGTTGAGGCGGTGCGTGCCCGCGGCCAGGTCCAGGCCGCCCTTGATGGGCTTCTCCAGGGTGACGGTCACTCCGCCGAGCGCGTCCACCAGCTCCTTGAAGCCGGCGAAGTCCACCTGGACCAGGTTGTCGACGCGGACGCCCGACATCTGCTCGACGGTCTTGACGAGGCAGGCCGGTCCGGCGGTCCCGATCACTCCGTTGATCATGACGCGCTTCGCCCCGGCGACCGTCTTGCCCTTCTCGTCCTTGCAGTCGGGACGGGTGACGAGGGTGTCGCGGGGGATGCTGACGGCGGTGGCCTTCTTACGGCCCTCGGGTATGTGCACCAGCATGTTGGTGTCCGAGCGGGAGCCGCTGACGTCACCGTGGTCGAGCTCGCCGTTGGCGCCGGCGCGCGAGTCGGAGCCCAGGACGAGGATGTTCTGCCCGGCGTCGGGAACCTTCGCCGGCCGGTTGTCGACGCCGATCGCCTGGTCCAGGTCGACGCTGTCGATGTTGCCGTTGAGGTGGCTGTATCCCCACCAACCGACGCCGCCGGCTATGAGCAGAAGGACGAGCAGGGTCAGCGATATGGTGACGAACACCCGCTTCTTGCGGCTTCGCCTGCTGGGAGCCCTGCGGGAACGCGGCGGTGCGTCGGTCGTCTGAGTCATACCTTAGGTGTCCTCTGGTCCCGGAGATTGGCGGTCCTGCAAGGGTGACCGCCATCACGGGGAAGGCGCGGCGGGCGGTCTGGTGTGTGGTGGACCCGCGTTCGGGTCCGGAGTCGCCCGCACGGCGCGTCACCGGGGCAAGAGTATAGGCAGACGCGAAAGTCGAACGGGAGTACCCCTGTCGCGCCTACGGAGGCGACCGGCGGCAGGCGTCGTCACCGGCCAACTGGCCGCCGGGTACGGCTGCTACCGCCCCCGGCGATCCGCACCGCCGAGGGAAGGGCGGATGCCCGTCCGTGGAGGTTCCACGAACGGGCATCCGGATGCGCCGGCGTGGGGCGCGGAAGGATCAGGCAGGAACGCTCGCCAGGCCCGGGGCCAGGAACTTCTTGCCGTTGACCCGCTCGGAGACGCCCTCGCGGTCCAGGTACGGCGTGACGCCGCCCAGGTGGAAGGGCCAGCCCGCGCCCGTGATGAGGCAGAGGTCGATGTCCTGGGCCTCGGCCACGACACCCTCCTCCAGCATCAGGCCGATCTCCTGCGCCACCGCGTCCAGGACGCGGTCGCGGACCTGCTCCTCGGTCAGGACGACATCGCCCTGCACGAGGAGGGCGGCGACCTCGGGGTCCAGCTCCGGCTTGCCGGAATCGTAGACGTAGAACCCGCGCTTGCCGGCCTTGACGACGGCGGCGAGGTTCGGCGAGACGGTGAAGCGCTCCGGGAAGGCGCGGTTCAGGGTCTCGGAGACGTGCAGGCCGATCGCCGGGCCCACGAGCTCCAGCAGCACCAGCGGGGACATCGGCAGGCCGAGCGGCTCGATGGCCTTCTCGGCGGTGACCACCGGGGTGCCCTCGTCGATGACGTTCTGGATCTCGCCCATGAAGCGGGTCAGGATGCGGTTCACGACGAACGCCGGGGCGTCCTTGGTGAGGACCGCGGTCTTCTTCAGCTTCCGCGCGACACCGAAGGCCGTGGCGAGCGAGGCCTCGTCGGTCTGCTCGCCGCGGACGATCTCCAGCAGCGGGAGGATCGCGACGGGGTTGAAGAAGTGGAAGCCGACCACGCGCTCCGGGTGCTGGAGCTTGGAAGCCATCTCCGAGACCGACAGCGAGGAGGTGTTGGTGGCGAGGATCGCGTGCGCCGGGGCGACCGCCTCGACCTCCGCGAACACCTTCTGCTTGACGGACATCTCCTCGAACACGGCCTCGATGATGAAGTCCGCGTCCGCGAAGCCCTCGGCCTTGTCCAGGACGCCCGTCACCAGGGCGGTCAGGCGGTTGGCCTTGTCCTGGTTGATGCGGCCCTTGCCCAGCAGCTTCTGGATCTCGGCGTGGACGTAGCCCACACCCTTGTCCACGCGCGCCTGGTCGATGTCGGTGAGGACCACCGGCACCTCCAGGCGGCGCAGGAACAGCAGCGCCAGCTGCGAGGCCATCAGGCCCGCGCCGACGACGCCGACCTTGGTGACCTGGCGGGCCAGGTTCTTGTCCGGGGCGCCGGCCGGGCGCTTGGCGCGCTTCTGGACCAGGTTGAAGGCGTAGATGCCGGAGCGCAGTTCGCCGCCCATGATGAGGTCGGCCAGGGCCGTGTCCTCGGCGTCGAAGCCCTTCTGCAGGTCGCCGTCCTTGGCAGCCTCGATGATCTCCAGTGCGCGGTAGGCGGCCGGGGCCGCGCCGTGCACCTTGGAGTCGGCGATGAAGCGGCCGCGGGCGACCGCCGCGTCCCAGGCCTCGCCGCGGTCGATCTCGTCGCGCACGACCTCGGTGGTGCCGTTCAGCACGCGGGCGGTCCACAGGAGCGACTGCTCCAGGAAGTCCGCGCCCTCGAACAGTGCGTCCGCGATGCCGAGTTCGAAGACCTGCTTGCCCTTGAGCTGGCGGTTCTGGTTCAGCGAGTTCTCGATGATGACCGAGACCGCGCGGTCCGCGCCGATCAGGTTCGGCAGCAGGGCGCAGCCGCCCCAGCCGGGAACCAGGCCGAGGAAGACCTCGGGCAGCGAGAAGGCCGGGATGGCCTTGGAGACGGTGCGGTAGGTGCAGTGCAGACCGACCTCGACACCGCCGCCCATCGCCGCGCCGTTGTAGTACGCGAAGGTGGGGACGCCCAGCGCCGCGAGGCGCTTGAAGACGTCGTGGCCGCCCTTGCCGATGGCGAGCGCCTCGTCGTGCTTCTTCAGCAGCTCGACGCCCTTGAGGTCGGCGCCGACCGCGAAGATGAACGGCTTGCCGGTCAGGCCCGCACCGACGATGGAGCCCGCGAGGGCCTCCTGCTCGACCTGGTCGATCGCCGCGTTCAGGTTGGCGAGGGACTGCGGGCCGAAGGTGGTCGGCTTGGTGTGGTCCAGGCCGTTGTCCAGCGTGATGAGCGCGAAGCGCCCGGCGCCGAAGGGCAGGTCGAGGTGGCGTACGAGCGCGCGCGTGACGACCTCGTCCGGGAACAGCTCGGCCGCGCCCTTCAGGAGCTCAGTGGTGGTGGTGCTCACTTGCTGTCTCCCTCGGCGGTGAAGTTCGGGTTCTCCCAGACGACCGTGGCGCCCATGCCGAAGCCGACGCACATGGTGGTCAGGCCGTAGCGGACCTCCGGCTGCTCCTCGAACTGGCGGGCCAGCTGGGTCATCAGGCGCACGCCCGAGGAGGCGAGCGGGTGGCCGAAGGCGATGGCCCCGCCGTACTGGTTGACGCGGGCGTCGTCGTCGGCGATGCCGTAGTGCTCCAGGAACGCGAGGACCTGGACCGCGAAGGCCTCGTTGACCTCGAAGAGGCCGATGTCGTCGATCGTCAGACCGGCCTGCGCCAGCGCCTTCTCGGTGGCCGGGATCGGGCCGTAGCCCATGACCTCCGGCTCGACACCCGCGAAGGAGTACGAGACCAGGCGCATCTTGACCGGGAGGTTGTTCTCGCGGGCGAAGTCCTCGGACGCGATGATCGCGGCCGTGGCACCGTCGTTGAGACCGGCGGCGTTGCCCGCGGTGACGTTGCCGTGCACCCGGAACGGGGTCTTGAGGCCCGCCAGGTTCTCCAGGGTGGTCCCCGGACGCATCGGCTCGTCGGCGGTGACCAGGCCCCAGCCCGTCTCACCGGCCGCCTCGTTGTTGTTGCGCACCGAGATCGGCACCAGGTCCTGCTGGATCTTGCCGTCGGCGTACGCCTTGGCGGCCTTCTCCTGCGAGCGCACGGCGTACTCGTCGGCGCGGAGCTTGGTGATCGTCGGGTACCTGTCGTGCAGGTTCTCGGCGGTCATGCCCATGAACAGGGCGGACTCGTCGACCAGCTTCTCGGAGACGAAGCGCGGGTTGGGGTCCACGCCCTCGCCCATGGGGTGGCGGCCCATGTGCTCGACACCGCCGGCGAGGGCGACGTCGTACGCACCGAAGGCCACGCCGCCCGCGACGGCGGTCACGGCGGTGAGCGCGCCGGCGCACATGCGGTCGATCGAGTAGCCCGGGACGGACTGCGGGAGGCCCGCGAGAATGCCGGCCGTGCGGCCCAGCGTCAGGCCCTGGTCGCCGATCTGCGTGGTCGCGGCGATGGCGACCTCGTCGATCTTCGCGGGGTCCAGGTCCGGGTTGCGGCGCAGCAGCTCCCGGATCGCCTTGACGACGAGATCGTCGGCTCGGGTCTCGTTGTAGATGCCCTTCGGGCCCGCCTTGCCGAACGGGGTGCGGACGCCGTCGACGAAGACGACGTCCCTGACGGTACGAGGCACGTTGGCTCTCCTCCAGGTGCGGGTGTGCACTGCTGCGCGGGGGCGCTCCCATGGACTGAGCGCCCGCTCACCTCTCCATGCTACTTGCCGGTAACCGGCATGCACAGCCCCCCTGGGAGGAGCGGCGAAGGTCACACCCGGCCCGCACCGTGTGAGCCCCCTCGCGCCCCGCCGTGCGCCCGGCCGATCGGAGCGCCCGGGACTACCCGAACGGGTCGGACATCCGCCTCCCCGGCCGGGTCGACGGCGTCGGGCGCACATCCTTGCGGATTCTGGCTCGGGTCCGGGCGCACCGCCCCGGACCCGACCGACGGAACGGAGCACAGCGATGGCGGGACCTGTCCTCACGGACTACTACGTGGACCACAAATCGACCATCCCGGCGAACACCGGCGAGCTCGTCAAGCTCTTCGTGCGCAGGCGCAACGGCACGCCCGACGGAGAGCAGAGCAGGCCCGTCCTGATGCTGCACGGCAGGAGCGTCCCGGCGCTGGCGGGCTTCGACCTGCAGTACAAGAAGTACAGCTGGGCCGAGGCGCTGGCGAAGAAGAACTACGACGTCTTCGTGATGGAACTCCAGGGCTCTGGGCTGTCGACCCGCCCGAAGATGGACGACTGGAGGAACGTCCAGCCCACGGAAGCGCAGCGGAAGCTCCTCGTGCCCCACCCGAACGCGGACACGGACATGACGCCGCCGATCTACACCTCTCAGCTGAACAACTCCCAGAGCGACTGGGACGAGGTCGGCAAGGTGGTCGACTTCATCCTCGACAAGACCGGCGCCACCAAGGTCGACCTCATCGGCTGGTCGGCGGCCTCCCAGCAGCTCGGGCCCTACACCATCCAGAACCCCGGCAAGGTCCGCAGCCTCTTCCTGCTGGCACCGATCTTCCCGCCGAACGGCCGCGCGAGCGCAACCGGGACCGACTTCGGCGCGCCGGTGCCGCTGCCGGTGTCCTCAGCGGGCTTCAACTTCCCGATGACCGTCGGCACGAAGAACGGCGTCGACGCGGCGTGGCTCAAGGACCTGAAGTGCCCCGACCAGCGCGAGCCCGGAATGGTCGACGAGGTATGGAGGGCGATCATGGCCGTCGACCCGATCGGCGTCGACTGGGGACCCGCGGTGTCACCCGACGACCCGTCCCCGCAAGGGCTCAGCCGCATCCGGAACTCGTACTGGTGGGGCTGGAACTCCACCACGGTGAAGCTGCACGACGTCCTCGGCGACAAGGTGCCCGTGTGCATCGTGTACGGGGAGCACGACTCGGTGGTGAACACCGCGTCGAACCTGGGCCTGCTGTACTTCTCGGTCCCGGAGCTGTACCGGCTCATCCCCAAGGAGAAGAAGCTGATGCTCCGGCTGGCCTGCGCGGGGCACCAGGCGCCCTGGGAACGCGTGGCGAACGACATCCACACCATGTCCGACCACTGGCTCAAGCGCGGCAAGGTGGAGGGCGAGAGCAAGGGGAGCTTCCACAGGGACGAGGACGGGGCCCTCACTCCGCTGGAGTGAGAGCCCCGTCCTCGGGGTCCGGCGTGCCGGTCAGTCCTCGGTCTCGGGCGTGATCGGGGGCGCCGGCGGGGTCGCGGCCAGGGCCGTGACCAGGGCGTCCGTCACCTGTTCGATCTGCCACGGGCGGGCGCCGTAGCCCGCCAGGGCCTCGGCCACCGCGTCGGCCTCCAGGCGCTCGGGCGGCTCCCAGCACAGCCGGCGGACCGTGTCGGGGGTGATCAGGTTCTCCTGCGGCAGGTTCAGCCCCTCCGCCAGCGCCGATACGGCCGTCCGGGCCGCGGCCAGCCGCGCCGCGGCCGCCGGGTCCTTGTCCGCCCAGGAACGCGGCGGCGGCGGACCGGCCGGAGTCGCCCCCGGCAGCGGCAGCTCGGCCTCGGGCAGGGCCTTCGCCCGGTCCACGGCGGCCATCCACTGGTCGAGCTGGCGCCGGCCCATGCGCTGCCCGTAGCCGGGCAGGGCGGAGAGGGCCTGCACGGTCAGCGGCATGGCGAGGGCGGCCTCGACGATCGCCGCGTCACCCAGCACCTTGCCCGGTGACACGTCACGTCGCTGCGCGATCCGGTCCCGGGACTCCCACAGCTCCCGGACGACGGCCATCTGCCGGCGTCGGCGCACCTTGTGCATGCCGGACGTACGGCGCCACGGATCCTTGCGCGGCGGCGCGGGCGGCGCGGAGGCGATGGCGTCGAACTCCTGGTGGGCCCATTCCAGCTTGCCCTGCCGGTCCAGCTCCTTCTCCAGCGCGTCCCTCAGGTCCACGAGCAGCTCCACGTCGAGCGCGGCGTAGCGCAGCCACGGCTCGGGGAGCGGGCGGGTGGACCAGTCGACGGCGGAGTGGCCCTTCTCCAGCACGTAGCCGAGGACCCCCTCGACCATCGCGCCGAGGCCGACCCGCGGGAAGCCGGCGAGGCGGCCGGCCAGCTCGGTGTCGAAGAGGGAGGTGGGCGCCATGCCTATTTCGCGCAGGCACGGCAGGTCCTGGGTGGCGGCGTGCAGGATCCACTCGGTGCCGGACAGGGCCTCGCCGAGGGAGGAGAGGTCGGGGCAGCCCACCGGGTCGATGAGTGCGGAGCCCGCACCCTCGCGGCGCAGCTGTACGAGGTAGGCGCGCTGGCCGTAGCGGTAGCCGGAGGCGCGCTCGGCGTCCACGGCCACGGGGCCGGTGCCCGCGGCGAAGGCCGCGACCACCTCGGCGAGCGCGGCGGCGTCGGCGACCACCGGAGGGATGCCCTCACGGGGTGCCAGCAAGGGAATCGGCAGCCCGTCGGACGAAACCTCGTCGTCCGGGGGGCCGCCCCCGGTGGTGGTGCGCAGGTCTGCTGCGGTTTCTTGGGCGTCGGTCACCGGTCAAGGGTATCCGTGGATACGACGCGCCCGTCGCCGGAACGTTCCGGCGACGGGCGCGAAGGGGGAGTACGGACGTTTCCCCGGGTTCTCCGGGAGTTCTCCCGGGGTCCTTCGGGGGTATCGGCCGGGTCAGTGGATGATCCCGGTCCGCAGGGCGACGGCGACCATCCCGGCCCGGTCGCCGGTGCCCAGCTTGCGGGCGATCCGTGCGAGGTGGGACTTGACGGTCAGGGCGGACAGGCCCATCGAAACGCCGATGGCCTTGTTGGACTGGCCCTCCGCGACGAGGCGCAGGACCTCGACCTCGCGGCCGGAGAGCTCTCGGTAGCCGCCCGGGTGGCTCGGGGCACCCGGGGGGCGGCGGTGCATACGGGCCGCGGCGGCGCCGATGGGGGCGGCGCCGGGCCGGGACGGGAGCCCGATGTTGGTCCGGGTGCCGGTGACGACGTAGCCCTTCACTCCGCCCGCGAGGGCGTTGCGTACGGCGCCGATGTCGTCGGCGGCGGACAGGGCCAGGCCGTTCGGCCAACCGGCGGCGCGGGTCTCGGAGAGCAGGGTGAGACCGGAACCGTCGGGCAGGTGTACGTCGGCCACGCAGATGTCGCGCGGGCTGCCGATGCGTGGACGGGCCTCCGCGATGGACGACGCCTCGATCACGTCGCGAACTCCGAGGGCCCACAAATGGCGGGTCACGGTGGAACGCACGCGCGGGTCGGCCACGACGACCATGGCCGTCGGCTTGTTCGGGCGGTAGGCGACCAGGCTTGCGGGCTGCTCGAGAAGAACGGACACCTAGGCCTCCTGGGGGGAGTGGCGGGACGGCCGGCTCGGGGAAGGAAGCCGGTGCGAACCGTGCGGATGGTCTATGACTCCTTCGGCACGTCACCCGCCCGGCTTTAGGGAATGATCACGATTTGGTGAGTAACAATTCGGGCAATTCGGACGCACGATCGATCATAGGGTGATCAGAAGCCCGCAAGGGACGCCCCGTAACGACATCCGGCCCCGATATCGGGGCCCGGGTCGGCACGGATCGGTGCAGGTCGGTGCGGGTCGGCGCGGTCGGCGCCGCCCGCGGGCTTGCGGAATTACCCCTGAGGGTGATGCGGACCGCGCCGCTGGGGCAGCGAGACCACGCCGGTCACCGTCTCGGTCGGTCCGACCGGCGGCAGCCCCGCGATCTGGCACAGCAGTTCGCACCATGCCGACAGGTGTGCGGCGGTGTCCGGCACCCCGCCCACCCCCTCGCGCGGCGTCCAGGAGGCCCTGATCTCGATCTGTGTCGCCGGCCGCCGCTCTCCGAGCCCGCCGAAGTAGTGCGAGGCGGCCATGGTCACGGTCCCGCTCGCCTCCCCGTACGTCAGCCCGCGCGCGTCCAGCGCCCCCGTCAGCCAGGACCAGCACACCTCCGGGAGGAGCGGGTCCACGGCCATCTCCGGCTCCAGTTCCGCCCGTACGAGCGTCACCAGCCGGAAGGTGCCCTGCCAGGCGTCGTGCCCGGCCGGGTCGTGCAAGAGGATGAGCCGGCCGTCGGCCAGGTCCTCGTCGCCGTCCACGACCGCCGCTTCCAATGCGTACGCGTGGGGTGCCAGTCTCTGTGGCGGTTTGGTGGGATCGATCTCGATCCCCTGCCGCAGCCTCGCTTTCTTCAAGCCGTCGACCGCCCGCCGGAACGGGAGTGGGACGGAGCTGTCCTTCGCGCTGTCCGTACCGTCAGCGCCATCTGAAAATCGTCCCTGAGCCGCAGCCATGCGGGGAAGACTAGGCGGAACGAGCGCCCGTACGGCGCAGGGACACCCGCGCCGGGCCGGGCACTTCTTCATACGTGCGAAGATTTGAGTCGTGAGCGCCAACACCCGCCCCACGGGCACGCCGAGCCAGACGTACGATTCCGCCTTCCTGAAGGCGTGCCGGCGCGAGCCGGTGCCGCACACCCCCGTGTGGTTCATGCGGCAGGCGGGTCGCTCGCTCCCCGAGTACCGCAAGGTGCGCGAGGGCACGCAGATGCTGGAATCCTGCATGCGGCCCGACCTGGTCACCGAGATCACGCTGCAGCCGGTCCGGCGCCACAACGTGGACGCGGCCATCTTCTTCTCCGACATCGTGGTCCCGCTGAAGGCCATCGGCATCGACCTGGACATCAAGCCCGGCATCGGCCCGGTCGTCGCCCAGCCGATCCGCCGCCGCGAGGACCTCGCACAGCTGCGCGACCTCACCCCGGAGGACGTCTCGTACGTCACCGAGGCGATCGGCATGCTCACGGGTGAACTCGGCTCCACGCCGTTGATCGGCTTCGCCGGCGCGCCCTTCACCCTCGCGAGCTACCTGGTCGAGGGCGGCCCGTCCAAGAACCACGAGCACACCAAGGCCCTCATGTACGGGGACCCGGAGCTCTGGGCCGACCTGCTGGACCGCCTCGCCGAGATCACCTCCGCCTTCCTGAAGGTCCAGATCGAGGCCGGCGCCTCCGCGGTCCAGCTCTTCGACTCCTGGGTCGGCGCGCTCGCCCCGGCGGACTACCGCCGCTCGGTGATGCCCGCCTCCGCGAAGGTGCTGGAGTCCGTCGCCTCGTACGGGGTCCCGCGCATCCACTTCGGTGTGGGCACGGGCGAGCTGCTCGGCCTCATGGGCGAGGCCGGCGCGGACGTCATGGGCGTCGACTACCGGGTCTCCCTGAAGGACGCCGTGCACCGGGTCGGCCCCGGCAAGGCGCTCCAGGGCAACCTGGACCCGGCGGTCCTCTTCTCCACCACCGAGGCGGTGGAGGCCAAGACCCGCGAGGTGCTGGACGCCGCGGCGGACCTGGAGGGCCACATCTTCAACCTGGGCCACGGCGTCCTCCCGACGACGAACCCGGACGCCCTGACCCGCCTGGTGGACTACGTCCACACGCAGACGGCGGTCTAGACCCGAGACCGCGCCGACGTCGGTACCGTGCCGTGCATGACATGGCACGGGCCGACGTTTCGCATATCCGACTACCCCGAGCCGCTGACCGACGAGAGTTTCCTCGTAGAAGTCGCCGACGAGATATCCCGGCTGGCGGGCCGACCGCGACCGTCGACCTGCTCCGGGAGGCCGTCCGCGGCTACCGAGAGGGCCGAGCAGCAGTGGGCCGTCACGGACGCGGACGCACCGGCCGACGCTCCGCGGCCCCCGGTCGTCCTCCACGAGGCCGTGTATCCCCGGGGATGGCCGACCGAGCTCGGAGACTTCGCGCTGCGCAACGACTACGACGCCCCCTTCACGTACGAAGGGGAGACCTACCGTTCCTGAAGACTGAGCGGGGGTGAGCCCGATCAGCCGCACGCCCCAAACGGTCTTGAGCGCACTGGTCCCCGGCGTACTCGACCCCGGGGCGGCGACACGCATCTTGTACGTGGTCCGATCCCGGGAGGCCAGCTCCCTGTGCGACCTGGCCATGTGAGTACGGCCAGAGGCGACGGGGAGGCCCTGAACCATCACTCTGGTGGAGCAGGGGCCCCGCACGCTGGCACCGCACCCGGCGTCCCAGATCGCCCGATCACGTTAACCCGACCAGCCCAGGGCCCCGCAAGGCAAAGAGCGGACCATCACACGATCGAGCTAACCCGACCTCGTGCGCGCTACTCAACGAACAGTGAGCAACCCCACCGTGGTGCACGGCTACTGGGCCCTCTTCGCCGCCGACCGGGCCGACCACGACGAGATCCGCGCCGCCGCGAGCGCCCGCGAGGTGCGGGAGCTGGGCGGAGCGGCCGCGGGCCGCGCGGACTGGGCCGCCCGGAGGGTCGCCGTCATGGCGGCGCTGCTGCGGGCCAAGTTCGGGCAGCACCCGCAACTCGCGGAGCTGCTGGTCGCCACGGGGGAGGGCGCCATCCTCTACACCGGCATCTCCGACGCCCCCTTCTGGCGCGACGGGGGCTCCCGCGGCGGCCGGAACTGGATGGGCCGCCTGCTGGAGCTGATCCGCTCCGAACTCGTCGCGGCGGGCCCGGGCCCGCGCCCGGGCCGGACCGACTAGACCCCCGCCGCCCGCACCGCGGAGACCGCCTTGCGGGCGGCCACCAGCACCGGGTCCCAGACCGGGGAGAACGGCGGGGCGTAGCCCAGGTCCAGGGAGACGACCTGGTCCACCGTCATACCGGCCGTCAGGGCCACCGCGGCGATGTCCACCCGCTTCGCGGAGCCCGCGCCGCCGACGATCTGGACGCCCAGGAGCCGGCCCGTGCGGCGTTCCGCCAGCATCTTGACCGTCATCTCCGCCGCCTCCGGGTAGTAGCCCGCCGTGTTCGTCGAGCGGATCGTCGCCGTGACGAAGCGGAGCCCGGCGGCCAGCGCGTCCCGCTCGCGCAGCCCCGTACGCGCGATCTCCAGGTCGCAGACCTTGCTCACGGCGGTGCCGACCACGCCCGGGAAGGTCGCGTAGCCGCCGCCGATGCCCGATCCGATGACCTGGCCGTGCTTGTTCGCGTGCGTGCCCAGCGGGATGTGCCGCATGCGGCCCGCCACCAGGTCCAGCACCTCCACGCAGTCGCCGCCCGACCAGACGTTCTCGTGGCCGCGGACCCGCATGGAGAGGTCGGTCAGCAGGCCGCCCGACTCGCCCAGTGGCAGGCCCGCCGCGCGGGCCAGGGCCGTGCGCGGCTCGACGCCGATGCCCAGGACCACGACGTCCGCCGGGTACTCCTCGCCCGAGGCCGTGGCCACCGCGCGGGCCCGGCCCTCCCCGTCGGTGAGGATCTCCGTCACCTCGGCGCGGGCGACCGTACGGATCCCCATGGCGTTCATCGCGCTGTGCACCAGGCCGCCCATGTCCGGGTCCAGCGTGGACATCGGCTGCTCGCCCCGGTGCAGCACGGTGACCTCGAAGCCCCGCCCGAGCAGGGCTTCCGCCATCTCCACGCCGATGTAGCCGGCGCCGACGACCACCGCCCGGCGGCCCGCCGCCCGTTCCAGATCCGCCATCAGCCGCTGTCCGTCGTCCAGCGTCTGCACGCCGTGCACCCCGTGCGCGCCGATGCCGGGCAGCCGGGGGCGGACCGGGCGGGCGCCGGTGGCGAGGACGAGCTTGTCGTACCCCGTCCAGTACTCGGCGCCCGATTCCAGATCCCGGGCCCGCACCCGCCGTCCCGCGAGGTCCAGCTCCACGACCTCCGTGCGCGTGCGCAGGTCGATGTCCCGCGCGCGGTGCTCCTCGGGCGTCCGGGCGATCAGTTCGTCCGGGCCGTCGACCAGGCCGCCGATCCAGTACGGGATCCCGCACGCGGAGTACGAGGTGAAGTGCCCGCGCTCGAAGGCGGTGATCTCCAGCTCCGCCGGGCCCTTGAGCCGCCGGGCCTGTGACGCGGCGGACATCCCCGCCGCGTCACCGCCGACCACCACCAGCCGTTCCGTGCCGTTCCCCATGTGCCCGTACCGTCCTTCCCCGCCGCCTGTGCCTGCGGGCCCCACGCTACGGGCGCACGGGTGGTCAGTCCTGGACCTGGGGCGGCGTCGCGTTCGGGTCCGCCGGATCCGCCGGGTCCGCCGGAGTGGCGGCCGTGTGCCCCGGCCACCTCGGCCCGCCCTGCGCGGGAAGGCGCCGCGCCGTGCCGGGCTTCTCCTTCGCCGGCCGCCACTTGCGGTACTGCCGGAAGCCGAGCAGCAGGAACGCGCCGCTGAGCAGGAACGGCGAGGCCGCGGCGAGCGCCATCAGCACGTACAGGACCGCGGCGGCGAAGACCTTCCAGCCGCCGGCCAGGGCGTCGGTGAAGCCCGGCTCCGGCTTCTCCTTCTCCTTGACGGGCTGCTTCCCCGGCTCCGAGAACGTCAGCGTGATCGTGCCGAGCGAGGTCTGGTCCTTGAGCGCCGTCTGCTGCGCGAGCAGCGACTCCAGATCGGCCTGGCGCTTGCTGAGTTCGGCCTCCAGCGTGACCACCTCGGACAGCCCCGAGGCCTTCTCCATCATCTCGCGCACCCGGGTCACGCTCGCCTGCTGGGACTTGACCCGGCTGTCGACGTCCGCGACCTTCTGCGTCACGTCCTGCGCCTCGACCTTGCGGCCCAGCAGCTTTCCGCTGCCCTCCAGGGCGGCCAGCACCGCGTCGAAGCGCTCGCCCGGCACCCGCACGGTCACCGTCGAGGTCATCGCCCCGTCGGGTTCGCGCGCGGTGGCCTCGTTGCCCACGTACCCGCCCGCGCTCTCCGCCGCCGTCCGGGCACCGGCCGTCGCCTTCTGGACGTCGGCCGTCTCCACCGACAGCGACGCGGTCCGGATGATCTGCGTGCGTACGGCGGGAGCCTGCGGCTGGCTCTTGTCGGCGCCCGGCGCCGGTGCGCCCGACGCGGCCGGGGCCGGAGCCGCCGCCCCGCCCTGTCCGGCGGCGTCCTGCCGCTGGGAGCCCTCCGCGACCGCCGCCTTGTCCGAGGTGGTGCCGTCGGAGCCGCAGCCGGTGAGGACGAGAGCCCCCGTCAGCGAGAGCGCGGCCAGGGCCGTCGCCGAACGCCGCCCGTACCGCCCGTAACGTCTGTGCTGGGTGTGCATCGTTGGGTCCCCCTGGTAAGTGTCGGAATCGTCGGACGCGCATGTATCCGTGCCTCGACGTTCCGACGTGCCGGGACCCGTCCCGGGTTTCGTACGCATGGTCCCGAGGTGATCCCGAAGCGGTCACGGTCAGGCCTCGGCGATCGCCCGGTGAGCGGTCTGAGACGATGTGTCCATGCATGAAGCGGACACGCGTACGGACCGGCCGGCCACCGCCGGCCACGTCGTCGTCATCGGCGGCGGGATCGCGGGCCTCGCGGCGGCCCACCGGCTGCTCGCCGAGGGCCTGCGCGTCACCCTCCTGGAGGCCGGCCCGCGCCTCGGCGGCAAGCTGCGCTCGGGCGAACTGGCCGGCCTGCGCGTGGACCTCGGCGCCGAATCCGTACTCGCCCGCCGCCCCGAAGCCCTCGAACTGGCCCGCGCCGTGGGCCTCGGCGAGGCCCTGCAGCCGCCGGCCACCGCCACCGCCCGCCTGTGGACCCGCGGCGTGCTGCGGCCCCTGCCGGGCGGGCACGTCATGGGCGTACCCGGCGACATGGGCCCGCTCGCCGCCTCCGGGGTGCTCTCCGCCGAGGGCCTGGCCCGGGCCGGGGCCGAAGACGCCCTGGAGCCGGAGGAGATCGGCGAGGACGTGGCCCTCGGCGAGTACGTCGCCGCCCGGCTGGGCCACGAGGTCGTCGACCGGCTCGTGGAACCCCTCCTCGGCGGGGTCTACGCCGGCAACGCCTACCGCATCTCGATGCGGGCCGCCGTACCCCAGCTCTTCGAGGCCGCCCGTACCCACGCCTCCCTGGGCGAGGGCGTACGGGAACTACAGGCCCGGGCGGCCCGGGCGGGGCAGACCGGCCCCGTCTTCTCCGGCATCGACGGCGGCATCGGCAGGCTCCCGGTCGCCGTCGCCGAGGCCTGCCGGGCGGCCGGAGCCCGGATCCTCCTCGACGCCCCCGCGCGCGAGCTGACCCGTACCGCCACCGGCTGGCGCGTGGTCGCCGACGTTCCGGGCGGCGTCGAGGCCATCGAGGCCGACGGGGTGGTCGTGGCCGTCCAGGCCGGGCCCGCCGCCCGGCTGCTCGACCGGGTCGCGCCCTTCGCCGCCACCGAGCTGCGCGGGGTCGAGTACGCCTCCATGGCCCTGGTCACGATGGCCCTGCACCGCTCCGACCTGCCGGCCGGGATCGCCGACGGCGGCGCGAGCGGGTTCCTCGTACCGCCCGTGGACGGCCGGACGATCAAGGCCTCGACCTTCTCCAGCAACAAGTGGGCCTGGGCCGGGGGCGATCCCGACCTCTTCCTGCTGCGCACCTCCGTCGGCCGCCACGGCGACGAGGGCGACCTCAAGCGCTCCGACGAGGAACTGGTCGAGGTCTCCCTCGCCGACCTCGGCGAGGCCGTGGGCCTGGCGCCCACCGTCCGCCCGGCGGCCTCTACCGTCACCCGCTGGGACGGCGGCCTGCCCCAGTACCCCGTCGGCCACCTCGGCCGGGTGGCCCGGATCCGCTCCGCCGTCGCGGCCCTGCCGGGCCTCGCGGTGTGCGGAGCCGTGTACGACGGGGTCGGCATCCCGGCCTGCATCGCCAGCGCGGGCAAGGCCGCAGACGTGGTGATCGCCACGTTGGGGACCGGTGGGGCACCCCTGGCACCGACCACTGATCAGCACACGGGACAATAGACGCATGACTGCACCAGAGAAGATTCCCAACGCGGGGAAGAAGGCGAAGGACCTCAACGAGGTCATCCGCTACACCCTGTGGTCCGTCTTCAAGCTGAAGGACGTGCTCCCCGAGAACCGCGTCGGCTTCGCCGACGAGGTCCAGGAGCTGTTCGACCAGCTGGCCGCCAAGGACATCACCGTCCGCGGCACCTATGACGTCTCCGGCCTGCGCGCCGACGCGGACATCATGATCTGGTGGCACGCGGAGACCTCCGACGAGCTGCAGACCGCGTACAACCTGTTCCGCCGCACCAAGCTGGGCCGCGCGCTCGAGCCGGTCTGGTCGAACATGGCCCTGCACCGCCCGGCCGAGTTCAACAAGTCCCACATCCCGGCCTTCCTGGCCGACGAGACGCCGCGCGACTACGTCAGCGTCTACCCCTTCGTGCGCAGCTACGACTGGTACCTGCTGCCCGACGAGGACCGCCGCCGCATGCTGAAGGACCACGGCATGATGGCCCGCGGCTACCCCGACGTGCGCGCCAACACCGTCGCCTCCTTCTCGCTCGGCGACTACGAGTGGCTGCTGGCCTTCGAAGCCGACGAGCTGTACCGCATCGTCGACCTCATGCGTCACCTGCGCGCCTCCGAGGCCCGCATGCACGTCCGTGAAGAGGTGCCCTTCTACACCGGGCGCCGCAAGTCCGTCGCCGATCTGGTGGCCGGACTCGCCTAGAGACCTCCCCTGGGGGGAAGGACCGGAGGACCGCTGACCGGCGTCCTCCGGGGATCGGGAGGCCCTGCCCCCGAATCGACGCAGCCGGAGATCCCGCCCGGAAGTTCAGACGACTGGCGGCAGCAGTGCCCTGGGGTGCCCCCGGGCGGTCGCTGCCCGGTCGTCCAGCGACACCGGTGCGGGCTCCGGATGCGGCGCACACGTGACACTCCGCCCCGGGGTGTCGCCTGTCAGCAAGTACCGCTCCACGTGAGCGTCCACGCAGTCGTTGCGTCCGCCGACCACTCCGTGGGTGCCGGCCCCCTCCTCCGTCACCAGACCGGCCCGCGGCCCGAGCCGCCGCTGGAGCTCCAGGGCGCCCCCGTACGGGGTGGCGCCGTCCCGCTCGGCCGCGACGATCAGCGTGCCGGGGAGCGGGGAGTCCGGCCGTTGCCCCACGTCCACCGGCCGCTGCCGCTCGCGCACCGGCCAGAAGGCGCAGGGCAGGTTCAGGAAGACGTTGGTCCAGGTCTCGAAGGGGGCCGTGCGGGCCAGTTCGGTGTTGTCGCGGTCCCAGGTCTCCCAGTCGGCGGGCCACGGGGCGTCGTTGCACAGGGTCGCCGTGTACACGGCCGTCGCGTTCTCGCCCTCGGCGGCCGCCGCCGGGTCCGGGGCGGCGAGCGAGACGAGCGGGCGCGGATCGCCGCGCAGGAACGCCGCCAGGGCCGCCGCGCGGCCCGGCCAGACCTCGTCGTAGTACGCGGCCCGCAGGTACGCGGAGTGCAGCTGCCCGGTGCCGACCACTCCGCCCGCCGGTTCGCGGGCGAGCGCGGCCCGCACCCGGTCGTAACTCGCCTGCACCGCTCCGGGGGTGGAGCCGAGCCCGTACGCGGCGTGGTGGCGGGCCGCCCAGGCGCGGAAGTCGGCCCAGCGGAGCTCGAAGCCGGGGGACTGGGCGAGGTTGTTGCGGTACCAGACCTTCTGCGGATCGGGGTCGACGGCCGAGTCGAAGACCATCCGGCGGACGTGGCCCGGGTAGAGGGTGGCGTAGACCGCGCCGAGGTAGGTGCCGTAGGAGGCCCCCATGAAGGTCAGCCGGTCCTCGCCGAGGGCGGCGCGCAGCACGTGCAGGTCGCGGACGTTGTTCAGGGTCGTGTACGAGCCGAGGGCGGCCCCGGCCCGCTCCGCGCAGCCGCGGGCGTAGGCCCGCGCGGCCGCGATCCGGTCCTCCTTGGCGGCGGCGTCCGGCCGCGCGCCGACGGCCTCGGCCGGAGCCGGGGCGTACCGCTCCGGGTCCTGGCAGGAGAGCGGGTGCTCCGAGCGGCCCACCCCGCGCGGGGCGTAGCCGACGAGGTCGTAGGCGGCCCCGACGCGGCGCCACTCGGGCAGGCCCGCGACGAGCGGGAAGAACAGCCCGTTCCCGCCCGGTCCGCCGGGGTTGTACACGAGCGCCCCCTGCCGCCGGGCCCCGCCCGCGCCGGTGGCGGCGATCCGGCTGACGAGGATCCCGGTCTGAGCACCGTAGGGCCGGGCGTAGTCGACCGGGACCCGGAGCGTGCCGCAGCGCGCGTCGGGCCCGAGCCCCTCGGCCACCGGACACGGACCGAACTCCAGCCCGTCGCGGGCACCCTGACGATCCGGCGGCGAAGCCCCTCCCGGGGCCGGAGTCCCTCCCGGTCCCGGCAGCCCCGCGAGCGCGGCGGCGGCCGCGGCCCGCCGGGCCACGAGCTCGGCGCCGGCGGCCTCGGCGGCCGCCCGGGCGGTGGAGCCGGGCGCGGGTCCGGCGCCGGCGGGTCCCGGGGGCGCGGCGGCGCGCGGCGACCGGAGCCGGGCGCCGGGCGGTTCGGTGGCACGGCCGACGGCCGGCGGGGCCGGCGGGGCCGGGGCGGCCGACGGCGGCCGGGGCGGGACCGGGGGAGAGGCCTGGGCGGCAGCCCCTGCCGCAGCCCCTGCCGCAGCCCCTGCCGCAGCCCCTGCGGCAGGTCCGGGGGCAGACCCGGCGGCGGAGGCCGGCGGCAGGGAAGCGGCCAGCGCGAGGGCGGCCAGCGCGACCGTGGCGGGTACCCGGGGCAGGCGCATGACGGGCCTCTCATCTCATCGGACGGTCCGATGAGATCCGGCGGGCGGCCTCCTGTACAGGACCAGCGGCCGGTGTCGCGCTCAATACCCCCGTTGCCCCGGAATCCGGCCCCGCCTGCCGTACGTGAGGGCCGCCCGCAGCTCGGGATCGGTGACCGCGCGCAGCCCCCGCAGCGCCACCGCGGTGAGCGAGCCCCGCACACCCCGCTCCCGCCCCAGCTCCACGAGGAGCCGCCGGCCGGCGGGGGAGGCCCACGCGGACTGCGCGTGCCCTTCGACGCGGGCTATGGCCAGGCATCCCAGCGCCAGGATCAGCGGCAGCGCGAACCAGCACAGGATCATCGTGGTCGTGGTCCCCGGATCGGGTACGCACAGCGCGGCCACCGCCATGCCGAGGACCAGCGCGGTGGCCTGCCGGACCGACCGGATCCCCGCGTCGATCTCCCGCTGGGCCCCGTCGCGCAGCGCGAGCCCGGCCTCTCCGAGCCGGTCCGCGAGGGCCCGTACGGCCGGATCCCGCGCCGCGACCGCCCGTACGGAGGTCACCGGCTCCTGCCCGTCCGGCCCGAACGCGCCGAGCACCGAGCACTCGTGCGGATCGCGGCCCACCGGGTCCACCACCGTCGCCCAGCCGGTGTGCGCGAGCAGCAGCCGCCGCTGGCGCTCCATCGACAGCAGCGTCAGCTCGGCCACCCGCTCCGGGCCGCCGGCCAGGTAGGCGGCCTCGTACAGGTTCAGCTCGTCGTGGTGGTGGCGCGCGGCGGTGCCCGGGGGCTCCACCAGTTCGGCGGCGGCCTTCAGGAGGCGGGTGCACGCGACCAGCAGCCCTGCCCAGGCAAGGAGGAGGAACAGGACCCAGAACATGTTCGAGTTCTACAAGATGTGGAACCGGCGGGTACAGGGCTCTGCGGAGGTGTGAGCAGCTCGTGACGGGTCCGTGATGGGCGGTCAGGAACTGCTGCTACAGCTGGAACTGGACGAACTGCTACAACTCGAACCGCTGGAACCGCTGGAGCCGCTGGAACAACTCGACCCGCTGGAGCCGCTCGAACAACTCGACCCGCTGGAGCCTCCGGAACAGCTCGACCCGCTGGATCCGCCGCCCCCGCAGCCGCTCCCGCCGGAGCCGCAGCTCGACCCGCCGGACCCGCCGCCGTCGGAACTCGCGCACCAGACGACCGGGAGCGCCTCGGCCCCGGACCCCCAGGAGGACCCCGAGCCGCCGGAACGCCCGCGGGATTGGGCCGCCGCCAGCCGGGTCCCGCGGGCCGCGGGCACCAACTGCTCGCGCAGGTAGGGGTCCCTCAGGCCCCGCAGCCCGAACAGCGAGGTCTGGACGTACGGGCTCTGGTCGGCCCCGTAGTGGGCGCGGACGGCGCGCAGCGCCGCGGCCCCGGCCGGGGTGATCCGCTGCCGGGCCCGGGAGGCGCCGACGGTGCCCACGACGATTCCGCCCAGCAGAACGGGCAGCACCTCGGCGACGAACGGCACGCCGACGGATCCGGCCCCCTCCTGGAGCACGAAGGCGACGAAGGACAGCGGCAGTGAGAGGACCAGCACCACCCCGCACACCACGGCCTGGGCCACGCCGTGGCGCATCCAGCGGTGCCGGCCGCCGGGGGTGGCGATCAGCCCGCGGGCGGCCAGCGCGTCGCCGGTCTCCTGCACGGCCGGGTCCCGCATGGCGGCGTAGCGGATCTGGTACAGCCATCCGGACGGGGCGCCCTGACAGGCCTGGAGCACGGCCCGCTGGGCCGGGTCGCCGCCCCGCACCCCGGGCCGTACCTGGACGATGCCGGGCCCGCCGGCCAGCATGCGCCCGTCGCAGAGCAGCGAGACGAGCGCGGCGTCCACCACCGCGCCGGGTCCGCCGGCCATGAAGGCGGCCTCCGACAGGTCGTGCAGGCGGGGGGCGGGGCTCAGCGTGGGCGGCCGCGACCGCCGCAGGCCGCGCAGGAGGAGGACGCTGGAGGCGATGACGCCGATCCAGACGGCCACGGCGAGGAAGTCGAAGAAGGTCACGCCGCCCTCCCCACCAGGGCGCGGGCCCAGCGCACGGCCCGGCGCGGCGGCCGGGCCCCGGCCCGGTCCCGCCACCAGAGCGTGAGCCGACGCCGGGCGGCGGGATCGGCCGGCAGGTCCCGGACCAGCAGGTGCTCGGCGAAGTCCAGCGCGTCGCGCCGGTATCCGGCGGTCATGGGCCGGTGCCGGGCGTAGCCCAGGAAGGCCTCCCGGTACGCGTCCTCCCCGCCCAGGATGCCCGGCAGCTCGGGCGCCAGCTTGGACACGACCCCGGCCCGCTTGGCCGCGAGCGCCCGCGCCTGTACGCGCATCCGCTGCCGGTCGAACCCCTCGGGCACGGGCGTCCCGGCAACCAGCGCCGACAACAAGGCGGCCTGCCCGATCCCGACCCGCGTCCGCGCCCCATCCAGCTCGTCCCCCGTCCCAGCCCCACCGGCGTGCGAGGCGCGGCTCCGGGCGGCCCCCAATCCAGCCTCGCCGGCGTGTGAGGCGCGGCTCCGGGCGGACCCCACCCCAGCCCTGCCGGCGTTTGAGGCGCGGCTCCGGGCGGACCCCACCCCAGCCCCGCCGGCGTTTGAGGCGCGGGTCCGGGCAGCGCCCGGGGAACGAGGGAAGGGCGGGGAGGGGACAGCCCCCGCAAGGCCGGCCAGCACGCCCCGGATCGCGGCGAGCTCACCCGCCAGCTCGGCCTCCGCCGGAAAGTCGTCGTCCCGCTCCAGCAGCACCCCCGGCGGGTCCACACGGGCCCGCAGCTCCGCGAGAACCTCCAGCACAGCAGCCGGCACCGGATGCGCGTGCGTGTCGTGCCACACCCCACCCCGCTCCACGCCCCCGGCGACGTGCACGTACGCCAGCGCCTCCAGCGGGATCCCGTCCAGTACGGCGAGCGGGTCCTCCCCCCGGTTGACCCGGTTGGTGTGCAGGTTGGCCACGTCGATCAGCAGCCGCACCCCGGTCCGCTCCACGAGCTCCGTCAGGAACTGCGCCTCGGTGAGCTCCTCCCCGGGCCACGACACCAGCGCCGCGATGTTCTCCAGCGCGAGCGGCACCGGCAGCGCGTCCTGCGCGATCCGCACGTTCTCGCAGAGCACGTCCAGCGCGTCCCGGGTCCGAGCCACGGGCAGCAGGTGCCCGGCTTCGAGCACCGGTCCCGGCGCCACCGAGGAGGTCCGTACGAAGGCGATGTGCTCGGTGACCAGCGGAGCCCCCAGCGCCACCGCCCGCTCCCCGAGCGCGGCCAGCTTCGCCGGGTCCGGGCGGTCCGCGCCGCCGATGCCCAGCGAGACTCCGTGCGGCACCACGCGGACCCCGCGTTCGAGCAGCCGCAGCAGGGACTCCGGCAGATGGTCGGGACAGATGTTCTCCGACACCACCTCGACCCAGTCCAAGCCCGGCAGGCCCTCCACCGCTCCCGCGATCTCCGGCCGCCAGCCGATGCCCACCCCCAGGTGTGCCATGGGCTTCATGTCCCCTCGCCCCCTCTCATCGGTCCGTGTGCCGATGTCATGGCCCCGACGGAGTCGAGCCAACCCGCCCAGGGGGACGTTCAGAGCAACATTTGAGGTTCCAGGCCCTGCTACGGCCCGGCTACCGGGACTAATCGCAGTGCATCGGGCTTCAGCCCGGTGGTGAAGCGATTCTCAGAACTGCTCTGACCCGCAGGTCACAGTGGACGATTCTGCTGCTCAATGTACTGACGGACGATCGACAGCG